>CALCZN010000066.1:0-5436 GCA_937903095.1 uncultured Burkholderiales bacterium
CGGCCTCCGCCAGTCGAACTTCGAGGGTCTGGCCGGCGTCGATCGCGCCGGCCGCTCCGGCGGGGGTGGCCGGCGAGCATTGCAGCTCGCGCACGAGGCGCGCACGCTCTTCGCCGGCGAGCAGGCGCTCGACGCAGCGCTGGACCTGCCGCGCGTCGCGCGCCGATTGCGGCCACAGCGGCTCGTGTTCGGGCGGCTCGTCGTCGTCCGCCGGCAATGTGGCGACCAGCGACTCGGCGAGCCACGTGCGTGCCGGATCGGACAGCGCACGGCGCAGGCGCTCGATCGGCACGATCGCATCGGCTTCGGGGAACGCGTGCGGCTGCGCAGCGTGCGCGGAGGCGTCGGCGTTCTGCGCGCCGATCGCGTTGTCGGGAGCGGAGTCGGCAGCGGAGTCGGAAAGACCGCCGGGAGCCGCATCGACGTCGAAGAGCGCGCCGATCGCCTCGGCACGGCTCGCGAGCGGTGTGCTCGCCGCCTGCGCGGTTGCCAGCCACTCGCTCGCCCGATCGGCATGCTCGCCCTCGAAGTTGCGTCGCGAGAACGGATGCAATGGATACTCGACGAGCGCCGGCCCGCCGCTCCCCTCGCCGCGCCGCACCCGAGGGATCGACGCCGGCGCGGCGCGCTCGTCGCCGCCCAGGCGCGCCGACAGCCAGGCGAGCAGTTCCACGACGAGCGGCGACGGGTTCAGCGGACTGTCGTCGCGCGCATCGCGGCTGCGACAGGAGACGACGAGA
This sequence comes from uncultured Burkholderiales bacterium, assembly GCA_937903095.1. Taxonomy (GTDB): domain Bacteria; phylum Pseudomonadota; class Gammaproteobacteria; order Burkholderiales; family Burkholderiaceae_E; genus Zeimonas. Next base: position 741 of record CALCZN010000066.1, read on the forward strand.
CGCTCGCGCGCGGCGAGCACCGCATCGAGGAATGCGCCGCGGTCGTCGTTGCGCACGAGCCGGTCGCCGAAACGCGGCGCGTGGCGCATCAGGTCGATCTCGTCGCGCGCGCCGCGTCGCGGGAACGATCGCTCGTCGAAACCGAAGAGACAGACCACGCGATAGGGCACGCCGCGCAGGCTTCCGATCGGCACGACCGTGACGGCGCCGCCGGGTACGGCGGCCGGCGCGCCTTGTGCGATCGCGTCCGCGAAGGCGCGTGCGAAGGCCGCGGCGTCGAGCACGACACCCGCGGCCTCGTCGCCCGAAGCGGCCAGGCGATCGATCGCTTCGCGCAGGCGCTGCACCGCGGCCTGCGCGCGCGAGCGCGCGAAGATCGTCTCGACGAGGTCGCCCAGCGCCTCGCACCATTCGCGCGGCGGACGCGGGCGCGAGGCGAGCGCGCGCAGCCGGCCGAGCGCTTCGGCCAGCGCGAGCCAGCCGTCGAGCGCGCGGGCGCGCGTGCCCTGCGCCCCGGGCACGGCGAGCAGGTCGCCGCAGACCTGCTCGGCGCCGATCGCAGCGCCCAGCAGCAGGCGGTCGGTTGCCGCCTGCAGGTTGTGTTTCGACGCGCCGCCGTGCGCGTCGAGCCCGCGTCGCGCACCGGCGCGCATCAGGCCGTCGAGCAGCGCGTCGACCTCGGATTCGTCCAGCGACAGCGCTTCGGCCAGCGCCGGGTTGCGCAGCAGCGCATCGAGCCGCGCAGCGTCGATGCCGTGCACGGCGGCGCCGACGATCGCCTCGACCGCGTCGATTGCGGGATCGATGCCGCGCAGCCGGCCGCTGATCGCCAGCGGGATCCGGCGCTCGGCCGGAACGCTTTCGAACACGCCTTCGATCGCCGGCGCCGCCGTCTCGATGTCGGCGCAATGCACGACGACATCGGCCGGCGCGAGGCCGGGCATCGTCGCGAAGCATTCGAGCAGGATCTCGTGCAGGGTCTCCGCCTCGCGCACCGGGCCGTGCGTGCCGACGATGCGAATCGAATCGTCGAGCCCGCGCAATGCGCGCCAGGGTGCGTCGCTGCGCAGGAACACCGAGGCGTGCAACGCCTGCAACGCGGTCGGCGCGTCGCCGCGCGTATCGCGCGAGTCGAAGGGGAGCGGCTCGTCGCGCCCGGGCGCCTCGGCCTGCACCCCGAAGCGCTCCTCGAGGTCGAGCAGTTGTGCGACGAAATCGCGATGCGCGCGGCCCCAGCTGCCGAGAATCGAGGGCTCGCCGTCGTACAGCCAGGCCTCGTCGGGCCGCTGCGCGCGCACGCGAGCGAGCGAGGCCGGATCGAGCAGGTCGCTCCACAACTCGCGGCAGGGGTCCGGAGCGAAGATCGACACGTCGATGCTGCCGGCGAGCCGGCCGAAGAGCGCGAACTGCTCGGGCGAGAGATCGACGCGCCCGAAGATCGCCACCCGTCGTCCGCCGAGCGCGCGTTCGAGTTGCGCCGCATCGCCCTCGGCAAGAACGCGCGCGAAGGCATCGTAGGGATGCTCGTCGCGCACGCCGGGCAGCCGCTCGAGCAGGCGGTTCCACAGCCAGCGCTGCCAGGGCTCGTGCACGTCGAGCGCGGCTTCCCCCTCGGCCCACTGCCCGCGCTGCCAGCGGGCGAGCCAGTCGCGCCGATAAGCGAGGTAGCGCTCGAAGGCGCGCGCGACGGCGTCGGCCGCGCTCAGTCGCGCGATCGATCCGCGCTCGCCCAGCCGCTTTCGCAGCAGCGCGAAATCGTCGCCCTCGGGCAGCTCGTCGAGCAGCGCCAGCAGATGCCAGCGAACGCGTTCGGGATCGAACGGCGACTGCGCAGGCAAGCGATCGAGCACCGCGCGCATCGTGTTCCACAGCCAGCGACCGGCGAACTCGGGGCGCAGGCGCGCGCTCACGCCATGGCGCTGCGCGTCGCGCTGCTGCAGCCAGCGTCCTGTTCCGGTGCTGGGAACGACGACGACGCGCTCGTCGAAGGGACCCGCATCGTCGAAGGAATCGAGCAGCGCGTCGGCAAGACGTTCGAGGCGGTGGTCGAAGCGGAGGCGTAACAACAGTGCAGGGTCAAGGGTGAAGGGGATCAGAAGGACGAGCCGGGCTGCTTCAGGAACTCGAGCTCTTCGGGGGTCGAGGGGCGACCGAGGATCGCGTTGCGATGGGGGAAGCGGCCGAAGCGCTCGATGATCTCGTGGTGGCGCGCGGCCCAGCGCCAGGCGCCGCCGGCCAGGGGGTCGTCGCGCAGGGCGCCGAACAGGCGCAGCGACTCGTTCTGGTCGTCGAGCGATTCCGAGTGCTCGAAAGGCATGTAGCAGAACCAGCGCAGCAGCGGATCGTAGTCATTGTCCCAACCACGCGCGACGATGCGCCTTGCAACGGCGAGCGCGCGCGCATCACCCGCGAACATCCGCGGCGTGTCGCGATGGACGTTGCGCGTGAACTGATCGAGCACGATGACGAGCGCCGGCGCGCAGCGGCGGTCGTGGCCCCAGGCGTCGCAGCGCCCGGCGATCGCATCGGCGACGAGCGCATCGAAAGGCTCGGCGATGCTCGCGTCGAAGGCGTCGTCCTTCGCGAACCACTGTCGCCGCACGAGGCCTGTCTCGCTGCCGTCGGAACCGGCAAACCAGAAGCGCAACACCTCGCTTGCGCGTTCGACGTCCGCCGGATCGGCGGACTCGTCGGCGCCACTCATGCCCATTGGAGTCCGAGCATGGATTCGATCTCGCCGGGCGCGGGCGGCTCGCCGGCAAGCATCCCGTTCGGCAGCATTGCCAGTGTCAGCACCAGGCGCTCGAACTCGGGCGCGAAACCGTCGACGATCGACTGCGGATCCGGGCACAGGGCGGTGTCGGCGCGGATCGAGAACTGGACGGCGCCGGCGTACGAGAGGATCGCGATGCCCACGCCGATGTCGCCCGACTGCGGCACCCAGAACAGCATCCGCCCGATGCGCGCGCCGGCGAGCTGCACCGGCGCGGTCGGCCCCGGCAGGTTGGTCATCACCGCGCTCGCCTTGCCGGCCAGGTATTCGAGCACCACGGTCTGCAGCCCTGCGGGCAGCGGGCCGAGCAGCGCGAGCAGCAGGAAGGCCAGCGCCGGCTGGAAGCCGCCGCGCAACTCGCGCATCCGCGCGCGGATCTCGTGCACGCGCTCGATCGGGCTCTCGATGCCGATCGGCAGCACCAGCGGAGCCAGTCCGAAATAGTTGCCGAGCGTCGGCTCGGCCTGCGGATCGCGCAGATTCACCGGAACCATCGCGCGAAACTCGGCGTCGGGCGCGAGCGCATCGCCCCGCTGCAGCAGATAGCGGCGCAGCGCGCCGGTGGCGCAGGCGAGCACGACGTCGTTCAGCGAAGCGCCCAGCGCGCGGCACACTGGCTTCAGCTCGTCGAGCGGCAGCGGATCGTTCCACGCGAAAGCCTTGATGCCGCGAGGCTCGCCTTTGAGGCTGGTGGGCGTATCCGAAGTCATCGCGAGGATCGCTACCGCGTCGGCTACGACGCGGGCGCCGGCCCGCGCGAGATCGAGCGCGTGGGCCGGCTCCTCGAGGGTTCGCTTCGACTCGGCCCACACCTCGCCGCCGAGCCACAGCGACGAGCGCGCGGCCTCTGCCGCTGCATCGAGCCAGGCCTGCCACGCGGATTCGTCGGCCGGCCCTGCGCGCTTGCGCCGCCGGGGGGGCGGCGCCTGGGCCGCCAGCGCGAGCATCACGCGCACCAGCGCGACGCCGTCGGCGATGCAGTGATGAATGCGCATGGCCATCGCCGGCGGCGCTCCCGGACGCTCGACGAAGTGCATCTCCCACAACGGACGCGAGAAATCGAGCGGCTGCGCCGCCAGGCGATCGAGATGCTCGCGCAGCGCCGCTTCGCCCGCGTCGTCGAGCCGGACCCGCTTCAGATGGTTCGACAGCCGGAAGGACGGATCGTCGACCCACCAATGGCCAGTGACGTCTTCCTCTACGCGCTGGCGGAAGCGTTCGAAGCGCAGCAGTCGCTGCGCGAACAGGCGCGAGAGCTGGCCGAAAGCCAGCGGCTCGGCGAACGAGAACAGGCCGACGATGACCATCGGATTGCGCGGACTGTCCATGCGCAGCCACGCGCGGTCCACGCCGGACATCCGTTCGCGATGCATCTCCCCCCTCGAACCGTCGTCTGGCTATGATACTTGCGACCGACCCGCAGGAGGAGTTCATGGCCCAGGCAAACGAATCGGGCGCCGGAACCGGCGCCGAACTGGACGAGCGCTTCCAGCGCGCCGTCGCCGAATCGAAGACGCTGTCGGAACGGCCCGACAACGCAACGCTGCTCGAGCTGTACGCGCTCTACAAGCAGGCGACCGCCGGCGATGTCGACGGCAAGCGCCCGGGTTTCACCGACCTGGTCGGGCGCGCGAAATGGGATGCGTGGAACGCGCTCGCCGGAACGACGCGCGGCGACGCGATGCAGCGCTACGTCGACGTAGTGGAGCGTCTCAAGGACTGACGCGTTGCTGCCCGCCGGTGCGCGTCGTGCGTACATCGAAGCCGCGCCCACGTGAGTTTGGCGCTTCGACGGCTCCCTCATCCGGCATGCGACTCGCCCGACGCACGCAATACTGCCCACACAACCGACGCCGCTCGAGCGGCAGGCGGCAGCGGGCCGCTGGGGGCGAGCCTCGGCATGCGCCTGGCGCCGGCGCGCCT
>CALCZN010000067.1:0-7469 GCA_937903095.1 uncultured Burkholderiales bacterium
GGCGCCCCGCGCGGAACATCCGGATCGAGAGCACCGAGCGCTCGACGCTTCCTGCCTGGCGTACGCGCGCCGCGTTCACGCGCACGAAGTCGCTGCGCTCGGCGCGCAGCCAGGCGAACACCGCTTCGCCGGCATGCGCGTACCGGTCGACCGCCGCGCCGACCGCGTCGAACAGCGCGACGAAATCGCCGCTGCTCACTCCTCGCCTCCGAACACGTCGACGTCGCGGAACAGGCACGCGGGCGAAGCGTGACCGACGCGGACGATCTGCCCCGGCTCGCCCTTGCCGCAGAACGGCGTGCCGAGCACCTGCATCGTCTCGCGCGCGCCGACAGCCGCGAGGCTGCGCCAGAAAGTCGCCGAGACGCCACGGTAATTCGGATTGCGCACGACCTGCGTCAGACGGCCGTTCTCGATCAGCCTGCCCCATTCGCAGCCGAACTGGAACTTGTTGCGCGCATCGTCGATCGACCACGAGGCGTTGGTGCGCATCCAGATGCCGCGCTCGGTGCGGGCGACCATCGATTCGAAGCTCGCATCGCCCGCTTCGACGTTCAGGTTCGCCATCCGGTCGATCGGTGCCCGGTGCCAGCCGCTGGCGCGTGCGCTCGCCGCGCCCTGCACCGCGAAGCCGCGCGCGCGGGCTCGTGCCCGCGACAGCGCGCCGCCCAGCGCGCGCTGCAGGATGCCGTTCTCGATCAGCATCACGCGATGCGCGGCTTCGCCGTCGTCGTCGGCCGCGTAGCTCGCGAACTGGCCGACGACGCCCGGGTCGAAGCTCACGTTCAGCAGCGGCGAGCCGTAGCGATAACGGCCGAACATCTGCGGCGTCACGAAGCTCGTTCCGGCGAAGTTGCGCTCGTCGCCGAGGATGCGATCCAGCTCGAGCGGATGGCCGATCGACTCGTGGATCTGCAGCATCATCTGGTCGGGCGACAGCAGCAGGTCGCGCACGCTGCTCGGACAGTTCGGCGCGTGCAGCAGCTCGATCGCCTCGTCGGCGACGCGCGCGCCGCCGCCGACGAAGCCGCAATCGCGCAGCGCCTCCGCGCCGCCCTGCCGGCAGAAGCCGTTGTACTGCCCGGCCAGCGTTCGCGTCTGCGCGCGCCCGTCCTGCGCCGCCGTCGCCTCCAGGTTCGGCACCACGTAGCGCATCGTCTGCTGCGACACGGCTTCGCCGTCGATCCACAGGCTTTGCGACACCACGCTCGCGTCGAGGCTCGCCGCCCAGTGCACGATCCGGGCATCGCGTCGCATCGCGTCGGCCTCCTCGTGCAGCAGCGCGACGAGCGCGTCGCGCTGCGCGAGCTCTTCGCTCGGACTCTCGTAGCGCAGGCACGGCTTGCCCGCTTCGTCGGCGCCGGGCCAGGCGTCGTCGCCGGTCAGCGACAGCCCCCGGCTCTTCGCCGCGCGCGCCCATTGCGCGGCGCGCCGGGCCGCTTCGCGCAGTCCGCGCGCCGACAGGTCGGCAGTGGCGCAATAGCCGGCTTCGCCGTCGATCCGCACGGTGACCATCGCGCCGCGATCGGTGGCGAGCGCCGAAGGCTGCAGCACGCCGCGCACGACGGCGAGCGATTCGCTGCTCGCCTCGACCAGGCGCAGCGAGACGCGGGCGCCCGGCTGCGGCGGGCGCGGAAACGGGATCGGGTCCTGCGAAGGGGAAACGCTCAGCTTTCGAGCCAATGCAGCAACGGCTCCCAGGTGGCGCGATCGCGCTCGACGCGCTGCGCAGCGACGTCGAACAGGGTGAGCCCGTGCGCCGCCAGGTGCACGTAGTTCTGCGTGTCGCGCAGATAGCCCGATACCGGCAGGCCGAGGCCGGCGACGAAACGGGCGAGCTGGTCGGCGGCGCGCGTGCGTGGATCGACCCGCATGCCGACCAGGCTCACCGTGTCCTCGAAGCGGCGTGTCTTCGGGAAGCCCGCGCGCAGATCGGCGAGGAAGCGGCTGGTTGCGATCGCATCGAACATCGAAGGCTGCAGCGGGACGACGATGCGATCGGCCACGCGCACGACGTCGGCGAGGCGGCGCCCCTCGATCTGCGCGGGCGTATCGAGCACGACGTGCGTGACGCCGCGCGGCGGGCGCGCCACGCCGTCGTCGATCTCCCAGGTGCCGATCGCCGCGGCCTGCGCCGGGCGCAGTTGCAGCCAATGACGCGCGGACTGCTGCGTATCGAAGTCGCCCAGCATGGTCGGGCGAGCGTTGGATGCGAAATAGCCGGCCAGGTTCGTGGCGAGCGTCGTCTTTCCGACGCCTCCCTTCGGATTGACGACGGCAACGACGGGCATGCGCGAGCCTCCTTGCGTGTTTTTCGTGCGGCGCGCGAGGCGCCGGGGCGATGGTAGCAAACGCTATCGGGGCATGGCCCGGCGCACTGCGTCGATCTCGGCACACAGGCCTTCGAGCGCGGCTATCGAACGCGGGCCGGGCCGCTCGAAGGTCGATGCGTCGAAGGCGGCGAAGTGCGCCGGCCCCTGCGGGGCGAGCAGCCCGTAGCCGATCCAGCGCCGCGGCGAAGGCGAAGGGTCGGTGGCGACGATCAGGTCGGGACGTCGCGCGAGCACCGCCTCGGCATCGGGCTGCGGCGCGGCGACATTCGCGTCGCCGAACACGTTGACGCCGCCGCAACTGCGCAGCGCATCGCCGATCGGGCCTGCGTCGGAGACGGTGATCAGCGGCGACGACCAGACCTGCACGAACACGCGCACCGGACGAAGCCGGGAATAGCGTGCGCGGATCGCGGCGAGTCGCGCGGCGAATGCATCGGCGAGGGCGGCGCCGACCGACGGATCGGGCGCGAGCAGCGCGAAGCGGCGCAGCGTCGATGCGATGTCGTCGAGCGTGCGCGGTTGCGAGACGAACACCGCGATGCCGAGCGACTCCAGGCGCGCGAGCTGCGCCGGTGCGACGCCCGGCCCCCATGCGACGACGAGGTCGGGCTGCAGCGCGAGCAGCGCCTCGACGTCCGGCTGCGGAAACGACGAGAGCTTCGGCAGCCCGCGCGCCGCAGGCGGTTCGTCGCTGTTGCGATCGACGGCGACGACGCGCGCACCGGCGCCGACCGCGAACAGCAGTTCGGTAGCGTGCGGCGCGAGCGAGACGATTCGCTCGGGCGCATGGGAAAGGAGGATCGTTCGACCCGCATCGTCGGACAGGGAGAGGGAAGGGAGAAGGGGGAAGGGAGAAGGGGCTCCTTCTCCCTTCCCTTCCTCGAAGGCGAACGCGAGCACGGCGACGAGCGCCGCGACGAGCACCGCGACGAACGATGCGCGCATCACCTCATCGCGTAGCGCAGTTCGACGTACAGCGAGCGCGGCGGCGAGCGGTAGCCGGCGGTCGTCTCGAAGTCGCGATCGAAGGCGTTCGACAGCCGCGCGAAGATTTCCCAGTCGCGCGTGATCGCGTAGCCGGCCCACAGCCCGAGGACGGCATAGCCGCCCATGCGCGCACCCTGCGTGTCGACGCGCCGCGACTGCCCGATCGCCTCCGCGCCCACGCGCCACTGTTCCTCGTGACGCTCGATGCCGATCGATCCGTAGCGCGGCGCGCGGCGCGACAGCGGCGAGATCTCGACGAGCCCGTCGACCGGATCGACCCGCTCGCCTTCGGTGTGCTGCACGGTGACGCTCGCGCGCAGCGCCCAGCGGCCGAGCGGATGCCGCGCGTCGAGCGTGAGCCCGCGCACGCGCGCCGTGGAGAGGTTGCGCGGCGTGAACGCCGAATCCAGCTCGATGGCGTCCTCGATCCGGCTGGCGAAGGCGGTCGCGCGCAGCAGCGTCGCTGCGGCGTGGTACTCGAGCGCCGCGTCGATGCCGCGCGACTTCTCGGGACGCAGCGCCGGGTTGCCGAAGGGCGGCAGGTAGTACAGGTCGTCGAAGGTCGGCGCACGGAACGCGGTTCCGTAGCTCGCGCGAACGAGCCAGGCCGGATCGAGGCGCCAACCCCAGGCGAGCGCGCCGGTGGTGTCGGAGCCCACCGTTCCGATCCGGTCGCGCCGCGCCGTCGCGCGCACCGTGTGCTCGCCGAACTGCCGCTCGTAGCCGCCGAACACCGAATTCGTCGTGCGGTCTTCGTGCGCGTAGATCGGGAAGCCGCCACCGGTGACGCCCTCGCCGTCGATGCGTTCCTCGAGCCGTTCGACGCCGAAGCGCGCCTGCCCGCCCCACGCGTCGACCTCGTTGTCCCAGGCGATCGTGCGCGCATCGGTATGTGGCGCGAAGCGGAAGGCGGGCAGCTCGTAGTCGATCGACGTGTTGCCCACGCGCAGTTCGCTGCGCCAGCCGGTGAGCGGCCTCGTCCGCGCGTAGGCGGTGATCGCGCTCGTGCGGAATTCCTGCACCGACTCGGCGTCGCTCGGACACGAGAAGCTCGTGCAGGCGAAATCGATGTCGGCGCGTCCGCGGTCGAACATCAGGTTGGCGCCCAGCTCCCAGCCTTCGGCGATCCGCTGCGACAGCGACGCCGACAGCGAACGCTGCCGATGCCCGTCGCGATCGGGCTGGTAGTCGGGGTTCGACGGCCGCGTCGCGTTGAAGCCCGAGCTGCGTTCGGCGCTCGCCGACAGCGAGAAACGCGTACCGGACTGCGCGGCGCCGAAGCCCGCCTGCGCACGCGCGGTGCCCTGCGATCCGCCGCCCACCGACGCGTACGGCCGCCAGCCGTCGGCGCCGGCCCGGCGGGTGAACACCTGCACGACGCCGCCGATCGCGCCCGATCCGTAGAGCGACGACATCGGTCCGCGCACGATCTCGATGCGCTCGATGGCCTCGAGCGGCAGGTACTCGGGCATCCCGCTGCCGCTCAGCGGGTTCTCGATGCGAACGCCGTCGACGAGGATCAGCGTCTGCGAGGTCTTCGTGCCGCGCAGGAACAGACCCGAGGTGGTGCCCCTGCCGCCGGCCTGCGAGATCTCGATGCCGCCGGCGCTGCGCAGCAGTTCGGGCAGCGAGGCGGCGCCCGCATCGCGAATCGCCTGCGAGTCGATGACGACGACGTCGGCGAGCGCGCGGTCGATCGTCGTCTCGCTTCGCGTGGCGGTGACGACCACCGACTCGAGCGCAGGGGCGGACTGCGCATGCGAGGCCTGGGGAAGAAAGGTGAACGAGGAAAGGAAGGTGAACGAAGCGACGGCGAGCGCTTGCGAGTGCGCCGCAGGACGGGAAAAGGACGACATGAAAGGAGGACTCCGGATGCGCCTCGCCCACCGCGAGGAACGCGTTCGTCATCGACCGGATCGAGACGAACCGGCCGGCCCTTCCGGCCGGTATCCGGGCTTGCAGCGACGATGCGCCGAGACGACGAGGCCTCGATCGCACATGCGTCCCGCCTTCCCAGCCGCCGTCGACGATGCCGCGAATCGACGAAAGCCAGTGGCGATGGGGGCGCGCACGGATCCGCGAGCGGATCCCGCTGCTTACCGTTGCGGGGGCAGCACAGGTTGGCCGAGGTCCGCAGGACCTCCGCTCCCTGTTTCCCGTTTAACCGCGCATGAGGAAATCCGCGCGGGCACCGAAAGCGACGCGGATTATAGACCGTTCGCCCCGCCCGTCGGGCGCGAGCCGGTGTAGTCGGACGAGCGCTGCGCTGCGCCGCCGCCGGCAGCGCCGCCCCCCTTCGCCTGCGGCAACCCGGCGAGCGCCTCGCGCACGATGCCCATCGTGAGCAGCTCGGGCAGCACGCGCGGTCCGGGCTCGTCGGGACGATAGACGAGATACAGCGGCACGCCGTTGCGACCGAAGCGCGCCAGCGCCTCGGTGATGCGCGGATCGCGGTTCGTCCAGTCGGCCTTCAGCCGCACGACGCCGCGCTCGGCCATCTCGGCGACGATCGAGTCGCGCTCGAGCACGAGACGCTTGTTGGCCTGGCAGCTCACGCACCAGGCCGCGGTGAAATCGACGAAGACCGGCCGCTTCGCCTCGCGCGCTTCACGCACGCGCTCCTCGGACCACGGTTGCCAGGACGACGCGAGCGCTTCGCCACCCGTCCCCGGCGTGCGCCGCTCGGCGGTGGCGCCGGGCGGCGATGCCCCTTCGCCCGGCCACGCGGTCCACAAGCCGAGCGCCAGGGCCGCTGCCGCGAACGCGCCAGCCAGCGGACGCACGACGCGCGAGGCCGCGCGCGGCACGCCCTGCTGCACGAAGCGGCCGTACAGCCACGCGGCGAGCGCGACGAGCACCGCGCCGATGGCGAGCGCGAAGACGGCGTCGATCCCCGCCTGCTGCCCGAGCACCCAGGCGAGCCAGGCCGCGGTCGCGTACATCGGAAAGGCGAGCGCCTGCCGGAACGTTTCCATCCAGCGGCCCGGCTTGGGCAGCACGCGCAGCGCCTGCGGGAAGAAGCCGAGCAGCACGTAGGGCGCGGCCATGCCGAGCGCGATCGCGGTGAACACGATCATCGCTTCGCCCGCCGAACTGGCGAGCGTGAAGCCCATCGCCGAGCCCATGAACGGCGCCGTGCACGGCGTGGCGACGAGCACGGCGAGCACCCCGGAGCCGAAGGAGCCGAGCAACGGATGCGGCCGCGCGCCGGCATCGAGCGCACCCAGCCGCGTCATCGAGACGCCGATCTCGTAGACCCCCGAGAAGTTCAGGCCGATCGCGACGAAGAGCATCGCCATCGCCGCGACGAAGGTGGGAGACTGCAGCTGGAACCCCCACCCGGCCGCCTCGCCGCCGGCGCGCAGCGCGAGCAGCATCGCGGCCAGCGCCCAGAACGAGACGACGACGCCGGCGGCGAAGGCGAGGGCGCCCAGCCGCGACGAAGCGTCGGCCTCGCCGCCGGTGCGCGCGAAACCGAGCACCTTCAACCCGATCACCGGGAACACGCAGGGCATCAGGTTCAGGATCAAGCCGCCGACGGCGCCGAACAGCGCGGCGATCCACAGCGTTCGCGCGGTCGACCCGGGGCTCGCACCCGCGGCGGCGCTGCCGTCGGCGGCGATGCGCGGCGGGTACGAGCCCCGGGTCGACGAAAGACCGGCACCGCGCTCGCCCGACGAAGTGCCGAAACCGGGCAGCCACGATCCGCGCGACGATGCGCCGGCCGGCGGCTGCGTGTCGGCGCCGGCGACGCGCGCGATTTCGGTGCCCACCGGCAGCGCGGCCGCACTCGGCTTCGCGTCGATCTCGTAGGCAGTGCCGTCGACGACGACGATGCCGCTGGCGGCATCGAGCAGCGCCTCGCCGGAGTCGCGCAGCCTGCGCACGCCGTCTTCGCTCAGCCGTACCGCCAGCCGCACGCCCTCGGCCGGCTGCGTCACCGCATAGAGCACCTGCTCGGCCGCGTTCTCGACGAAGCCCTCGCGATACGGGAAGAACTCGACGTTCGACGCGCGGCGCGGCAAGGCGATCGAGATCGCGTCGCCGTCGGCGTGCACCTGCGCGGCAACGGCGCCCTGCGGCATGCGCCGCTCGGCGTCGTCGAAGAGCGCGACGAAGCGCGACGGAGCAGCGGCGCCTGTGCGCTGC
>CALCZN010000068.1:0-7458 GCA_937903095.1 uncultured Burkholderiales bacterium
CGGATCCATTTCCATCTCCTTCGATGCTTCGCAAACTCTGGCTGGTATTCGCACAGGCCGTCACGGTCGTGCTCGCAGTCGCGTTCACGATCGCCACGCTGCGGCCGGAATGGCTTGCGCAGCGGCTGCCCGACCCGGGCGCGCCGCAGGACAATGCGCAGGTAGAGCCGCCGCGCGAGGCCCCGGTTGCCGATGCCCCGAAGGATAGCGGCCCCGCACGCAGCGCCCCGCTGTCGTACAGCGAGGGCGCGCAGCGCGCCACCGCGGCCGTCGTCAACATCTACACGTCGAAGACCACGCGCGGCGGGCGCCAGCTGCTGGACCCGTCGCTGCGCCGCTTCTTCGGCGACGGCGCGGGCGATCGCCAGACCAGCAGCCTGGGCTCGGGCGTCATCGTCTCGTCCGACGGCTACGTGCTGACGAACGATCACGTCGTCGAGGGCGCCGACGCGATCGAGGTGCTGCTCGCCGACGGTACGCGGGCGCGCGCGCGCGTCATCGGCACCGACCCCGAGACCGACCTGGCGGTGCTGCGCATCGACGCGCAGGGGCTGTCGGCGATCGAATTCGGCGACACCGACGCCGCGCGCGTCGGCGACGTGGTCCTCGCGGTGGGCAATCCCTTCGGCGTCGGCCAGACGGTGACGATGGGAATCATCAGCGCGCTCGGGCGAACCCAGCTCGGCATCAACACCTTCGAGAACTTCATCCAGACCGACGCGGCGATCAATCCCGGCAACTCGGGCGGCGCGCTGGTCGACGCGCAGGGGCGGCTGCTCGGCATCAACACGGCCATCTACTCGCGCTCCGGCGGCTCGCTCGGCATCGGCTTCGCCATTCCGGCGGGCACCGCGCGCCAGGTGATGCAGCAGATCGTGGCAACCGGGTCAGTGACCCGCGGCTACATCGGCGTCGAGCCGCAGGACATCACGCCCGAACTGGCCGACGCGTTCCGCCTGCCGCGCAAGGAAGGCGCGATCGTCGCCGGCGTGATGCGCGGCAGCCCGGCCGAGCGCGCGGGCGTTCGCGTCGGCGACATCCTCGTCGACGTCGACGGCAAGCCGGTGACGAGCACGACGACGATGCTCGACGTGATCGCCCAGCTGCAGCCCGGAACGACCGCCACCTTCCGCTTCCTGCGCGACGGCCGCACGGTGGAGCTGCCGATCCGGGTAGGGAAGCGGCCGGTGCCTAGAGGCTGAAAAGGGAGAAGGGTAAAGGGTGAAGGGCAAAAGCCCCGAGTTCCGCAGCCGGGGCTTTTGCCCTTCACCCTTTACCCTTGACCCTTCACCTCCTCGAGCGGCGCCGCACTGCGCGCCTTGATGAACCCCGCCAGGAAGATGCCCAGCTCGTAGAGCAGCATCAGCGGGATCGCCAGCATGAACTGGCTGAGGACGTCGGGAGGCGTGAGGACGGCGGCGACGACGAAGGCGCCGACGATGACGTAGCGGCGCGCCGCCTTCAGCTGGTCGGTGGTGACGAAGCCCATCTTCACCAGCAGCATCTCGGCCACCGGCACCTCGAAGGTCAGGCCGAAGCCGAAGAAGATCGCCAGCGTGAAGTCCCAGTATTTCTGCAGGTCCTGCAGGATGTCGGCGCCGGTGCGCGAGGCGAAGGCGAAGAAGAACTTGTAGGCCGCCGGCAGGACGAACAGATAGGCGAAGCCGATGCCGATGACGAGGAACACGACGCTCGAGACGATGAGCGGGAACGCGAAGCGCTTCTCGTGCTCGTACAGGCCGGGCGCGACGAAGGCCCATGCCTGGTAGAGGATCCACGGCAGCGACAGCACGACCGCCGAGAGGAACGACACCTTGGTGAGCGTGAAGAACGCTCCGGCCTGGTCGGTGAAGATCGGCTTGCTTCCCGGCGGCAGCGCCTGGTACAGCGGCAGCGACAGGAACTTCATGATGTCGCCGGAGAAATAGAAGCAGACGCCGAACAGCACGAGGACGACGACCAGCGACCGGATGAGCCGGTCGCGCAGTTCGACCAGATGCGAGACGAAGCTTTCTTCCTGGCTCATCGGAAGCGGCTGCGATGCGAGGCGCGGCTCAGCGGTGCCGCGCCGGGCGCTTGTGACCCAGCGCGCGCTCGCGCTCGAGCCGTCGCTCGCGGATGCGATCGCGCGTGCGCCGGTGCGCGTAGACCTGGTCCCAGTCGGTGGGCTGCGCACTCGACGTGGAACTCGACGACCCGCCGGAAGAACCGCCCTGCAGATCGGCGTTGATCGCGTCGAACTGCGATTGCGCGTCGCCCACGGCCGATTCGAGAGAGCTCTTCAGGTCGCGCGCCGCGCCGGTCACTTCGCTCTGCAGCTTGCGCAGCTCGTCGAGCTCCATCTGCCGATTGATGTCGGACTTCACGTCGGCAACGTAGCGCTGCAGCTTGCCGAGCCACTGGCCGGCCTGTCTGGCCACCTTCGGCAACCGCTCCGGGCCGAGCACGATCAGACCGACGACGGCCACGACGACCATCTCGGAAAAACCGAAATCGAACATGGTGTTGCCTCAATGACCGACGAGGGCGCCGAAAGGCGCGCGCCGCGCGGCGACGCTCGGCCGGCTGCTGCTCGCGAAAGGGATTCGCCCGGCGGCGCTCCTTTGATCGGGGTGCCGTGCGCGCTCAGCCCTTCTCCCGGGCGTCGACGTCGATGGTTTTCGCGCTTTGCGCTTCCTTTTCCGCGCCCTCGGTGCCTTCCCGCACGCCTTCCTTGAAACCGCGCACCGCTCCGCCGAGGTCGGTGCCGATGTTGCGCAGCTTCTTCGTGCCGAAGACCAGCAGGATGATCACCAGCACGATGAGCCAGTGCCAGATGCTCATGGTCCCCATTGCGAAACTCCTGTCAGAAGCGGTTCATTGCGCCGGGCAATGGCTCGGCTCCGCCCAATACGGGTACGTGAAGATGATACACCTCCTGATGACCCACCCGACCGTTGTTCACGACGACGCGGAAGCCGTCGGTGGCACCCTGTTCGCGCGCGAGCCGGCCGCACAGGCCGAAGATCTTCCCGAGCAGCGCCTGCTGCCCGAGGCCGGCGTCGTACAGGTTCTCGTAATGCGCCTTCGGCACGATCAGGAAGTGGATCGGCGCCTTCGGCTGGATGTCGTGGAAGGCGTAGACCTCGTCGTCCTCGTAGACTTTGCGCGAGGGGATTTCGCCGCGCGCGATCCGGCAGAACAGGCAGTCGGCGTGCGAAGCGCGGGTCGCGGCAGTGCCGTCGGTGCTCACTTTCCCTTCTCCTCGATGCTACGCGGGATCGGCGCCGCCGGCCGGCGGCTGCGCGCGGCTCGCCTTCTCGTCGAGCCCGGACAACCCTTCGCGGCGCGCGAGTTCGTCCAGAACGTCGGAAGGCCGCAGGCCGTGCTGCGCGAGCATCACGATGCAATGAAACCAGAGGTCGGCGGTCTCGGCGACGATGCGCTGCGCCACGCCGTCCTTCGCCGCCATCACCGTTTCGGTGGCTTCCTCGCCGATCTTCTTCAGCACGGCGTCGGGCCCCTTCGCGAAGAGCCGCGCGACGTACGAGCGTTCGGGATCGGCGCCCCTGCGCGACGCGACCACGTCGGCGAGCCGTGCGAGCACGTCGCCGGCCGGCGCGGCGCGCGACGAGGATCGGTCCGTCGTCGTCATCGATAGATCTCGCCCGGGTCCTTGAGCACCGGATCGACTTCGTTCCACCGCGCATCGTCCAGGCGGCGGAAGAAGCAGGAACGACGCCCGGTGTGACAGGCGATTCCGCCCTGCTGCTCTACCTTCAGCAGCACGGCGTCGCCGTCGCAGTCGAGCCGCAGTTCGCGCACGTGCTGCACGTGGCCCGACTCCTCGCCCTTGCGCCACAGTCGGCCGCGCGAGCGCGACCAGTAGACGGCGCGGCCGGTTGCGGCGGTTTCGGCGAGCGATTCGCGGTTCATCCATGCGAGCATCAGCACCTCGCCGCTCGCGGCATCCTGCGCGACGGCGGTGACGAGGCCGTCTTCGTTCCAGCGAACGGCGTCGAGCCAGTCGCGCTCGTTGCCGGCGGCGTTCATCGCGAAGCTTCGCTACCGCGGACCGGCTCGTCGAGACGCACCGGTATGCCGCGCTCGGCGAGATAGCGCTTGGCCTGGCCGACCGTGTATTCGCCGAAGTGGAAGATGCTCGCCGCGAGCACCGCGTCGGCGCCGCCCTCGACGATGCCGTCGGCGAAGTGCTGCAGGTTGCCCACGCCGCCGGAGGCGATCACCGGAATGTCGACGGCATCGGACACCGCGCGCGTGAGCGCGACGTCGAAGCCTTCGCGGGTGCCGTCGCGATCCATGCTGGTGAGCAGGATCTCGCCGGCGCCCAGGCGCTGCACCTCGCGCGCCCAGTCGACGGCATCGCGCCCGGTGGCGCGCCGCCCGCCGTGCGTGTACACCTCCCAGCCGCCGCCGGGCCGGGCCTTGGCGTCGATCGCGCAGACGATGCACTGCGATCCGTAGCGCGAGGCCGCTTCGGCGATCAGCCGCGGGTTCTGCACGCCCGCCGTGTTGATCGACGTCTTGTCGGCGCCCGCGTTGAGCAGCCGGCGCACGTCCTCGACGACGCGCACTCCGCCGCCGACGGTGAGCGGGATGAACACCTGCGAGGCGACCGCCTCGATCACGTGCAGGATCAGGTCGCGGTCGTCGCTCGAAGCGGTGATGTCGAGGAAGGTGATCTCGTCGGCGCCCTGCTCGTCGTAGCGCCGCGCGATCTCCACCGGGTCGCCGGCGTCGCGCAGCGCGACGAAATTCACGCCCTTGACGACGCGCCCGGCGGTGACGTCCAGGCAGGGGATGACGCGCTTGGTGAGCACGGGCTCGGCCGCCGATCTGGTTTCCAACTGAGTTTCCAACTCAGTTTCCCAACTCGTCGGCACGTTGCTGCGCCTCGCGGAAGTCGATCTTTCCTTCGTACAGCGCACGCCCGAGGATCGCGCCCTCGACGCCTTCGTCCTCGATCTCGCACAGCCGCTCGACGTCTTCCAGGCTGGCGAAGCCGCCCGAGGCGATGACCGGCACGCGCAGCCCGCGCGCCAGTCGCAGCGTGGCCTCGATGTTCACGCCGGTGAGCATGCCGTCGCGCCCGATGTCGGTATAGATGACCGCCTCGATCCCGTAGCCCTCGAACTTGCGGCCGAGATCGAGCGCATCGTGCCCGGTGAGCTTGCTCCAGCCGTCGGTGGCGACCTTGCCGTCGCGCGCGTCGAGCCCGACGATGATCTGGCCCGGAAAGGCGCTGCAGGCATCGTGCAGGAAGCCGGGGTTCTTCACGGCGGCGGTGCCGATGATCACGTAGCTGATGCCGTCGTCGAGATAGCGCTCGATGGTGTCGAGGTCGCGGATGCCGCCGCCGACCTGCACCGGAATCGTGCTGCCGACCGCGTCGACGATCGCGCGGATCGCGCTCTCGTTGCGCGGCTTGCCGGCCACGGCGCCGTTGAGGTCGACGAGGTGCAGCCGTCGGGCGCCCTGCTCGACCCACTCGCGGGCAACCGCTTCGGGGTCGTCGGAGAAGACGGTCTCGTCGTTCATGTCGCCCTGCTTCAGCCGTACGCAACGGCCGTCCTTCAGGTCGATGGCGGGAATCAGCAGCATCTCGGGGTGAACGGACTCGGGGGTAAGGGATGGACCACCGTGGGCAGCCGCGGCGCATCGCGCGTCGGGATCAGGGCTGCCAGCGGACGAAATTCTCGTAGAGCCTGAGGCCGTGGGCGGCGCTCTTCTCCGGGTGGAACTGGGTCGCGAAAATGTTATCCCGCGCGACTGCACAGGTAAAGCGAAGGCCGTGCTCGGTTTCGCCGACCACGATGTCTTCCTGCGCGGGCACCACGCGGTAACTGTGCACGAAGTAGAAGTACGACCGGTCGGGCACTCCCGCCCACAATGCGTGCGCGCGCACCTGTTGCACGCGATTCCATCCCATGTGCGGGATCTTCACCCGGGAGCCGTCGGGCGCGCGCACCGGCAACCGGCGCACGTCGCCGGCGAAAACGCCGAGCCCCGGCGTGTCGCCTTCCTCGCTGCGCTCGAAGAGCATCTGCTCGCCGACGCAAACGCCGAACAGCGGCTTCGCGCGGGCGGCGCGCAGCACGGCCTCGCGCAGCCCGGCGCGGTCGAGTTCGCGCATGCAGTCGGGCATCGCGCCCTGCCCGGGAAAGACGACGCGCGCCGCGGCGTCGATCTGCGCCGCCTGCGAGGTGACGACGACGCGCGACTTCGGCGCGACGTGCTCGAGCGCGCGTGCGACCGAGCGCAGGTTGCCCATTCCGTAGTCGACGACGGCGATCGAACTCATGCGCTGTACGCCGCCTGTAGCCTGCTCATTCCGGCTGGTCGGGTCGATCGACCCTGGGGTCGCTTCAGAGCGCTTCCTTCGTCGACGGAATGCGCCCGGCAACGCGTTCGTCGCGCTCGACCGCCATGCGCAGCGCGCGCGCGAAGGCCTTGAACACCGTCTCGCACTGGTGGTGCGCGTTCTGTCCGCGCAGGTTGTCGACGTGCAGCGTGACCTGCGCGTGGTTGACGAAGCCGCGGAAGAACTCCGCCGCGAGATCGACGTCGAAGCTGCCGATGAGCGCGCGCGTGAAGGGCACGTTCCACTCGAGGCCCGGGCGGCCCGAGAGATCGACGACGACGCGCGTGAGCGCCTCGTCGAGCGGGACGTAGGCGTGGCCGTAGCGACGGATGCCCTTCTTGTCGCCCAGCGCGCGCGCGACGGCCTGGCCGAGCGTGATGCCGATGTCCTCCACGCTGTGGTGCGCGTCGATGTGCAGGTCGCCTTCGCATTCGACCTCGAGGTCGATCAGGCCGTGGCGGGCGATCTGGTCGAGCATGTGATCGAGGAACGCGACGCCGCTGGCGAGCTTGCGCTCGCCGGCGCCGTCGAGGTTCACGAAGACCCGTACGCGGGTTTCGGCAGTGTTGCGGCGGACTTCGGCGCTACGCATGAGGGTTCCGAAGGACGGTCCGGACCGGCCCGCGCCGGTCAGGGCGATTCGCGCAGTGCCGCGAGCAGCAGGCCGTTCTCTTCCTCGGTGCCTACCGTGAGCCTCAGGCAGTTGCGCAGCAGAGGATGCATTCTACCGAGGTCCTTGACCAGCAGCCCGCGGCTGCGCAGGCCGCGCTCGGTCCGCTCGCTGTCGGCCACGCGCACCAGCACGAAATTGGCCAGCGACGGGAACACCTCGACGCCGGGCAACTCGCGCAGCCGCTGCGCCAGCAGCTCGCGCCCGGCGCGAATGCGGGCTGCCTGCGCATCGAGCACGTCCAGGTGCCCGAGCGCGAAACGGGCCGCCGCGTCGGTGAGGACGTTGACGTTGTACGGCGGGCGCACTTTCTGCAGCTGTTCGGTCCAGCGCGGCGCCGCCGCCAGGTAGCCGAGCCGAAGCCCCGCCAGGCCGAGCTTGGAGACGGTACGCAGCACGACCAGGCGCTCGTCGTCGCGCAGCCGCT
>CALCZN010000069.1:0-12617 GCA_937903095.1 uncultured Burkholderiales bacterium
AAGCAGCGATCGTGTCCGTATTTCTGCTGCAGGCCCTGCGTGCAGCGGAACACGCCGCCGAAATAGCCGACGTCCTCGCCGAAGACGACGACCCGGTCGTCGCGCTCCATCGACACGTCGAGCGCGTCGCGGATCGCCTCGATCATCGTCATGCGCGCCACGGCGCCTACACCCCCGCCTGCTGGCGCTGCCGGCGCAGGTGCGGCGGCATCGTCTCGTAGACCCCTTCGAACATGTCGCGCGTCGACGGCTTGCCGCCGGCGTGCAGCGTGCCGTGCCGCTCGGCCTCGCGCTGCGCGGCGACGACCTCGGCGAGCACGCGCTCCTCCAGCTCGCGATGCTTCTCCTCGGACCAGGCGCCGCGCACGATCAGGTGGTTCTTCAGGCGGATGACCGGGTCGCCGAGCGGCCACGCATCGGATTCGGTCTTCGGCCGGTAGGCCGACGGATCGTCGGAGGTGGAATGCGCGCCCACCCGATAAGTGACGTGCTCGATCAGCGTCGGCCCGAGGTTGCTGCGCGCGCGGTCGATCGCCCACTTCGCGACCGCGTAGACGGCGAGGTAGTCGTTGCCGTCGACGCGCAGCGCGGGAATGCCGAAGCCCAGCCCGCGTGCGGCGAAGGTGCCCGAGCCGCCGCGCGCGATGCCCTGGAAAGTGGAGATCGCCCACTGGTTGTTGACGATGTTCAGCACGACCGGCGCGCGGTAGGTGGAGGCGAACACCAGCGCCGCGTGGAAGTCGGATTCGGCGGTGGCGCCGTCGCCGATCCAGCCGGCGGCGATGCGCGTGTCGCGGCGGATCGCCGAGGCCATCGCCCAGCCCACCGCCTGCGGAAACTGCGTGCCGAGGTTGCCCGACAGCGAGAAGAAGCCGTGCTCGCGCACCGAATACAGCACCGGCATCTGCCGGCCCTTCAGCGGATCGCGCTCGTTCGAGTAGATCTGGCACATCAGGTCGAAGACCGGATAGCCGTCGGCGATCAGCAGCCCCGTCTGGCGATAGGTGGGGAAATTCATGTCGCCCTTGCGCTGCGCCTTGCGGAACGCGCAGCTCACCGCTTCCTCGCCCATGTGCTGCATGTAGAACGAGGTCTTGCCCTGGCGCTGCGCCATCAGCATGCGCGCATCGAAGGCGCGCAGCACGAGCATGTCGCGCAGGCCGGCCAGCAGCTGCTCGTCGGTGAGCAGCCCGGTCCATGGTCCCACGGCCTCGGCCTGGCGGTTCAGCACGCGGATGATCGAATAGGCGTGGCTGCGGATCGATTCCGCATCGACGTCGATCGGCGGGCGGGCGACCGAGCCCGCTTCGGCGATCTTCACGTTCGAGAAATCGGGCTGGTCGCCGGGGCGAACGGCAGGCTCGGGAACGTAGAAGCGAAGCGGCTCGGGTTCGGTCATGATCGGTTCGGCGGTGCAACGCGATGGACCAGAGCGGACGATCGTGCCAGAAAAGCGAAGACCCGAGGCGCGAGTCGGGGTCTTGCAGGCCTGCGTTTGACCCCCGCGCTGCACCGTCATAGGCTCGGGTCGCGCAGCCCTTTCGCGCCACTATCGGAGGTCCCCACCATGTCGAACTACGGCTTCAGCGTCACCCTCGATCAACCCTTCGAGGCGACCGTCGACCGCGTCGTCGCGGCCCTGGGGCAACAGGGGTTCGGCGTGCTGTCGGACATCGACGTCCAGAAGACGCTGAAAGCGAAGCTCGGCATCGAGCGCGGCCCCTACCGCATCCTGGGCGCGTGCAACCCCGGGTACGCCAGTCGCGCGATCGAAGCCGAACCCGACATCGGCCTGCTGCTGCCGTGCAATGTCATCGTTCGCGGCGAAGCCGACGGGCGCACCACGGTCGGATTCATGGATCCGGTCGCCGTGCTCGGCCTGGTCGGCAATCCGGCCGTGGACCCGGTCGGCGCCGACGTGCTCGCGCTGCTGCGGAAGGTGCGCGACAGCCTGGGCGCCGCGTCGTGACCAGGCTCGAGCCCGCGGCGCTGTCCAGGCTGCTGTCGGGGCTGTTCCCCGATACGCTCGGCATCGAATGGCTCGAGGTCGGCGCCGAGCGCGTGCGCGCGCGCATGCCGGTGCGCCGCGAGCTGTGCACCGCCGGCGACGTGCTGCACGGCGGCGCGATGATGGCGCTGGCCGACACGCTCGGCGCGGTGGGCACCTTAGTGAACCTGCCGGAAGGCGCGCGCACGACGACGATCGACTCGAGCACGAAGTTCATCGCCTCGGCGCCGCTCGGCAGCGTCGTCGAGGCCGAGTCCACCGCGTTTCATCGCGGCCGCACGACGATGGTCTGGCAGACGCTGCTGCGCCGCGAGAACGATCGCCTGTGCGCCGTGGTCACGCAGACGCAACTGGTGATCGCCGGGCGATGAAGCGCAACATCGTTCTTCTGCAGGGACATCCCGACCCGAACCCCGCGCGCCTGAATCACGCGCTGGCCGAGGCCTATGCGCAGGGCGCGCGCGACGCCGGCCACTCGCTGCGCCGCATCGAGATCGGCAAGCTCGATTTCCCGATGCTGCGATCGAAGGAGGAGTGGACCTCCGGCGAACTGCCGGCGTCGCTGAAGCCCGCGCAGGAAGCGATCGCCTGGTCGCATCACGTGGCGCTGTTCTTTCCGCTGTGGCTCGGCACGATGCCGGCGGTCGTCAAGGCCTTCCTCGAGCAGGTGCTGCGGCCCGGCTTCGCCGTGCAGACGAGCGAGCAGGGCCAGTGGCAGCGGGCGCTGCTCGGGCGCTCGGCGCGCGTGGTGGTGACGATGGGCATGCCGGCGCCGATGTACCGCTGGTACTTCTTCGCGCACGGCGTACGCGGCCTCGAGCGCAACGTGCTCGCCGTCTGCGGCCTGCACCCCGTGCGCGAGACGCTGATCGGCATGGTCGACGGCGGCGGGCGCGAACGACACGAGAAGAGCTTCGCGAAGATGCGCGAGCTGGGCGCTCGCGCGCGCTGAGCCGGACAGCGCGGCCGCCCGCGATCCGGATCAGATCTCGAGCGGGTCGACGTCGAGCTGCCACGACACGCGCGGCGTCGTCGCCCGCAACGCGACCATCCAGTCGGCCAGGAAGCGGTGCAGCGACGCCCGCCGCACCGACTCGACGAGCAGCTGCGCGCGCTCGCGCCCCTGCAACCGGCTCATCGCCATCGGCACCGCATCGAAGACGCTGACTTCGGCGGCCGCTTCGCGCCCGCTCGCCAGCGCACGCGCCGAGTCGAGGAAGGCGAGCGCGTCGGCGAGCTGCTTCGCCTCGGCGCGCAGCATCGCCTGGTGCCGATACGGCGGCAACCCCGTCTCGCGCCGCTCCGCCAGCTGGCGATCGGCGAAGCCGGCGTAGTCGTGGCGCGCGAGGAAGGCGAACAGCGGATGCCCCGGGTAGCGCGTCTGCACGATCATGCGGCTGTCGCCGCCGCTGCGTCCGGCACGACCGGCGACCTGCATCAGCGTTGCGAACAATCTCTCCGGAGCACGGAAATCAGCCGCGTACAGGCCCGCGTCGACGTCGAGCGCGACGACGAGCGCGAGCCGGCGGAAATCGTGCCCCTTGGCGAGCATCTGCGTGCCGACCAGCAGGTCCACCTCGCCCGCGTGCGCCGCGTCGAGCACGCGCTGCGCGGCGCCGCGCCGACGCGCTACGTCGCGGTCGAGCCGCGCGATGCGATGGCGCGGAAACAGCTCGGCGAGCGATTCCTCGAGCCGCTGCGTGCCGCGGCCGAGCGCATCGAGATCGACGTTGCCGCAATCGGGGCAGGCGCGCGGAACCGGCTGTTCGGCCGCGCAGTGATGGCAGACGAGCCGGTAGCGCAAAGGACGCGCGACACGCGTCGGTGCGCCGGGGGCAGCGACAGTCGACCGGCCAGCGGCATCGTTCGACGATGCCCCGCCCGCATCGTGCGCGGATGTCCCGATCCGATGCAGCACCCGGTACGCGGAGCAGTTCGCGCAACGGCTGAGCCAGCCGCAGGCCGCGCAGGAGAGCACCGGCGCGTAGCCGCGGCGGTTGACGAAGACGAGCGCCTGCTCGCCGCGCGCGAGCGTCGCCTCGATCGCCTCGATGACCCGCGGCGCAAGCGAGTGACGCAGCTTCGCGCCGCTGAGGTCCACGCATTCGACGACCGGCAGCACGGCATCGCCGATGCGCTCGTGCAGCGCGTGCGAGCGGTATCGTCCCCGCCGCGCCGCGAACCAGGTCTCCAGCGACGGCGTGGCCGAGCCGAGAACGATCGGGATGCGCCGTTGCGAGGCGGCCGCGATCGCGAGGTCGCGCGCCGAGTAGCGCACGCCTTCCTGCTGCTTGTACGAGCCGTCGTGCTCCTCGTCGACGACGATCGCGGCGAGCGCGGGAAAGGGCGCGAGCACTGCCAGCCGCGTGCCCAGCACCACGCGCGCGCGCCCCTCGGCAACGGCGAGCCAGTGCGCCGCGCGTTCTGCGTCGGCCATCTCGCTGTGCAGCAGCGCGACGCGCTCGCGCGGAAAGCGCGCAGCGAGTTGCGCGTGCAGCCGGGGCGTCAGCGCGATCTCCGGAACGAGCAGGAGAACCTGGGCGGCCGGGTCGCGCGCGAGCACCTCGGCCAGCCAGTGCAGATACACCTCGGTCTTGCCGCTGCCGGTGACGCCGTGCAGCAGGTGCACGGCGAATCCCTCGTGCGCCAGCAGCGCATCGAGAACGCTGCGCTGCGCATCCGTCAGGCCGGGGGCGGGCCGGTCGTCGCCGGCGGGCTCGGCGGGCCTAGTCTGCGCCTGCCAGCGCTCGCGCGCCCGATCGAAGGCCGAAGCGCGCGCGCGGCGCTGGCGCGCGCTCGTGCGCGCCTCGTCGTCGGCAGGCGCTGCGGTGGCAGCGAGCGCACGCAGCAGCTTCGGGATGGCCGGCATCGCGACCTCGCCCGCACCGCGATGGTAGTAGCGCGCAGCGAAGTCTACGAGCTCGAACCACGCGGCCGGCAGCACCGGCGCGTCGCCGATCACGCGTTCGACCGGCCGCACGCGCGCGGCCTCGATGTCGGGTTGCGCGCTGAATCCGGCCACGAGTCCGATGCGGCGCGTGCGTCCCCACGGAACGACCACCCACGAACCGATCGTCAGCGCATCGCCCCCCCATCCGTAAGGAAACGCGTAATCGAAAAGCGAAACGCCGAGTTGCGCGGCAGGCACGTCGAGTGCCACTCGGACATAGCCGATTCGCTCTGCGCGCGCGCACGCTACGGCGCCGTCAGCAGCCGCGCTCATCACAATTCGCTTTAACTTCGGCGCTCAATGTCGCGCCTTCAAAGCGCTTTTCCGGGTCGTTCACAAAAGCTGTGGACAAAACTGTGAACAAGGCGCCGACACTGTTCGCAAGGCCGCGTCGGATCGGGCTTCCCGGTCGGTTGCTCATTTTTTCAGCAACCTCATTCCCTTGAAAATCAATGACTTAGCTTGACCCCTTCGGCGATGCGGGCGTGCAACGCCGGCGGCGAAAGGTCAAGCGGGTTCTGTGTATAAGTCAGCGGTCACCCTCTATCGGGCGGTCCGTTTTCCGCGGCTTTCGGCAATGAGGCGGGCTGCGCCGCGTCAGCTCGTGCGCAGGCGGCGACTGCAGGAATGGACGGCGTCGACGAGCACCGCCACGTTCTCGGGAGGCGTGAACTGCGAGATGCCGTGGCCCAGGTTGAACACGTGGCCGAAGCCGGGCGCCGGCGCTCCGAAGGAATCGAGCACCCGCTGTGCTTCGCGGCGTACCGCGCTCTCGCCGGCCATCAGCGCCATCGGGTCGAGATTGCCCTGCAGCGCGCAGCGCCCGCCGATCCGCTCGCGCGCCCGGCCGAGGTTCACCGTCCAGTCGACGCCGACCGCATCGCACCCCAGGCCGGCGATGTCCTCGAGCCAGGGGCCGCCGCCCTTGGTGAAGACGATCACCGGAACGCGGGCGCCGTCGGCGGCGGCCGGTGCACCGGACTGAGTACCGAACTGAGCACCCGACTGAGCACCGGACTGAGCGCCGACCTGTCCGACAACCTGGGCACCGCTGCGGCCGCGCAAAGCCGAGACGACCCGGCGCATCGGCTCGAGCGAGAAACGCTGGAACGCGCCGTCGGCCAGGGCGCCGCCCCACGAATCGAAGATCATCACCACCTGCGCGCCCGCGTCGATCTGCGCGTTCAGGTACGCCGCCACCGCGTCGGCGTTGACCGCGAGGATGCGCTCGAGCAGATCGGGGCGCTGGTAGAGCATCGTCTTGATGCGGAGGAAATCGGCGCTCGCGCCGCCCTCGACCATGTAGCAGGCCAGCGTCCACGGGCTGCCGGCGAAACCGATCAACGGCACGCGACCGGCGAGCGCCGAGCGGATCGTGCGCACCGCGTCGGTGACGTAGCGCAGTTCCTGCGAAGGATCGGGAACGGCCAGCCGCGCCACCGCCTCTTCGTCACGCACCGGACGCTCGAAGCGCGGGCCTTCGCCCTCGGCGAAGTACAGGCCGAGGCCCATCGCGTCGGGGATCGTCAGGATGTCGGAGAACAGGATCGCCGCGTCGAGCGGAAAGCGCTCGAGCGGCTGCAGCGTGACTTCGCAGGCCAGCTCGGGGTTCTTGCACAGCGCGAGGAAGCTGCCGGCACGCTTGCGCGTCTCGTTATATTCCGGCAGATAGCGGCCGGCCTGGCGCATCAGCCAGATCGGCGTGTATTCGGTGGGCTCGCGCCGCAGCGCGCGCAGGAAGATGTCGTTGGCGAATTCGGGCACGGCGCGATTCTACCCGCTCGCCGCGGGCGCGAAGCCGGCGGCCGCTTCCTGCGCGCGAGCGGGCGCGGCGTTGCCGCCGTTTCCGCCGTTGCTGGCGCTGCCGCTGTTGCTACCGCTGCCGCTGTTGCCGCCGTTGCCGCTGCGCGTATTGGCCCACGCCTTCGGCGACGACCCGGTGCGCGTGGCGAACACGCGCCCGAGCGCCGCCGGACTGGCGTAGCCGACCTCGCCCGCCACCTGCTTCACCGCGTGGCCCTGCTGCAGCAGATGCTGCGCCAGCGCGATGCGCCAGCGGGTCAGGTACTCGCCGGGCGCCACGCCGAGCACCTGCTTGAAGCGCGCCGCGAAGCGGGCGCGCGACATGCCGGCCACCGCGGCGAGATCCTCGAGTCGCCAGTCGCGCTCGGGTTCGTCGTGCAGCGCGACCAGCGCCTGCGACAGCCGGGCATCGGCGAGCCCGGCGAGCATGCCGGCGCCGACCAGTCCGTGATCGATGACGTGGCGCAGCACCTGCACGAGCAGCAGTTCGCACAGTCGGTCGAGCGCCACCTGCCGGCCGCAGAGCGTGCGATCGGCCTCGCCGAAGAGCTGCGCGATGGTCGGCTGCGCGTCGCCCAGCGCCTCGAGCGGCAGCACGAGCACCGACGGCAGCGCGGCGGCAAGCGGGCCTACCGATCCGCCGTCGAAATGGATCGACGCGCTGACGAGGTCGGGCCGCGCGGCCTCGTCGGGCTGCAGTTCGTGGGCGAAGGGGCGCGGATAGAAGAGCAGCGATGCGCGGGCGAGCCGCAGCGGCGACCAGCCGGGGTGCAGCGAGAGCACCGCGCCGGCGCGCAGCAGGTGCAATCGGCCGGCGTCGCCGGCGTCGCCGAAGCGGATCGCCGACGGCAGCACGCCGCTACGATCGACGTGCGCGCGCGGGCTGAAGCGCGCGAGAAGGCTCGACAGGCGATCGGACATGCGCGTGACCGGGCAGCGAAGCCGGCATTGTACGGGGAGCGGCGGATTAGACTTTGCGCTTCGCGAACGACGGGAGAGGCAGGGCGATGGACATATCCGAGGATCGGCCGTTCACCGACGCCGACTGGCGCCGGCTGCTGCGCATGCTGCACGAGGACCCCGATCGCCCCGGCCTGCGCGAAACGCCGGCCCGCGTGGCGCGTGCATGGGAGCACTGGACCTCGGGCTATCTGCAGGATCCGGCCGACATCCTGAAGGTGTTCGAGGACGGCGCCGAGCAGTACAACGAGCTGATCGTCGTACGGCGGATCCCGGTGTACAGCCACTGCGAGCATCACCTCGCGCCGTTCTTCGGCAGCGCCACGGTGGGCTACGTTCCGGCGGGAAGAATCGTCGGGCTGTCGAAACTCACGCGCCTGGTCGACTGCTTCGCCAAGCGGCTGCAGGTGCAGGAACGGATGACGCGCCAGATCGCCGATGCGCTGATGTCGCATCTGTCGCCGGTCGCCGTCGGCGTCGTCGTCCGCTGTCGCCACCTGTGCATGGAGAGCCGCGGCATTCGCGCGATCGGCGAGGAAACCGTCACCTCGGCGATGCTCGGCGAACTGCTGACCAACCTCGGCATGCGCACCGAGCTGCTGGCGCTCGATCGATAGGAAGGCTCGTCTGCTTCGCTGATTTGCCGCTTTCACCCGCTGCGGCGGCCGAGCCGCCGGGCGTTGGCCGTAACGCGGCGATGCACCGGGCCGAGCGCCAGGTGCGCGATGCGCGGCGCCGAACGCGTCCACTGGCGCGCCGCGCCGCTCCACGCGGAGCGCCAGTGGGCAGCGGACGCCGAACCGGGCGACGCGAGCCACCAGGGCTGCATCGCCCAACCCGCGATCGCGAACCACTGTCGCCCCATTTCGCTCGACATCCGCCACGTCGACTCGATCCACGCTTCGGCCTTCTCGTCGAACATGCGCCGGAATTCGTCGCGGTCGGCGCCGGCGGGGAAAGGCCCGCCGTGCAGCATCCGAAACGTGCGATGCGCGATCACCTGCGGCGCCGCCCAGCCGATCTCGAGCCACAGCCGGCTCAGCTGCAGCCAGGGCCAGGCGGACGCCAGCCCGGCTGCCGCGGGGAGCGTTCGGGTCGTCCATCGCTTCGTCGCACGTCGTGCCGGCATCGCTGTCTCCTTCGCCCGCATCGTTGCATGTTTCCGCGCGACGCCTGGACGCGCTACGATTCCTTCGGGTATGCAACTTGCTCGATGCACGCCACCTTTTGGCCCCCCGTTCACGTTCGCAAGAAGGAGCGCAGCATGCAGACCGGCACGCAAACCACTGGAAACAACTCGTCGCCCAGCGGGGCGCCGTTCCCGACCACCGACGAGATGAAGCGCCAGGCCGAGCAGGGCGTCGACCGGATGGCCGACAAGGCGCACGACGCCGTCGATCGTCTGTCGCAGAAAGTGCAGCCGACCATGGACGCATTGAGCGAGAAGGCATCGCAGGCGGTGGACGCAGTTTCGCAGACGGCCGACCAGCTCAGGGGGTCGGGCGAAGCGGCGCTCGAAACCACGCGCAACTACGTGCGCGAGAACCCGATCGCGGCCATCGGCATCGCTGCCGTGGCCGGGCTGCTGCTCGGCCGCATGAGGCACTGAGTCGTGGCCGCCCGGTATTCGAGTTCGCCGAGCACCGTCTCGCTGCGCGAGGCGGTGTACGACCTGTTCGAGTCGCTGCGCGCTGCGCTCACCACGCGACTCGAGCTGGTCGCGCTCGAAGGCCGGCGCGCCGGCATCGCGCTGGCGCAGATGCTGCTGGTCGGCGTGCTCGGCGCGATCCTCGGCATCTCGGCCTGGCTCGTCGCCATCTGGGGCATCACCTGGGGCCTGATGGCGCTCGGACTCGCGCCCTGGCTGGCGATCCTCCTCGTCATCGCGGCCAACCTGATCGGCGCCTGGATCTGCGTGATGGCCGTGAAGAAGCTCGCGCAGCGGCTGCTGTTCCCCGCCACGCTGAAGCATCTGCACGTGAAGAATCCGGCCGGAGCGAGCGAATGACGGAACTCGACTACGAAGAACGACTCGCACGCGCGGATCGGGCGGTGACCACCGCTGACCACGACCTGCGCAATGCGGTGCAGATGCTGAGCAGCGGCGCGACGCCGCGGCTGGCGCAGATCGGCGCGGCGGCGGTGGCGATCGGCGTGGTCGGGGCTCTGCTGCTGCGTCGCGGCCGTCGATCGAATTCGCGGCTGTCGAAGGCCATCGACTACACCGTGCTGCTGCCGCTGGCGGCCAACGTCATTCCGCGCATCATCGCGATGATGTCGGGTCCGCAGTCTCCGGCGTACCGGGCTCCGGTCGATCCGGCGACGCGCGCCGGAGGGCGAAGCTCATGAGATGCCATCGGCGACATCGCGACGCATCCGGGGACGCCGCCGCCCCCGAGGCCGACGGCGGCGCGAGCACGTCGATGATGGCGCTTGCGCTGTTCGCCGGCGTGGTGGCCGGCGCGGCGCTCGCGCAGTCGTGGTATCGCGACGCGCAGGCGCGGCGGCGTCACGGCGAAAGGCGCGAACGCATCGAGCGCTGGGAAGGCGAAGGCGGTGCGCTGCCAGGCACGGTGGGCACCGGCGGCTCGGCGAATCCGCCGCCGAGCGCCTGAACGGAACGACGGGCAACGCCGCGCAAGCGCGGCGCAGCGAGCGGAGCGCCGCACCGCGCGTTTCCGCATTGCATTACAGCCGGTTCGAATCCCGCACCGCGCCGCGCGCGGCGTTGGTCGTCAGCGCCGCATACGCAAGCAGCGCCGTTGAGACCGGACGCGCGCGCTGCTCGGGCTGCCAGGCGCCGGCGCCGCGCGCCAGGCGATCTTCGCGTCTGCGCTGCAGTTCGGCCTCGTCTACATCGAGCCGGATCGTGCGCGCCGGGATGTCGATCTCGATCGCGTCGCCGTCGCGCACGAGGGCGATGGCGCCGCCTTCGGCCGCCTCGGGCGATACGTGTCCGATCGACAGGCCCGAACTCGCGCCGGAGAAGCGCCCGTCGGTGACCAGCGCGCACTGCGTGTCGAGCCCGCGCGCCTTCAGGAAAGCCGTCGGCTTGAGCATCTCCTGCATGCCGGGGCCGCCTTTCGGTCCCTCGTAGCGGATCAGCACGACGTCGCCGGGCTGCACGCGGTCGCCGAGGATGCCCTCGCGGGCCGCGTCCTCGCTCTCGAAGACGACTGCGCGTCCGCGGAAGCGCAGCAGCTTCGCGTCGACGCCGGCGGTTTTCACGATGCAGCCCTGCTCGGCGAGGTTGCCGTAGAGCACGGCCAGCCCGCCGTCGGCGCTGTGCGCGTGCGCGATGTCGCGGATGCAGCCGCGCTCGACGTCCAGGTCGAGCGACTCCCAGCGGCGATCCTGCGAGAACGCGCTGGTCGAGCGCTCGCCGCCGGGCGCCGCGCGGAAGAACTCGATCACCTCGGGCGTCGGCGCGCGTCGCACGTCCCAGCGCTCGATCGCTTCGCCGAGCGTCTTCTCGTGCGCGGTCGGCACCTCGCGGTTCAGCACGCCGATGCGATCCAGCTCGCCGAGGATGCGCCAGATGCCGCCGGCGCGGTGCACGTCCTCGACGTGCCAGTTCGGGTCCGACGGCGAGAGTTTCGCCAGGTTCGGCGTCGAGCGCGAGATGCGATCGACGTCGGCCATGCCGAAAGGCGCGCCGGCCTCGTGCGCCGCGGCGAGCAGGTGCAGCACCGTGTTCGTCGAGCCGCCCATGGCCACGTCGAGGCGCATCGCGTTCTCGAAGGCCTCGAAGCAGGCGATCGAACGCGGCAGCGCGCTCGCGTCGTCCTCGGCGTACCAGCGGCGCGCCAGCTCGACGATGCGTCGCCCGGCGCGCGCGAACAGCGCGCGGCGATCGGCGTGCGTCGCGAGCATCGTTCCGTTGCCGGGCAGCGCGAGCCCGAGCGCCTCGACCAGGCAGTTCATCGAATTGGCGGTGAACATGCCGGCGCACGAACCGCAGGTCGGGCAGGCGCTGCGTTCGTAGGCCTGCACCATCGCGTCGCTGGCGCGCGGGTCGCCGGCGACGAAGGCCGAGGCGGCGTCGATCTTCGTCGTCGCGCCGTCCCAGCGCACCTTGCCGGCCTCCATCGGCCCGCCGGAGACGAAGATCGTCGGGATGTTCAGCCGCAACGCGGCCATCAGCATTCCGGGCGTGATCTTGTCGCAGTTCGAGATGCACACGAGCGCGTCGGCGCAGTGCGCGTTGACCATGTATTCGACGCTGTCGGCGATCAGCTCGCGCGAGGGCAGCGAATAGAGCATGCCGAGATGCCCCATCGCGATGCCGTCGTCGACGGCGATCGTGTGGAACTCGCGCGCCACCGCGCCGGCCGCGGCCACCTGCTCGGCGACGAGGTCGCCCAGATCCTTCAGATGAACGTGACCCGGAACGAACTGGGTGTACGAGTTGGCGATGGCGACGACGGGCTTGCCGAGATCGCTCTCGGCGACGCCGGTGGCGCGGAACAACGCGCGCGCGGCGGCGTTGTTGCGCCCCGCCAATGCGGTGGCCGAACGCAGAACGGGCATCTGGAACTCCTGTGCAAATGCGGAATGCGCACGAACAGGAGTGCCCCGGGCCGCGCGCGAACGCGTGCGATGATACGCGTCAGGCCCGATCGCGAAGTTGCGTGACGCCTGACTGCTCGGCGCAGTGATCGCAGCAGAACATCCGGCCATCGGCCTCGAGGCCGTGGCCGATGATCCGGCAGTCGCAGTGGCTGCAGGTAGGCGCGAGCGTAGCGATCGCGCACTCGAAGCTGTCGAAAGTGTGCGTGGCGCCGGCCATCACCACATCGAAGGTCTTGTCGTACTCGTTCCCGCATTTCTCGCAGCGTTGCATCGTCGGTCTCCCGGTGTGGAGCGGATGACGCGCAAGGCCGGTGCCCACGGGAG
>CALCZN010000070.1:0-12616 GCA_937903095.1 uncultured Burkholderiales bacterium
AGCGGCAGCGAGTGCAGCGTCGAGCGATGAACGATCGGCATCGGTCGTTGGCGCAAAAGCGCCATTCTGCCCGAAGGCGGCGCGGCATCAGGTCGAGAGCCTGCGCATCCAGCCCAGACCGTTGCGCGTTCCGCTGCGCGGCCGGTATTCGCAACCGACCCAGCCGTCGTAGCCGAGCTGGTCGAGCAGCGCGAACAGGTACGGGTAGTGCAGCTCGCCCACGTCCGGTTCCGTGCGCTCCGGCACGCCGGCGATCTGGATGTGACCGACGACTGAAAGATGGCGACGGATCTTCGTGGAGACGTCGCCTTCGACGATCTGGCAGTGGTACAGATCCATCTGCACCTTCAGGTTCGGCTCGCCCACCTCGTCGACGATCGCGTGCGCCTCCGCCTGCGTGGTGAGGAAATAGCCCGGAACGTCGCGCCGGTTGATCGGCTCGATGAGCGCGGTCACTCCGGCGCTCGCCAGGCGTCGGCAGGCCCGGCGCAGGTTGCTCACGTAGGTCACGCGCTGCTCGGCGCGCCGCGCCTCGTCGCGCACGACGCCCGCCATCACGTGCAGCCGGGAGCAGCCGAGTACGGACGCGTATTCGAGCGCCTGGTCGATCGACGCATGGAACGCATCGACCCGACCGGGCAGGCTGGCCAGGCCGCGCTCGCCGGCGCGCGCTTCGCCGGGCGGCGCGTTGAAGAGCGCCTGCTCGAGCCCGTTGGCGAGCAGCGCCGCGCGGATCTCGACGGCCGAATGCTCGTAGGGGAACAGGAACTCGACCGCGCGGAAGCCGTCGCGCGCCGCCGCCTCGAAGCGATCGAAGAACGGCAACTCGGTGTACAGCCAGGAAAGGTTCGCTGCGAACTTCGGCATCGTTGCTCCCTGCGTTCCGCCATCGTGCAGGCGCGATCCTGCCATCGTGCAGGCGCGATCCTTCATGATAGAGATCCGCGTGCCATGGCACGACGACCCGGAAGCGAAAGCCGCATCTCCCCTCGGATGCCCCGATGATCTGGATCACGACCTATCTCGCCGCGGGCGCCGGCGTGGGCTTCCTCGCCGGTCTGCTCGGCATCGGCGGCGGAATGACGCTGGTGCCGATCCTCGCGACGCTGTTCGGCGCGCAGGCCCTGGCGCCCGACTACAACGTGCACCTCGCGCTGGGCACCGGAATGGCATCGGTGCTGTTCACTTCGAGCGCGAGCGTGCGCGAACACCATCGGCACGCGGCCGTGGACTGGCGCATCGTCGGGCACATCGCGCCGGGCATGCTGCTCGGCGCCCTGTCGTCGACGGTGGCTGCCGGATGGATCAGCCAGCGCACGCTCGCGCTCGCCTTCGCCGTGATCGTCTTCGCCGGCGCCACGCAGATCCTCGTCGGCCGAAAGCCGAAGGCGGCGCGCGAGATGCCGGGTACGGCCGCCACCTTCGTCGTCGCGTACGGGATCGGCGTGATCTGCGGCCTCGTTTCCGCCGGCGGCGCCTTCCTCACCATCCCTTTCATGCTCTTCTGCGGGGTGACGATGCACCGCGCGATCGGCACTGCCGCCGCCATCGGCGTTCCGGTCGCCCTCGTCGGCACGATCGGCTACGTCACCGGCGGCTGGCGCATCGACGACCTGCCATCGATGACGCTGGGCTTCGTCTACCTGCCGGCGCTCGTCTCGCTGGTGGCGGCGAGCGTGCTCACGGCGCCGTGGGGCGCGCGAAAGGCGCATGCGCTGCCCGTCGCGACGCTCAGGCGCGTGTTCGCGGGCCTGCTGTACCTGCTGGCGACGAAGATGGCGGTGAGCGCGTGGTGAGCGCGGCGGAACCGGCCTGCCTCGCGACGACACACGATCTGCCGCGCTGCTGCGGCGAAAAACGCAACGAGGAGAAACGACCGATGATCAGCGAACTCGTCTGGTTCGACCTGCCCGCCGGAATGCGCCGGGAAGAGGTGGTCGAGGGAATGCGCGAAGTGGCGGCTGCCTGGCGCCGCAACCCGGAGCTGATCCGCAAGACCTTCCTCTACGACGCAGCGAACAGGCGCACCGGCGCGCTGTACCTGTGGAAGTCGAAAGAGGCGGCCGACGCCGCGCACGACGATGCGTGGCGCCGGCGCATACGCGAGAAATACGGCAGCACGCCGACGCGACAGTTCTTCGAGACGCCGCTCGTCGTCGACAACGCGCTCGGGCAGACGATCGAAGACACGGTGTAAGGGGCCAGGCCGGTCAGCTCCCCGCCCGCTGCGGGTCGAGCCCGGAACGCTGCGAGGCACAGCGTTTCGGGCTGCGAAGACTCCTTTCGGGCGGAAAACGCCGCGGTTCGCAGAAAATGACCGGCCGCTGACTCAGCGGACGACCTGCGCCAGCTCGCCCTTGCGATAGCGGTCGATCATCACCGACAGCGCGACCGGCTTGATCCGGCTTGCCTGTCCCTCGCAGCCGAACTCCCGATAGCGCGCCAGGCACACCTTCTTCGCCGCCGCGTGCGCCGGCTTCAGGTACTCGCGAGGGTCGAACTTCGACGGGTTCTCGGCGAAGAAGCGGCGGATTGCGCCGGTCATCGCCAGACGGATATCGGTGTCGATGTTGATCTTGCGCACACCGAACCTGATCGCCTCCTGGATCTCCTCGACCGGCACGCCGTAGGTTTCCTTCATGTCGCCGCCAAATTCGCGGATCTCGGCCAGCAGCTCCTGCGGCACCGACGAGGAGCCGTGCATCACCAGGTGCGTATTCGGAATGCGGCGATGGATCTCCTTGATCCGATCGATGGCGAGGATGTCGCCCGTGGGCTTGCGCGAGAACTTGTAGGCGCCATGCGAAGTGCCGATCGCGATGGCCAGCGCGTCGACCTGCGTTTTCTTCACGAAGTCGGCCGCCTGCTCGGGATCGGTGAGCAGCTGCTCGCGCGTCATCCTGCCTTCCGCGCCGTGGCCGTCCTCCTTGTCGCCCTTCATCGTCTCGAGCGACCCGAGGCAGCCCAGTTCGCCTTCCACGGTGACGCCGACCGTGTGCGCCATCTCGACGACGCGCCGCGTCACTTCGACGTTGTACTCGTAGGACGCGATCGTCTTGCCGTCTTCCTGCAACGAACCGTCCATCATCACCGACGAGAAGCCGAGGCGGATCGCCTGCAGGCAGACGGCCGGCGACTGGCCGTGGTCCTGGTGCATGACGACCGGAACGCTCGGGTAGCTCTCGACCGCCGCTTCGATCAGGTGCCGCAGGAACAGCTCGCCGGCGTATTTCCGCGCGCCGGCCGAGGCCTGCATGATGACCGGCGCATCAGCCTCGCTCGCTGCGGCCATGATGGCCTGCACCTGCTCGAGATTGTTGACGTTGAACGCCGGGATCCCGTAGCCGTTCTCGGCGGCGTGATCGAGCAGCTGACGCATCGAAACCAGGGGCATGACGACCTCCGAAGTGAACTCGGCGCAGGCCCCGGCCCCTGCCGCGGCGCCGGAGGCTGCGCGAAGTTCCCTCGTCGGTCGATTATCGCCTACGCGGCGGCCCCGCTCGCCGATCTCCGGCGGCGGGGTGCGACATGCGCTTCAGCGCCCATGCTCCCCCACGCGAACGATCTTCAGCGTATTCGTCCCCCCCGACTTGCCGATCGGCTCGCCGATCGTCAGCGCGATGAGGTCTCCCTTCTCGACGATTCCCGCCTCGAGCAGCCGCTGCTCGGCCTCGAGCAGCAGCGCCTCGCGCTCGACCGCGTGATAGGTCATCACGATCGGGTGCACCTCGCGGTACAGGCACATCCGGCGACGGCTGCGCTCCTCGGGCGTGAGCGCGTAGATCGGCACGCCGGAATCGATGCGCGACATCCACAGCGCGGTCGAGCCCGACTGCGTGAGCGAGACCACCGCCTTCACCTTCATGTGGTGCGCCACGAAGAGCGCGCTCATCGCGATCGCCTGGTCGATGCGTGTGAAGGTGCCGTCGGGGATCTCGGCGCTCAGGGCGTGGCGCTCGGAGCGATCGGCCTCGACGCACACCCGGGCCATCGCCTCGATCGTCTCGACCGGGTAACGCCCGGCGGCCGTCTCGGCCGACAGCATCACCGCGTCGGTTCCGTCGAGCACCGCGTTGGCGACGTCCGACACCTCGGCGCGCGTGGGCACCGGCGACTCGATCATCGACTCCATCATCTGGGTGGCGGTGATCGTGACCTTGTTCAGGTCCTTCGCCATGCGGATCATCCGCTTCTGCAGCGCCGGCACGGCCGCATCGCCGACCTCGACCGCGAGGTCGCCGCGCGCGACCATGATGCCGTCGCTCGCCTCGAGGATCTCCTTCAGGTTGCCGATCGCCTCGTAGCGCTCGATCTTCGCGATCATCAGCGCGCGCGCCCCCGCTGCGCGCACCAGTTCGCGCGCCATGTACATGTCGGCCGCGTTCTTCGGGAACGACACGGCGATGAAATCGGCCTCGAAGCGCACGGCGGTCTTGATGTCCTCCATGTCCTTCGAGGTAAGCGCAGGCGCCGACAGCCCCCCGCCCTGCCGGTTGATCCCCTTGCGGTTCGACAGCGTTCCGCCCTGCAGGACCGTGCATTCGATCGTGCGCGCATCGACGCGATCGACGCGCATCGTCACGCGCCCGTCGTTCAGCAGCAGCGTGTCGCCCACGCTCACGTCGTTGACCAGCTCCGGATAGTCGAGACCGACGCGCTGCTGGTTGCCGAGTTCGCAATCGATGTCGAAGACGAAATGGTCGCCGACCTCGAGCTGGATCTTGCCGTCGGCGAACTTGCCGATCCGGATCTTCGGGCCCTGCAGGTCGGCGAGCACGCCGACGCTCTGCCCGATCCGGACGGCGATCTCGCGCACGCTGGCGACCACCGCCGAGTGCTCCTCGGCGGTACCGTGCGAGAAGTTCACGCGCACGACGTTGACGCCGGCGCGCAGCATGCGCTCGAGCACCTCGGGCGAGGACGAAGCCGGGCCGAGCGTGGCCACGATCTTGGTGGCGCGGGGAACGGGATGGAACATTGGGAGCGACCGGGAAATGCGGCGATGAACGATCGACCGGGCGCGACGCACGCACCGGGCGGCGGACGTTCATCCTAACGCAGCGGCACGCGGAGTACGGAACAGTTTCGTCCACAGGTGAAGCGCGAGCAGGCGCGGCGGGAAGCGGCGCGCGAGCTGCCGGACCTTGAGCGCGCGCTTGGCCCATCGGCGCGAGACGCGGGTCGCGCGATCGGGCTCGGCGGGAAGCAGCGAACGCACCACCAGCGCGTCCATCAGCGCCTGCGTGGCGGCCGTCGTTCGCGCGCGTCGGGCCGCCTCGCGGGCAGCCTCCCGCGGGATCGGCGTGCCGAGAAAACGATGCGCATAGCGCAGACCATAGTGCAACGGCCGGTGCAGGCCGTGCCGGGCGACCGACTGCGCAAGCCCTTCGTCGAAATCGGGACGATCGGCCCCGAGGCGCAGCATGGCATCCAGATCGACCAGATCGCGCAGCTGATGCCACATGTCGGAGTCTTCGAACAGGTGGCAGCAAGTATGCAGCACCTGGTCTTCGGGCGCGAGCACGCGAAATACCGTGCCGGGCAGCGGTACCGATGCGTCGAACAGCGCGTCGGCAACCGGCCGCAGGCGGCTCGTCACCGGAAGAATCGTGTGATGCAGATCGACCGGTTGCGGGCGCTCGGGATGCATCAGCGGCGGCAACTCGTGGCTCCACTCGCGGTAGTAGCGCTCGTCGTAATCGTCGATTTCGCCGAAACGCCAGCCGGCCGCGCGCAGCGCGGCTTCGGCGTCGGAAAGCCGCGAGGCGCGCACCATCAGGTCGACGTCGCTCGTCGGCCGGCCGCGTGCCCAGGCGACCCGCTGCGCGACGTACGCGCTGCCCTTGAGCAGCACCAGCTCGGTGTCGAGCGGCGCGAGCGTTTCGGCAAGATGCTGCAGATTCCACCGCGTCATCTGGATCCGATACTCGGCGGCCGCGCGTTCGGAGCGCAGCGCCCGTTCAACCGGCTGCGGCAGGGCGTCGAGGGCCCCTGCGGTTTCGTAGCGCGCGTGCAGCACGCCGGCCACCTGGCCCATGCGCGCGATGCGGACGATCTCGTCCCATTCCCGCAAACCGGGCTGCGGCTGAAGCGGATCGACGAGCAGCGAAAAGAGGAACAAGACCTTCATCGTCGAGCGGGCTCGATCGGCGGAGCCGCCACCTCCGTCTCGGCGAAAAGCGCGTCGATGAGATCGAAAGCGTCCTCGAAGCGGGAGTAACGCAGCTGGTAGCTGCGGCACTGTGCCACCAGGTTCGTCAGCGCGAGGAAGCCGGTCTCGCCGAGCAGCGCGTAATTGAATGAATTGCCCGACAGCTTCACGAACGCGCGCGTCGACGCAATCGGCTCGAGTGCCGGCGCTTCCGCCGCTCCATAGCGGGGAAATACGACGAATTCGGGCCGCGCCGGCCGCTTGCGCGCCGCGACGCTCATGGCGTTGGGGGCGACGTGCAGGACAGTGCCCTTGCGCGTGCCGGCGATGCGCGGGCCGGTCGACAGCCCGGGCCAGCGCTCGATGACCCGGTCGATCGAATCGTTCTTCAGGCAGACCGGACGCAGCAGCGGCATCACCGTCCCGTCGTGCGGATCGATCGCGCAGAACTCGTCGCTGATCAGCCTGTAGCCGTGACACATCAGCGCGGCGGTAAGCGTGCTCTTGCCGACGCCCGAATACGCCGGCATCAGCAATGCGCGATCGCCGCGCCCGACGACCCCGGCGTGCAGCATCAGCCAGGCATGCGAACGATAGGCGATCGTCCAGTTCAGTCCCCATTCGACGAGCGCCGGATGCATCGACAACGGCATCGGATCGAACGGCGACTCGCCGTCGACGATCAGCCGGGCGAGACGGGATCCGACGACCGTGCGCTGGACCTCGAGCGATACGGTTGCGTCGGCGAAGCTCTCGTCGGCTTCGATCGGGAACGCGCCGTAGAGGGCACGCATCGCCGGCGCGAAGCCCGGGTACCCGGTGCGAAAGCGCGCGGCGCAGGCGCCGAGATCGATGGCGACCCCGGGATCGCGCAGCCGCGCGCGCAGCTCCTCGGGGGCCATTCCGGCAACGGTTGGAGGCCCGCGCATGCTTCTTCAGTGCGTCGAAGGAAGGTCGACGCCTTCGACGAGAGCGCATTGCGCGAGTTCGACCAGCGCCCGGTCCACCAGCATCTGCGCCTCTGCGCGCGACAACCCGGCGTCGACCAGTTCCAGCGCGTCGACGAGCGAGTCGGCCGGTTGTCCCCCGCGTTCGGAAAAGAGCGTCAGCAGCATTGCCGCAGCTCCACTGACGACGTGCGTACGCCAGGATCGGGAATCGAAAACGGCGATCGAGTCGGCCGAAAGAGGGCGTCGGCGCAGGCCGTCACGAACGCGAACGACGCGCGCGGCATCCACGAGAAGCCGCTCGTCAGGTCAGCCCGAGCACGCGCCGGATATATGCGGTGAGCCCGTCCCCGAAGAAGCCGCCGGTGTATCGCTCGCTGATCGCCATGAGCGAAGTCGCGCAGCCCGTCGTGGCCAGGATGCCGGCCGTTGCCTGGGGCTCCCAGCTGTAACCGAGCGGCTGGCCGGTATTGGGGTCGATCCTGATCAGCGCCCAGCGCTTCTCGATCAGGTCGGCAACGGTAGCGTTCGCCTGCGTGTATTGACCGTCGGTTGACGGCGTGTCCTTGCCGACGAGGCCGCCGCTACCGTAGCTCACGCGAGGCGTGCTCTTCGCCGACGCGACCAGCGGACCGGCGGCCGAACCGGAGGAATCGACCCGCCACCACGTCTGCTGATCGGTGCCGAGCACGTACTCGCCCTCGATCTTCCCTTCGCCGATGGCCGGCCGCAGCGTGACGATGTCCACCTGCACGCGAATCCATTCGTCGGGGGTCTGGGCCAGCTTGTTGGCCAATTCGCCGCGCTGCTGGTCGAACCCGCTCTGTTTCCGCGCGCACATTGCCGCGGAATCGGCGAACGAAGACCCGGGCACCAGCGTCAGCACCATCGGCGCGGCGACACCGAGGCGCAAGAGGTTGCGCCTGCGCGCTTCATGCGACGGCTCGGCGGGACTCTGTTCGTTCGAATCGGTCATGGCTCGCCTCGAAATGCGCGAAGAGATCCCCGGAGAGCATTGTCCGGCTTGCGTACGGAAACGCAAGGCCGACGCCGCTCGAGTTCAACTTCCCGAACGGAAACCCGGCTGTATTCCCAAGGCTGCAAGTTCCATGCCTTGCGTTCGCAGTCGGTTGATTTGCAAGGGATCTTCTGGCGTTCCAGGTACGCCGACAAACAAATGTAAAGTTCTCCGACGCCCGACTGTTTCAGGCGCGTTGCTGTAGCGCCTCCACGGCCGGCAGCGAGCGCCCCTCGAGGAACTCGAGAAACGCGCCGCCCCCCGTCGAGATGTAGTCGATGCGATCGGCCACGCCGAAGCGGGAGATCGCGGCAACCGTGTCGCCGCCCCCGGCGATCGAATACGCGTCGGATTGCGCGATCGCGTCGGCCAGCACGCGCGTGCCGTGCGAAAAGGCATCGA
Organism: uncultured Burkholderiales bacterium; assembly: GCA_937903095.1. Classification (GTDB taxonomy): domain Bacteria; phylum Pseudomonadota; class Gammaproteobacteria; order Burkholderiales; family Burkholderiaceae_E; genus Zeimonas. The sequence goes on from CALCZN010000070.1 coordinate 8,519, forward strand.
ACTCGAAAACGCCCACGGGTCCATTCCAGACGACGGTACCCGCCTGCTTCAGCAGGCCGGCCAGCAACCCCGCGGTGCGCGGACCGATGTCGAGAACCAGGTCGTCGTCGGACACCTGCTCCACCGGTTTCGTGACCGCCTGCGCGCTCGCGGAGAACTCCTTCGCGCAAACGACGTCGACCGGGATCGGCACGGCGGCGCCGCGCGCCGACATCGCATCGAGCACCGCGTGCGCCTGCTCCACCATCTCGCGCTCGGCCAGCGAACGGCCGATGGGCAGGCCCGCCGCGAGCAGGAAGGTGTTGGCGATGCCGCCGCCGACGATCAGCTGGTCGACCTTCGCGGCCAACGCCTGAAGGATCGACAGCTTGGTGGAAACCTTGGAGCCGCCGACGATCGCCACCAGCGGGCGGCGCGGCGAATTCAGCGCCCGCCCCAGCGCATCCAGCTCGGCCGCCATCAGCGGACCGGCGCAGGCGATCGGCGCCGCGAGTGCGAGCGCATGCGTGGTCGCCTCGGCGCGGTGCGCGGTGCCGAAGGCGTCGTTCACGTAGACGTCGCACAGCGCCGCCATCCGGCGCGCGAGACCGGGGTCGTCGCTCTTCTCGCCGGCGTTGCAGCGGCAGTTCTCGAGCAGCACCACCTCGCCCGCGCGCACTTCGAAGCCGCCGTCCACCCAATTGCCCACCAGGCGCACTTCGCGCCCGAGCAGCTGCCCGATGCGCGCGGCCACCGGTGCGAGCGAATCTTCGGCGCGCACCACGCCCTCCTTGGGTCGCCCGAGATGCGACGTGACCATCACCGCAGCGCCGGCGTCCAGGCAGTGTTCGATGGCGGGCAGCGATGCGCGGATGCGCGTGTCGTCGGTGATGCGCAGCGCGTCGTCCTGCGGCACGTTGAGATCCGCGCGGATGAACACGCGCTTGCCGGCGACGTCGATTTCGTTCAGGCGGCGGAAATGCATGGGATTCCTCATTGCGCCCTCATTGCGCCCTCATTGCGCTTCATGCAACTGCTGCTCGATCTCGTGGCGCTCGCCGTCGTCGAGCAGGTCGAGCGGGTTGGCGCCGTCGTCCATCAGCCAGTCTTCGAAGCGGCCGCGCCGCCCGTCGGGCAGGCGCGCCGCCACCAGATGATCGAGCGTGGCGCTGTCGGAGAAGAACACCAGCTCGACACCGTCCGCCTCGACCACGCACTCGCCGACGGCGATCTGCACCCACGGCCGGCGCGCGTCGCGCAGCCGCATCGTGCGCTTGCCGTCGACGATCTCGCGCAGCAGCGCGGCCGTCTCGGCGGCATCGAGCCGACGGCCCATCGCGAGCCCCTTCAGCGCGCGTTCATCCAGGCGACCGTCACGTCGAGCATCCGGTTGGAGAAGCCCCACTCGTTGTCGTACCAGCTGTTGGCCTTCACGAGCCGGCCGGACACCTTGGTGAGCGTCGAATCGAAGATGCTCGATGCCGGGTTGTGGTTGAAGTCGACCGAAACGAGCTGCGCGTCGTTGTAGGCGATCACGCCCTTCAGCGCGCCCTGCGCGGCCTCGCGCATCGCGGCGTTCACCTCCTCGACCGAAGTCTCGCGCGACGCGATGAACGACAGATCGACGATCGACACGTTGATCGTCGGCACGCGCATCGCGTAGCCGTCGAGCCGGCCGTTCAGCTCGGGCAGCACGAGCCCGACGGCGGAGGCAGCGCCCGTCTTGGTGGGGATCATCGACATCGTCGCCGAGCGCGCGCGGCGCAGGTCGGTGTGATAGACGTCGGTGAGCACCTGGTCGTTCGTATAGGCGTGGATCGTCGTCATCAGGCCGGTGTCGATGCCGATGCGCTCGTGCAGCACCTTCGCCATCGGCGCCAGGCAGTTCGTCGTGCACGAGGCGTTCGAGATCACCGTCTGGCTCGCGCGCAGCACGTCGTGGTTCACGCCGTAGACGACGGTGGCGTCGACGTCCTTGCCGCCCGGCGCCGAGATGATCACTTTCTTCGCGCCGCCTTTCAGGTGCGCCGACGCCTTCTCCTTGCTGGTGAAGAAGCCGGTGCACTCGAGGACGACGTCGACGCCCAGCTCGCCCCAGGGCAGCTGCGACGGATCGCGCTGCGACAGCACGCGGATGCGGTCGCCGTTCACGACGATGTTCTCGCCCTCGACCGAAACCGTGCCGGGGAACTTGCCATGGGCAGTGTCGTACTGGGTGAGATGCGCATTGATCTTCGCGTCGCCCAGATCGTTGATCGCGACGATCTCGATCGGGTGCTTCTTGCCGTCTTCGTAGTGCGCACGAAGGATGTTGCGGCCGATGCGGCCGTAGCCGTTGATCGCGATGCGGATGGTCATGACGAATTCCCCTGTAGTGACGAAACCGGATGGGGCGCGACGCGCGAGGCGCGCGCCGCGGAAATCAGGCGGGCACGCGCCGCTTCAGCACGCCGCGCACGGTGCCCACGACGTTCTCGGGCGTGAAGCCGAAATGGCGGAACAGCTCCGCCGCCGGCGCCGATTCGCCGAAGGTGTCGATCGAGACGACCGCCGCGCAGCCGTATTTCCACCAGCCGTCGCCGACGCCCGCTTCGATCGCCACGCGCGGCACGTCGCTGCCGAGCACCGCGCTGCGCCAGGCCTCGTCCTGCCGGTCGAAGACGTCGGCGCAGGGCATCGACACCACGCGCACGTCGATGCCTTCGGCGGCCAGCAGGTCGCGCGCCTGCAGCGCCAGCGAAACCTCGGAACCGGTGGCGATCAGGACGGCCGCCGGATCGGCTGCATCGCGCAGCACGTAGCCCCCGCGCAGGATCGCGTCGACCTGCGCGCGCGAGCGCGAGACGAAGGGCAACGCCTGCCGCGACAGCAGCAAGGCCGCCGGACCGTCGTCGCGAGCGATCGCTGCCGCCCACGCGCTGGCGGTTTCGACGGCATCGCAGGGACGCCAGACGTCGAGCCGCGGCACCAGCCGCAGCGAGGCCGCATGCTCGATCGGCTGGTGCGTCGGGCCGTCCTCGCCGAGGCCGATCGAATCGTGCGTGAAGACGAAGACGACGCGCTGCTTCATCAGCGCCGCCATGCGCAGCGCGTTGCGGGAGTAGTCGGAGAAAGTGAGGAAGGTGCCGCCGTACGGAATGAATCCGCCGTGCAGCGCGAGCCCGTTCAGCATCGCGCTCATGCCGAACTCGCGCACGCCGAAATTGATGTGCCGTCCGGCCACGAAGCCCTCGACCGTGCGCAGGGCGCCGCTGCCCTTGAAATCGGTGAGGTTGCTGCCGGTGAGGTCGGCCGATCCGCCGATCAGTTCGGGCAGCGCCGCGCCGAAGTGGTTCAGCGCATTCTGCGAAGCCTTGCGGGTGGCGACCGATCCGCCCTTCTCCACCGCCTCGTCGACTGCCGCGTCGAAGGCGTCGTCGTACGAAGCGGGAAGGCGGCCGGCGACGCGGCGCTCGAACTCCTGCGCGTCGGCCGGGTACGCCGCCCGGTAGCGCTCGAGGCGCGCGTTCCACTCGGCCTGCGCGCGCGCCCCGCGCGCGCGCGCGTCCCAGGCCCGGCGCACCGACTCGGGCAACTCGAAGGGCGCATGCGCCCAGCCGAGCGCGGCACGGGTGGCGGCCACCTCGTCGGCGCCGAGCGGCTCGCCGTGCGCCTTCGCGGAACCGACCCGGGCCGGCGAGCCGCGTCCGATCTGCGTGCGACATTGCACCAGCGTCGGCGCGAAGACGCCGTCGCGCCCGTGGGCGCCCCACTCGCGCGCCAGCGCGATCGCCGCTTCGAGCGCATCGACGTCGTGGCCGTCGACGTCGGGAATCACGTGCCAGCCGTAGGCCTCGAATCGCTGCACGGTGTCGTCGGTGAACCAGTTGCGCACCGGTCCGTCGATCGAGATGCCGTTGTCGTCGTAGAAGACGACGAGCTTCGACAGCCGCAGCGTGCCGGCGAACGAGCACGCCTCGTGCGAGATGCCTTCCATCAGGCAGCCGTCGCCGGCGACGACCCAGGTGCGGTGGTCGACGATGGACAGGCCGGGCTTGTTGAATTCGGCCGCCAGCAGCGCTTCGGCCAGCGCCATGCCGACCGCGTTGGCCAAGCCCTGGCCCAGCGGGCCGGTAGTGG
>CALCZN010000071.1:0-12497 GCA_937903095.1 uncultured Burkholderiales bacterium
ACGTCGTTCGTTCCCGGCGCGCGCGCCCGAAGACGAGTCGGCCTCGACCTCGATCGTGACCGGCATTCCCTGGCGCAGCGAGCTGTCCGGGGCATCGACCACGATCCGCAGGCGATACACCAGGTCCGTGCGCAGATCGGTGGTCTCCACCGTCTTCGGCGTGAACTCGGCGCGCGGCGAGATGAAGCCGATCTGGCCCTGGTAGAGCCGCTCGGAGGAGTCGCTCTTCACGAGCACCGATGTTCCCGGCGCAATGCGGCCGAGATCGCGCTCGCCGACATAGGCGCGCACGTACACCGGTGCATCGAGGCTCAGGCTGTAGACCGTGCTCTGGCTCGCGACCATGCTGCCCGGCTCGCGCACGCGGGCAATCACCGTGCCGGCGCTCGGCGCACGCAACTCGGTGTCGGCCAACGCGGTGGCGGCCTGTGCTCGCGCCGCCTGTGCGGAAGCCAGCCGTGCTTCGCCCGCGGCGATGTCTTCGCGGCGATAGCCTTCACGCGCCTGCGAGAGCGCGGCCTGCGCGGCCTTGACGCCTGCTGCCGCCTGGTCGCGCGCGGCACGCGCCGCGTCGACCGTGCGCTGGCTGCTGGCGCCCGTCGCGAGCAGTTCGCTCTGGCGACGGAAGTTGCGCTCGGCGTCGGTAGCGATCGCCGACGCCTGCTCGAGCGCCTGTTGCGCCTGGACGATCTCCTGCGGGCGCAGGCCGCGGCGCAGCTTGTTCAACTCCGCCTGTGCAAGCTGTACGGCTGCGTCGGCTGCCGTGAGCGCGTCTTCGAAGGGCTGCGCGTCGAGCGCGGCCATGCGCGCACCGGCCGTGACCGCGTCGCCCTCGTCGAAAGCCATCCGGGCCACGCGACCGGGCTGCCGGAACGCCAGTTGCACCTCGCGGATGTCGACGTTGCCGTACAGACGCAACGGGCCGTCGTCGTTGCCGGCGCGCTGCATCCAGAACCAGCCGGCACCCGCCGCCACGATGGCAACGGCGCCGAGGACGATGGCGCGCTTTGCCGCGCGGGAGAGGGCGCGGGACTTCGCGCCAGATTTCGCGTCGGACTTCGCGTCGGACTTCGCGTTCATGGCTTTGCGCCGATGCCGCGGCGATAGATCGCGAACACGCCCGGCGCATCACGGCGAATGCGCTGCGCGTCACCGGCGAGCAGCGACTGCATCACGAGCCCTTGGATGGCGCCGATGAACAGGCCGGCGGCGGCGCCCACGTCGAGCATCGGATCCAGTTCACCCTGCGCCTTGCCCGCTTCGAGCAGGCCGCGCAGCCGCTCGTCGTAGCGGTGCAGGAGCGTGCGCACTATCCGCTTGGGCAGGGTGTCGCCGGGTCGCTGCAGCTCTCCGAAGAGCATCCTCGGCACACCGGGACGCTCGCAGACGAAATCGATGTGCGTCTGGAAGATCGCTTCGAGCGCTGCGAGCGGAGACGGTGCGCTTTCCGCGGCCTTGCTCACGCGTGCGAGCAGGCGTTCCGTGACCCACGACATCACGGCTTCCAGGATCGCGTCCTTGGTGGGGAAGTGCCGAAAGAGCGCGCCCTGCGTCAATCCCATGCGCTGCGCGATCGCCGTGGTCGTGATGTCGCTAGGGTTCTGCTCGGCGGCCAGGTCGACCACGGCTTCCACCGTGGCCGCGCGCCGCTCTTCGGCGGGGAGGTATTTCGCCGGTTCGCTCATCGAGATTCTCAGTAAAATAAGTAATCTATTACTATCTTACCATGCCGAATCTCTTTGGCAAGGGTGATTCCGCGATCGCGCGCAGCGCGGAACTTTCCTTCGCATCCTTCGTTTCAACGGGTGCAGCCGGACGCGAAGGCGATCGTCCTTGCGGCGGGGCCGGCTCGATCAACCGACGATGGAGAGCGAAGGATGAAACGCAAGATGATCGGCCTGCTGATCGCGGGCGTCGTGGGCGCGGGTTCCACGCTGGGCGCCGTGGCGTATGCGGCCGGCGAACACTCGCACGGTCATGCCGATGCGGCGCACGCGCTGAAGCTGAACGACGGCAGGAAGTGGGCGAGCGACGAACCGCTGCGCGCGAGCATGGCGAAAATCCGCGACGCGGTCGATGCGAAGCTGCCGGCGGTGCATCGCGGCGAGCTCGCCGCGGCGCAGTACGATGTGCTCGGCGGCGAAATCGAGGCGCAGGTGGCCAACATCGTGCAGAACTGCAAGCTCGACCCGCAGGCCGATGAAGTGCTGCACGCGATCCTGGCCGAACTGCTCGAAGGCAACGAAAAACTGCGCGGCAGGGACGCGAAAGCCGGCCGCAGCGCCGGCGTCGTGCAGGTAGTGCGCTCCCTCGATCAGTACGCGAAGTACTTCGAGCATCCCGGTTTTCAGGCGCCGAAAGCCGGCCATTAGGCCCTGTGAACGGGCCCTGATCCGCTTCGCAACGCCGGACCGGAACGACTGCCGTTACGGTTCGTCGTCGCTGTGATCGAAATCCCAGATCCGGTGCGCATCGAGCAGCAGCCGCGCGCGGCTCTCGAGCGCATCGACCCGCATGTTGGCCGCGCGCAGCGCGGCATCGAGCGCCAGCCGACGCGCTCGCAGCACTTCGGCCACGCCCGCTTCGCCGAGTTCCCGCGCCCGTGCCACGCGTTCGGCCGCGCTCGACTGCAATTCCGCGGCACGCTGCGACGCCTGCCAGCGAGCCGCGCCGGAACTCGCCGAGGCGAGCAATGATGCGACCTGCGCGTCGACCTGCCGTCGACGGGCCTCGGCGCTTCGTGCGGCGGCCCCGGCCCGGGCAACGCTCGCGTCGGCGGCCGCGCGGCGCGCTTCGCCGCCGAACGGGATCGAGACGAAGGCCCCGACGAGGCGTTCCTCGGCCGATCGCTCGGAGCCGAGCTGCACGCCTACCGTCGGATCGGGCCGACGATCGGCCAACGCGCGCTGCGCTTCGATCTGCGCGCTTGCGGCCGCTGCGAGTGCGCCGCGCAACTCGTGATTCTCCTCGATCGCCTGCTGCGCGAGTGCGACCAGGTCTTCTGCCGGCGGCGGCGGCTCGGGCAGCGCCTCGGGGGGCGCGATTCCCGCCATCGCCGGAAACTCCCGCACCAGCGCGATCGACGCGCGCTCGGCGAGATCGAGCGCGACACGGCGCGCGGCTTCCACCTGCTCGGCTTCGGCCGCGGCCTGCATCTCGTCGAGGCGCGACGTGTCTCCCAACTCGCGCCGCCGAGCGACGGCTGCCGCTTCCCGCGCGGCGAGATCGGCCTGTCGCGCCAGCAATTGCGCGCTCTGACGCTCGCGCAGCATCGCGTACCACAGCATGAGCAGGCGTCGCGATGCCTCGTGTTCGGCATCGGAGCGCGCGATCTCGGCCTCGGCGACACGCCTCGCTCCGAGGCTGCGGTCGAGTTCGGCCTTGCCCGGCAGGCGAACGCCGCGCTCGAGCGACAGCGCCCACTCGTTGAACCGGTCGTGCGCGCCGGCCTCGCGGACGCGGCGGCGCTGGTAGTCGACGCGGGAAGTCCACTCATGAGGTCCGACATCGAGCCGGCGTCGTTCGGCGCCGGCGGCCTGGAGCAGCGCTGCCGCGGCCTGCACCTGGGGCGAATCGGCAATCGCCGCGCGCACGCGCGAGGGCGGCGGCAGTTCGGACGGATACCGCTGCGGCGTGTCGGGAGCGCCCTGCTCGGGCGGGTCGTGCGCCACCGAAGAGTGCTGGGCCGCCGGCGAACCGGGCAGCGAGCATCCGAGCGCGGCGGCAAGAGCCGTCGTCGCGACGAAACGCGTGCGCCTCACGATTCCGCCACCGGCGGCGCCGGTTCGCCCAGAGTTCCACATTCGAGCATCGGACAGATCCAGTAATAGATGTTCGCTTCGCCCAGCGTTGCGCGCAGCCGCTCGAGCAGCGCCATGGCGCCCGCACGGCCGAGTACGAGCTCGAAGCGGGTTCGCCTCCCCCTTCCACGCACGCGCTCGCTCGTCGCCTCGAAGCGCAGGCGTGCGCCGTGCCCCGATGCTGCGCTGGAAGTGAAGCCGGAGACGAGCTCGGGCGCCTCGAGGAGCAGATCGGCAACGCTCTCGCCGAGCGACGCCGGAGCGATCAGCGTCAGCAGAACCCGTTCGGCAACGCCGGCGTGCGTAGCGGGGTCGTCTTTCGCGGTCATTCGCGCTCCTGCACGACAAGCGGCGCGACGGGCGCCTCGGTCGATCGCGGCTTCCCGCTCGTCTTCCCGCTCGTCGACGACTGCTCCTCCACTCCGAAGCGTCGGAACAGGATCGGAAACAGCAGCAGCGTCAGCAGCGTCGACGACGCCAGGCCGCCGATGACGACGATCGCGAGCGGGCGCTGGACCTCCGAGCCGGGACCGGTGGCGAACAGCAGCGGCACCAGGCCGAAGGCGGCGATCGACGCGGTCATCAGCACCGGCCGCAGCCGCCGCCGCGCACCTTCGGTGACGACGCGCTCGATCGGCACGCGCTGCGCCAGCAGCTGGTTGAAGTGCGCCACGAGCACGACTCCGTTGAGCACCGCGATACCGAGCAACGCGATGAAACCGACCGACGCCGGCACCGACAGGTACTCGCCCGAGGCGAGCAGCGCGAACACGCCGCCGACCATCGCGAACGGCACGTTGGCGAGCACGAGCACGGCCTGGCGTACCGAGCCGAAGGTGGAGAACAGCAACAGGAAGATCAGCAGCAGCGCCACCGGAATGACGACGGCCAGGCGCGCCGCCGCGCGCTGCTGGTTCTCGAACTGGCCGCTCCACTCGATCCGGTAACCGGCCGGCAACGCCGCCTGCGCGGCGATGCGCGCGCGCGCCTCGTCGACGAACCCGACGAGGTCGCGATCGCGCACATTGGTTCGGATCGTGACGTAGCGGGCGGCATTCTCGCGCTCGATCTTCACCGGTCCGTCGACGCGCTCGATGCGCGCGACCGCCGATACCGGCACCGCCTTCCCGTCGGGCAGCGCGATGCGCAGATCGGCGAAGCGCGCGGCGCTCGCGCGCACGTCTTCGCCCGCGCGCAGCAGGATCGGCACGCGCCATCCGGCCTCGATCACGGCCCCCGCCGGTTGGCCCTCGATCAGCGCGCGCAGGCTCGTCTGCAACTCGTCGACCGAGAGTCCGAGGCGGCCGGCGGCGAGCCGGTCGATGCTCACCTGCAGGTACTGCACGCCCTCGTTGCGCGCCGTGAAGACGTCTTCGGATCCGGGAATCTCCTTCAGCAGTGCCTCGATGCGCGCAGCGATCGCGCCCAGTTCTCCCAGGTCGTTGCCGAACACCTTGATGGCGACGTCGCCGCGCACTCCGGTGAGCATCTCCGAGATGCGCATCTCGATCGGCTGCGTGAACGACGCTTCCACGCCGGGGAAAGCGTCGACCACCTTGCGCAGCTCGTCGGCGAGCCACGCCTTGTCGGGCACGCGCCATTCGGCGATCGGCTTCAGCACGAGAAAGCCGTCGGTTTCGTTCAGCCCCATCGGGTCGAGGCCGAGTTCGTCGGAGCCCGAGCGCGCGACGATGCTGCGCACCTCGGGCACCTGTTCGAGAATCGCGCGCTGCACGCGCGCATCGATCGCGATCGTCTGCGCGAGGCTGATCGACGGCAGCTTCTCGAGCTGCATGATCATGTCGCCCTCGTCCATCGTCGGCATGAAGCTCTTGCCCAGCAGCATGTACGCTCCACCCGCCGCGACGAGCGACGCGAGCGCGGCGAAAACGACGGTCCTCGCGTGGCGCAGCGACCAGGCGAGCACGGGAACGTAGAGCGCATCGAGCCTGCGGGCGAGCCACGGCACATGCGCGTCCTTGCGACTCAGCAGCAGCGACGCGAGCACGGGAATCACCGTGAGCGCGAGCACCAGCGAGACGGAGAGCGCGTAGACGATGGTCAGTGCGACCGGCACGAAGAGCTTGCCTTCGAGCCCCTGCAGCGACAGCAGCGGGACGAAGACGATGACGATGATCGCCACGCCCGAGACGACCGGAACGGCGACCTCGCGCACCGCGCGCCAGACGACGTGCAGCATCGGCAGTCGTTGCTGCGCTCCGCCCTCGCCGAGGCGGCTCTCGATGTTCTCGACGACGACCACCGCCCCGTCGACCAGCAGCCCGATCGCGATCGCCAGCCCCCCCAGGCTCATCAGGTTCGCCGAAAGCCCCGTGTAGCGCATCAGCGCGAAGGTGCCGAGCGCGGCGAGCGGCAGCGTCAGGGCGACCACGAGCGCCGCGCGCAGATTGCCGAGGAACGCGAGCAGCAGCGCGAGCACGAGGACGATCGCCTCGAGCAGCGCTCTCGTCACCGTGCCGATCGCGCGATCGACGAGCGCCGAGCGATCGTAGAACGGACGGATGGTCGTGCCTTCGGGCAGCGACGGCGCGAGTGCGTCGAGGCGCTGCTGCACGCCGCCGATCACTTTCCGCGCGTTGGCGCCGCGCAGCCCGAGCACGACGCCCTGGACCGCCTCCTCGCCGTCGCGCGTCACCGCGCCGTAGCGCGTCAGGCTTCCGATGCGCACGTCGGCGACATCGGACAGGCGCACGGGAACCCCGCCCGCAGTGGCGACGACGATCGCGCCCAGCTCGGTCACGTCGCCGACCGCGCCTTCGATGCGAACGATCAGTACCTCCTCGCCCTCGACGATGCGCCCCGCGCCGTCGTTGCGGTTGTTGCGCTCGATGGCGTCGCGCAACTGCCCGAGACCCATGCCACGGATGGCGAGCATCTGCGGGTTCGGCACGACCTCGTAAGTGCGCACGAAGCCGCCGAGACTGTTGACATCGGCTACGCCGCGCACCGTGCGCAGTTGCGGACGCACGACGCGATTGAGCAGCGTTCGCTTCTCCTCGAGCGAAAGCGGGCCCTCGATGGTGAACATGTAGAGGTCGCTCAGCGGCGTCGTGATCGGCGCGAGACCTCCGCTCGCCTGCGCCGGCAGCGCTTCGGCGGCGGCGGCGAAGCGCTCGGCGACCTGCTGGCGCGCCCAGTAGATGTCGACGCCGTCCTCGAAGTCGACGGTGACGTCGGTGATCCCGTATTTCGATACCGCGCGCAGCAGCCGCTGGCGCTCGATGCCGAGCAGCTCCTGCTCGATCGGGATCGTGATCCGGCTTTCGACCTCCTCGGGCGTCATGCCCGGCGCCTTGACGATGATCTTGACCTGCGTGGTCGAAACGTCGGGAAACGCGTCGATCGGCAGTTCGCGCAGCGCGACCACACCGACGCCGACGAGCAGCGCGGTGAGCACGAGAACGAGCAGGCGCTGCGTGAGCGCGAAATCGGCGATGCGAGCGAGCATGACGATCTATCGTGGCGCCGCTGCCTCGGCCGGTGCAGCCGGAGAGGCGGCGGACGCGGCCTTCAGCTGGCTGGCTTCCGAGGCGACCACCGGCTCGCCTTCGCTCAGCGCGGCCTGCACGACGAGATCACGGCCCGACTCGCCGATCGGCAGCGCCGGCACGGCGACGTAGCGGTCGCCCCGGCGCACGAATACGACGGGTTGCGTTCCCGCCGGACCCAGCCGCACCAGCGCCGCCTGCGGTACTACCCAGTTGCGCTCGCGCGTGGGTCGCGCATCGATCTCGGCCTCGACGTGCTGCCCGGGCCCGAGCGCCCCCAGTCCGGAGTCGAGAAGCGCGCGTACCGTTATCGTCTGCGCATCGCCGACGGCACGGCCGACAGCGACCACGCGGCCGGAGGCGCCTGCCGCGGGCACGCGCACCGACGCGCCGATCGCCAGACGCGGCGCGGCGGCGATCGGCACGTCGATCTGCAGCTCGAGCGGATCGAGTCGCGCGATCTGCATCAGCGGCGTCGCGGCGTCGACGCGCTGCCCGGGGCGCACATCCTGCGACAGCACGACCCCCGAGATCGGCGCGCGCAGCTCGAAGGCTCCCGACGACAGCGGTCGAATGCCCGATAGCGCGAGCAGCCCGCGTTTCTCGACGAGCGCCGCCTGCGCCTGCCGGTCGGAGGCGCGGCTCGCTTCGACGCGCGATTCGGCCACCAGCCCCTCGGCGAGCAGTCGCTCGTCGCGCACGAGCGCTCGCTGCGTACGCTCGCGCTCGGCGGCGGCCTGCGCGATCTCGCGCTGCAGCGACAGCAACTCGGCGCTGACGATGCGCGCCAATGGCTGGCCTTCCTTCACCGTGTCGCCGACACCGACGCGCAGCTCCGTGACGAGCCCGCCGATCGGCGCGGCGACGAAGCGCTGCTGCGCGTTCGGAACCTGCAGATGCGCGGGGAGATGCGACAGCCGATCGGAGGTTGCGGCGCGCGCCGGGATCGTCTCGATGGCGAGCGCGGCAAAGGACTGCACCGGCAGCGAAACGCTTCCTTCCTGTAGCGCGAAGGCCGGCGACGGGACGGTTGTAGAGACGAAGACAGACGCTGCCGCAGACAGAACGGCGGTACGAATACGCGGTGAGAGCATTGCGATGACCGGACAATCGGACGCGGGCGATTTACCGCCGACGACGCCGAGGCTAGCGCAGGCGCGATGAATCGAAGCTGAACGAGATCAAAGGTATCGCCGATCGGGTCGTCCCGGCGGGGCCGAGCAGGCGTTGCGTCGCCGCGGCGCGCTCGTGCGGCGGGGGAGTCTGCAACCATTCGATTCGCTCGCCGACGAGGGTCGCGAAAGGTACGCCGTCGCGGTAGAGCACGCGTGCGCCGCCCACTCGCGGCACGCGCGTGCCGGGCAGCACGCTGCCGAGCAGGTTCGCCGGATCGGAGGCCGACACGCAGATCCACTCCGGCGCGGCGGGCGCCGCGCGGCGCGAGCGGCGCAGCGGTGCGATCGCCTCGGGCAGCGCGAACTGCTCGCCCGGAATGCCGGCGACGAATCGCCCGCCGCGGATCTCGCCGCGCGCTTCGAGCCGATGGTAGACGCGCACGAGATCGCGCCACGGCGGCAGCCACTGCGCCTCGCGTTCGAGCAGGCGCCAGAAGACGATGCCGTAGCGGCGCAGCAGCGTGCGCGCGACGTGCTCGACGTCGTCGGCGGTGCGCGCTTCAGCTTCGTCGCCCGCGACGAGCGTCCAGCGACCCGCGTCCTCGATGCCCGACAGCGATGCGTTGCGGCGTCCGCGCCCGCCACTCGACCGTCGCGACGGCGAGACGAGCAGGGCGCGCAGGCCGGCATAGCTGTCGCAGCGAACGCGGCCGTTCGTCACCAGTTCGCTCAGCGCGTCCTCGAGCTCGCTGCGCAGCAGGCGCGTGCCTTCGGCGATCTCGTCGAAGAACGATGCCCCCTGCGCCTCGAGGTGGCGCAGCACGCGCTGCGCGCGTGCGCTCGCGGCGGGGACCGGGAGTTCACGAGGTCGTCCTCCTGCGTGCGCGGCGCGAACCGCCTCCACAGCGGAACGTTCGTGCGTGGCAGCAGCAGCAGCGGCGTGGCGCGCAGCGACGCGCCTGCCGGCGCGCGGCCGTCTTCGTTCGCCGGCGGTCGCAGGCGCGCCCAGGCGATGCGCCCGGCGGTGCACAGCTCGTCGAGCCAGCTCAACTCGTAGTCTTCGACGCGCGCCGGGAGCAGCGCGCTCTCCCATGCCGCGGCCGGCGCCTCGAAACCCTCGAGCTGAGCGACGATCGCCGCCAGCGCCTGCGGGCCGCTCACGCGGGTCGCGGAAGCCACGTGCTGCCAGGCGAACAGGAAACGCGCGAAGTCGGGCGGCTCGACCGGCTCGATCTCGCGCCGCAGGCGCTGCAGCGTGAGCCGGTGGATGCGGGCGAGGAGATGACGCTCGCACCACTGCTCGGGTCCCGTGCCGGGCACGAAGCGGCCGCGCAGCACGCTGCCTTCGTTCTGCAGCGCTTCGAGCGCGGACCCGACTTCGCCGAGCGGCAGACCGACGGGCGATGCAAGCTCCTCGCAGCTCAGCGGTCCGTATGCGCCGAGCCGGCCGCGGACCAGCTCGCGCAGCGCGTCCTCGCGCGTCCACGCTCGCTGTTCGCATTCGGCCGGCGCCTCGATCGGCGGACGCAGCATCGCTTCGGGAAACACCGCACGCACCGTCGGCAGGCGCTCGGCGGCAACCCACAGAGTGCATGTGCAGTCCGCGTTCGCGACGACGAGACGCGTCGCGCGCCGCGCGGCGGCCAGCTCGTCGAGCCAGCGTTGCCATTCGGGGTCGCGTCGCGCCTCCTCTTCGGTGAGCGCGACGACGTCGAGCAGCGCCTCGTGCAGTTCGTCGGCGCTGCGCGCCTGCGGCCAGGCTTCGCGTCGCACCGTCTCGATCGCTTCGGGGTCGAGCCGGCCGAGATCGTCGGGGCTCTCCGGATCGACGTAGCGGCGGGCGCGCACCGCCTGCGTTCGCCGTTCCTCGAGCGGCGCATCGTCGAGGAATGCGTAGACGCGCGCGGCGATCGCCTCGCTGGCGAAGGGCGAGGGCTCGACGACGTCGCGCGCGAGCACCTCGATGCGGCCGCTCTCGATCGCGCGCAGCAGTCGCAGCCAGCCGGGGGCGTCCATCGCCTCGTTCAGGCAGTCGTGCAGCGTCTGCGCGACCAGCGGGTGATCGGGAATCTCGCGTTCGCCGGCCAGGTTCTCCGCGCACGCGACCTGGTCGGGGAACACCGCGGCGAGCAGGTCTTCCGACTTCATCCGCTGCAGCTGCGGCGCGACCTTGCGACCGCCGGCGAAGCGCGGCAGCGCGAGCGCGGTCGTCGCGTTCCAGCGCCAGCGCACGCCGAACATCGGCGCCGCGAGCAGCGCCTGCACGAGCACGTCGAGCGCCGTTTCCGGATGGAGATAGCGGGCGACGTCGGCGAGCGCGAAGCTGTGCCGGGTCGACAGCGACAGCACGATCGCGTCTTCCGTGGCTGCCGCCTGCAGCTCGAAGTCGAACTTGCGGCAGAAGCGCTTGCGCAGCGCCAGGCCCCAGGCGCGATTGATCCGGCTGCCGAAAGGCGAATGCACGACGAGCTGCGCACCGCCCGATTCGTCGGGGAAGCGCTCGATCACGATGCGCCGCTGCGTCGGCAGGGCGCCGAGTCCGGCGCGCGTGCGATGCAGGTAATCGACGATCTGCGATGCGGCCGCGCCGTCCAGGCCGACGCGCGAGACGAGCCAGTCGTGCGCGGCGTCGCGGCCTCGGTTCCTTGCGTCGCCCTCGCGATGCCCGGCGTCGCGCTCGCGATGCCCGGTTTCGCGCTCACGCTCCGCGCCCGCCGCAAGCCGCCGCTCGACTTCCGCACGCAGTCGCGACACGCCCGCCGACAGCTCGTCGCTGCGTCCGGGCGCCTCGCCCAGCCAGAACGGGATGCTCGGCGGCGCGCCCTTCGCATCCTCGACGCGCACGCGTCCCGGCTCGATGCGCAGGATCCGGTAGCTCGTGTTGCCGAGCTGGAAGACGTCTCCGGCCAGGCTCTCGACGGCGAAGTCCTCGTTGACGGTGCCGACCATCAGCGCTTCCGGCTCGAGCACGACGGTGTAGTCGCCGGTGTCGGGAATCGTGCCTCCCGAGGTGAGCGCGGTCAGGCGTGCGCCGCGGCGCGGGCGCAGGCGGCCGTGGACCGCGTCGCGATGCAGCCACGCCGAACGCGGGCCCTGGCGCGTCGTGAAGCCTTCGGCGAGCATGCGCACGACCGCGCCAAAGTCTTCGCGCGCGAGCTTCGCGTACGGCCAGGCGCGGCGCACGAGCGAGTAGAGCTCGCCTTCGTCGCATTCGCCGCACGACGCGACCTCCGCGACGATCTGCTGCGCGAGCACGTCGAGCGGCGCCGCCGGAACACGCAGCGCATCCAGCTCGCCGCGGCGCACGCAGTCGAGCAGCGCCGCGCATTCGACCAGCTCGTCGCGCGTTCCCGGGAACAGGCGCGCCTTCGGCGTGCCGCCCACCGAATGCCCCGAGCGGCCGGCGCGTTGCAGGAAGGTGGAGATCGCGCGCGGCGAGCCGATCTGGCAGACGAGGTCCACGTCGCCGATGTCCAGGCCCAGCTCGAGCGATGCGGTGGCGACCAGCAGCTGCAGCTCGCCGCGCTTCAGCCGCTGCTCGGCATCCAGGCGCGTCTCGCGCGCAAGGCTGCCGTGATGCGCGGCGACGCGCTCGTCGCCCAGCCGCTCGGCGAGATGCCGCGCGGCGCGTTCGGCCATCCGGCGCGTGTTGACGAAGACGAGCGTCGCACGGTGCGCGACGGCCAGCGCGGCGAGCTGGTCGTAGACCTGCTCCCACTGGTCGTTCGACATCACGGCCGACAGCGGTGTGGGCGGGACGACGAGCGCGAGATCGCGCTGCCGGGCGTAGCCGATGTCGACGATCGCGCAATCGGCGCGGCCTTCGCTGACCGCCGGCGCGCCGACGAGGAAGCGCGCGACCTCGTCGATCGGCTTCTGCGTCGCCGACAATCCGATGCGAACGGGTCGTTCGCCGTTCGCGTCGCGCACGAGCTTCTCGAGGCGCTCGAGCGAAAGCGCCAGATGGCTGCCGCGCTTCGAGGCCGCGACCGCGTGGATCTCGTCGACGATCACCGTGCGCGTGGTGCCCAGCATCGCCCGGCCGCCGTCGGAGCCGAGCAGCACGTACAGCG
>CALCZN010000072.1:0-2632 GCA_937903095.1 uncultured Burkholderiales bacterium
ACGGCATAGGAGATATTGGCGTGACTGGAGTTCAGACGTGTGCTCTTCCGATCTAACTTCGTAGCAGCGGCATGGCGTCCGGCGTTGGCGGTTTTGCCGGGGCCCAGCAATCGCCGGGCCATGCTCGTGCGGCGCCGGACCGCGGCGCGCAGCCCTGGACACCATGGCCGCCCGCCAGGACGCGGGCGAACATGTGTCTAGCCCGCTTCGAGCGCCGCGATCGAGACGCGGAAGCAGGCGCCGCAGCCGCTGTCGGGCATCAGCGTCAGGCTTCCGCCGAGCCGGCGCATGATCTGCCAGCTGATCGCCAGGCCCAGCCCGGCGCCGACCACCGCGGTCTGCGTATGCGCCCATCCGCGGGCGAACTTCGAGAAGATCAGTTCGCGCTCCCCGGCACGAATGCCGGGCCCGTTGTCTTCGACCAGCACCTCGTAGGCGCCGTCGACCACGCGACTGCGCAAGCGCACGTACGGCGCCTCGCTGGTGTTGTACTTGATCGCGTTCGAGATCAGGTTGATGAACACCTGGCTGAGCCGGTCGGCGTTCGCCAGCACGAGCACGCCGCGCGCGCGCTCGCCGTCGAGCACGCTCACTTTCGTGTTCGCGGCCAGCCCGTGGCACATCCGGATCGAGCGATCGAGCGCTTCCTCGGGGTCGATCCGCTCGAGCGCCCAGGGCGCCTCGCCCCGCTCGAGCAGGCTGAGGTCGAGCGTGCTGTCGAGCAGGCGGGTGAGGCGCTCGCTCTCCTCGTGGATGATCGCCAGGAAGTGCCGGGCCTGCGTCGTCTCCAGATCGGGCGTCTCGAGCAGGATCTCGGAGAACGACCGGATCGACGTCATCGGCGTGCGCACCTCGTGGCTGACCTGGCTGAGGAAATCGTCCTTCTGCTCGTCGAGCTGCGTGAGCCGTTCGTTGGCTTCGCTCAACTGGCGCGCCGCGATCTCCAGCTCGCGCGACTTGTGCTCGAGACGCTCGCTGTATTCGCGGATGCGCTGCGTCTCGTCGGCGATCTTCATCAGCTCGTCGAGGCTGATCGTCTCGCCGGTGACCACCTGCGAGATCATCGCGCGCGCCGAAGCGGCGCCCACGCTGCCGGCGAGCTTGCGCTCGAGCTGCGAGATGAACGCGGCATCGGCCCTGCCGGCGCCGCTGCGCAGCGGGTCGTCCGAGGCGTCGCGAAACAGGCGCCGGGCCTCGTCCGGGCCGAGAATGCGCTCGGCCAGCAGGTTCAGGTCGTAGGTCTTCGCCGAGCGGCGGATCAGTCCCGAGGCCGCTTCCGCCGTCGTGCGGAAGACGTCGACGAAGAGCGTGCTCTGCAGCCGCTCGAGCGGGCGCTGCTCGCGCGCGAGCGAGACGAGCACGAACAGCAGCGTGTTGATCGACAGGCTCCAGAACATCGCGTGGACGAGCGGATCGACGCCTTCCAGGCCGAACAGCGCCTGCGGGCGAAGCAGCGCGATGCCGAAAGGGCCGTGCGCGATGTCCTCGGGCGACAGCAGCAGCCCGCCGCCGAAGCTTGGCAGGAGCAGCGTGTACCCCCAGAGCAGCGCGCCGGCGAGCAGGCCGGTGAAGGCGCCGGCCGCGTTCGCCTGTCGCCAGAAGAGCCCGCCGAGCAGCGCGGGCAGGAACTGCGCGACGCCGGCGAAGGAGATCAGGCCGATCGACGCGAGCGCGTCGGAGTTTCCGCTCCAGCGGAAGTAGAGGAAGCCGAGCAGCATCACCAGGCAGATGCTCAGGCGCCGGCTGCCGAGCAGGAAGCCGCGGATCGGGCCGCCGGGGCCCACCGGAACCCAATGCAGGCGCAGCGCGATCGGCATGATCAGGTGGTTCGACATCATCGTCGACAGCGCGATGCTGGCGACGATGACCATCGACGTGGCCGACGAGAAGCCGCCGAGGAAGGCGAGCAGCGCTACCGTGTCGTGCCCCGCCCAGATCGGCAGCGTCAATACGAACATGTCGGGATCCGAGCCCGCTGGCAGCATGCTCAGCCCGCCGATGGCGATCGGCAGCACGAACAGCGTGATCAGGAACAGGTACAGCGGAAAGAGCCACGACGCGGTGCGCAGGTGCCGCTCGTCGGAGATCTCGACGACGGCGACCTGGAACTGGCGCGGCAGGCAGACGATGGCGGCGGCCGACAGGAAGGTGAGCGTCACCCAGCGCGGCCCGAACACGTCCTCCGAGTGCAGCAGCTCGGGCGAGGCGAGGTCGAACAGCTCTCCGGGGCTGCCGGCGATGAAGAAGACGAGCAGGATGCCGACCACGAGCAGCGCGGCGAGCTTGACGACCGCCTCGAGCGCGATCGCCGCCACGACGCCGTGATGCCGCTCGTTGGCGTCGATGTTGCGCGTGCCGAACAGGATCGTGAACACCGCCATGCCGGCGGCGATCCAGAAGCCGGTGTTGTAGTCGGGCGCCACCGTCGGCATGCCGGCCAGCGACTCGGGGCCGATGTTGCTGATCACGTGGAAGCTGGTCGTCACCGCCTTCAGCTGCAGCGCGATGTACGGCGCTCCGCCGATGACCGCGATCAGGGCGACCAGCGCGGCCAGCGCCTCGCTCTTGCCGTAGCGCGACGAGATCATGTCGGCGATCGACGTGATGCGCTGGGTGCGGCCGATGCGCACGA
>CALCZN010000073.1:0-6090 GCA_937903095.1 uncultured Burkholderiales bacterium
GAAGCGTCGGCGCAACTGGTCCAGGCGCTGCATCGCGTGATCGAGCGCAGCCTCTTCGGGCACGCCCTCCCAGTACGGCAGCAGGTGCACGGTGATGAAGTCGACCTGCCGGGCGAGTTCCGGGTGCGTGAACCAGATATGCCACGGCTCGGCGGTCGACACCGGTACGCGCGTCGCCTTGCGCATCTCCTGCAGGTAGCCGATCAGCTCCTGCACCGTCAGGTCCTCGCGCAGCAGCGACTCGTTGCCGACGATGATCCGCTCGATGCTCGAATGGTCGAAGGCGGCGTGCTTGGCGGCCTCCATCTCGCGTCGGTTGTTCAGCGAGCGGCGGTCGAGCCAGACGCCGGCCGTGAGCTTCAGCCCGTGGCGCTCGGCGAGCGCCGGCAACTGCGGAATCTCGCTCGAACTGTACGTACGGATGCGCCGCGTATGGTCGGCGAGCATCGCCAGGTCGGCGTCGACCTGTTCGACGCTCGGGTAGCGTCGCTGCGTCGGATCGTCCCAGCGCTGGAAGGCGTTGTACGCCATGCCGGTCATGCGCCCGTGGAAATCGGGGGCGTCGATCGACGGGTTGAGCAGCTGCCAGCCGGCAAAGTTGGCCGCGGCGATGGCGAGCGCGAGCAACAGCGTCGGCGTCGATACCATGGACGACAGGCGGCGAAACGCCGCGCGGACATGAAGCGCATGTGTGCGCAGATGAAGCGCATGCGTGCGCAGACGCAGCGCATGTATACGCAGGCGACGCGCCGGAGCGCGCGATTGGGTCAGCATCGACTCGGGAAGCGAAGGGAACACGGGGTGCGAACATTACCGAAGTTCCCGCCGAACCACGGGTAAACCCGGTCTTGTCCACGTTTTGCCACAGGGATAGCAACGCCGGTGCCTTCCTCTTCGAGATCCGCGCGCGCATTCGACGACGGCCCGCGCGCGCGCGAGCTGCTTGCGCTCGCGCTTTTCGCCGCCGCGCTGCTCGCCTGGTGGGCGTGGCGCGGCATCGAGCGCCACGTGCCCGACCCGGTCGTCGACCGCGTCGACTGCGTCTCGTACGCGCCCTTCCACCAGCCCGGCGAGACCCCCTTCGAGCCGTCGAACCGGGTGACGCGCGAGCGCATCCGCGCCGATCTCGTCCGGCTGTCGACGATCACCGGCTGCGTCCGCACCTACTCGATCGACCAGGGGCTCGACCAGGTGCCTTCGGTGGCGAACGAGCTGGGCCTGCAGGTGCTGCTCGGCGTGTGGATCGGGCGCGACCGGGAACGCAACGAAGTTGAACTGAAGCGTGCGCTCGCACTCGCGAAGAGTCACGCCGATACGATTCGCGCGCTCGTCGTCGGCAACGAAGTGCTGCTGCGCGGCGAGCTGGCCGAGAGCGAGCTGGTCGCGCTGGCCGCGCGCGCGAAGCACGAGCTGGACGTACCCGTCACCTACGCCGACGTCTGGGAGTTCTGGCTGCGGCATCCGCGGCTGGCCGACGCGGTCGATTTCGTCACCGTGCACGTGCTGCCGTACTGGGAGGACGAGCCGGTGGCGGTCGACGACGCGGTCGAGCACGTCTTCTCGGTGTACCGAAGAGTGCAGCAGGTCTTCCCCGCGCACGAGATCCTGATCGGCGAGACCGGCTGGCCGCGCGCCGGGCGCCAGCGCCGCGCGGCGGTTCCGGGCCGCGTCGAGCAGGCGCGCTTCGTGCGCGGCTTCGTCGACGCCGCGGCCGAACGAGGCCTGCGCTACAACCTGATCGAAGCCTTCGACCAGCCGTGGAAGCGACGGCTCGAGGGCGCGATGGGCGGGTACTGGGGCCTGTTCACGTCGGACGGCGAGCGCGCGTTCCCCTGGCGCGGGCCGGTGAACGCCGATCCCCGGTGGCGCGAGGGCCTGCTCGGCGCGGCGGCCGGCGCTGCCGCCTTCGCGCTCGTCGCCGGCGCGACGCTGCGCAGGCGCCGACGCAGGTCGGCGGAAACGGGCGCGCGCTTCGTGCTTGCGCAGGCGCTCGCCGGCTGCGCGGCCGGCGCGCTGCTGGTGGAGCAGTGGCGCCACGCCGTGCACTGGAACCAGGGCTGGACGCACGACCTGCCGGCGATCGCCGGCGCGCTCGCGACGATCGGCTATGCATGGCTCGCGACGTCGCGACTGTCGCGGGCGCGCGGCGCGGACGGGGGGCACAGCGTGCCGGGCGTGTACGCACTGGCTTGCGGACGCAAGGCCGCGGCAGCGACGCGCCTGCTGCGGGCATCGTCCTACAGGACGGCATTCGCGCTCGGCGCACTGCGCTTCGGCTGGCTGTTCGCCGCGGCGATGAGCGTCGTCCTGCTCGTCTTCGATGCGCGCTATCGCGGCTTTCCGTGGGCCAGCTTCGCGATGCCGCTGGCGATGCAGGCGCTGCTCGCGCTGCGCGGCGAGCGGCTGCCGCCCGATGCACGCGAGGAACGCGCACTCGTCGTGGTCGTCTTCGTCGGAGCCGCGCTCGCCATCGCGCAGGAGACGCTGATCGACGCTCAGGCCGTCGTCTTCCTCGGCGGGCTCGCGCTGTTCGCGCTCGCCTGCGCGGGACTGCCCGGCTCGCGCACGAGCACGAGCATTCCGAGCAGCGCGCCGAAGGCCGAGGGGGCGAACGAGTAGAGAACGAGCCCGCCCCCGCCCAGCGCGAGCGCCGCCTGCGCAAGGCGCCGGCTGCGCAGGAAGGTAGCGCCGAGCCCCGCGGCGAGCGCGGCCCAGCCGATGCCCTGCGTGGCAAAGCTGTAGACGATCAGCGTGCGCAGCGCGCAGGCGCCCGTCCACGGAGCGGGATCGCAGGCATGCGCGACCGGCGCCGGCTCGACGACGAGGTGACGCACGAGCAGCGCCGCCGCCACCGCGACGCCGAAAGGCGCTGCCCGCAGCAGGATCGCGGGCAGTGCGCGGACGAACGCGGTGGCGGCGAGCGCCCCGGGTGCGGGCAAGCGGGGAATCATCTCAACGATGATAGGCGGTCTCGCCGTGCGCCACGATGTCCAGGCCCTGGCGCTCCGCATCCTCGCTCACGCGCAGTCCGATCGTGTGCGCGAGCAGCTCGAAGCCGACGAAGGCGACGACCGCCGACCAGACGATCGTCAGCAGCACCGCCTGCAGCTGCACCCAGACCTGCGCGGCGATCGAGTAGTCGGGCGAGACCGCGTTGGCGACGTAGTCGTAGAGGCCGACCCCGCCGAGCGCCGGCGCGGCGAACACGCCGGTGAGCAGCGCGCCGACGACGCCGCCCACGGCGTGCACGCCGAACACGTCGAGCGCGTCGTCGATGTCGAGCCAGCGCTTCAGCCCGTTCACGCCCCACAGGCAGACGAGCCCGGCGACGAAGCCGATGACCAGCGCGCCGCCGGGGCCGACGAAGCCGCAGGCCGGCGTGATCGCCACGAGCCCGGCCACGGCGCCCGATGCGGCGCCGAGCATCGACGGCCGGCCCTTGAACCACCACTCGCCGAAGGTCCACGACAGTGTCGCAGCGGCGGTGGCGACGAGCGTGTTGGCGAAGGCGAGCGCCGCGCCGGCGTTGGCCTCGAGGTTCGAGCCGGCGTTGAAGCCGAACCAGCCCACCCACAGCAGCGACGCGCCGATCATCGTCGAGACGAGCGAATGCGGCGCCATCGATTCGCGCCCGTAGCCGATGCGCTTGCCGATCACCCAGGCGCCGACCAGCCCGGCGACGCCGGCGTTGATGTGCACGACGGTGCCGCCGGCGAAGTCGAGCGCGCCGCGTCGCCACAGGAAGCCGGCGCCGGCGCTCACCGCGTCGAGCGACGCGGCGTCGGTGATCGCGTCGGGCCCCGCCCAGTACCAGACGGCGTGCGCGATCGGCACGTAGCAGAAGGTGAACCAGAACGCCGAGAAGACGAGCACCGAGAAGAAGCGCGCGCGCTCGGCGAAGGCGCCGACGATCAGCGCGCAGGTGATCGCCGCGAAGGTTCCCTGGAACGCGACGAAGCTCAGCTCGGGCAGCACGACGCCCTTGCTGAAGGTCGCCGCCGTCGAGCCGGGCCCGATGCCGGCGAGGAAGGCCTTGGAGAAATTGCCGTAGAACGCACCGTCGCCGCCGAAGGCGAGCGAATAGCCGTAGATCGCCCACAGCACGACGATCAGCGCGAAGACGACGAGCACCTGCATCAGCACCGACAGCATGTTCTTCGCGCGCACCATGCCGCCGTAGAAGAGGGCAAGCCCCGGAACCGTCATCATCACGACGAGCAGCGTGGCGACGGTGATCCATGCGACGTCGCCCTTCGCCGGCTCGGGCGCCGCGAACGCGGGCGCGGCGGCGAGGAACATGGCAGCGGCGGCGAAGGCCATGCGCGCCGAACGAAAGGGGATCATTTCTTCTTCTCCTCGGGTTCGGGACTCGCTCACAGCGCCTCGTCGCCGGTCTCGCCGGTACGGATGCGGACGACGTGCTCGAGGTCGTAGACGAAGATCTTCCCGTCGCCGATCTTGCCGGTGCGCGCCGAGGCCTGGATAGCCTCCACGGCCTGCTCGACCAGCACGTCGGGAACGGCCACGTCGATCTTCACCTTGGGCAGGAAGTCGATCACGTACTCGGCGCCTCGATACAGCTCGGTGTGACCCTTCTGGCGGCCGAAGCCCTTGACCTCGGCGACCGTGATGCCCTGCACGCCGATCGCCGAGAGCGCCTCGCGCACCTCGTCGAGCTTGAAGGGCTTGAGCACTGCGGTGATCATCTTCATCGTCGTCTCCCGGGTTATGGCCTCAGTTGTGGCCTCAGTTGTGGCCTCAGTTGTAGCCTCAGTTGCCGCCTCGTTGCGGCCTCGTTGCGGCTCGGTTACTCAGAACGACCGGCCCATGGTCAGCACGACCGTGGCGTCGCCGAGGTCCCTGTTGCGAGCGCTGCGATAGCACTCGCCGATACCTCCCTTCGCGTCGGTGTCGACGTACGCGAGGCTCCAGTCGAGCCCGACGAAGGTCTTCGCGACACCGAGCTTCCAGTCGGTGTAGCTGCAGTCGCCCGACGAACGGATGCGGATGCCGCCCTGCGAGCCGGCCGGGATGCGCTGGTGGCCGACGTGCGCGACGAGCGCGAACCCGCGGCCGACGCCGACGTTCGCCGCGAGGTCGAGATAGCCCGAACCCTGGCTGTCGGGCACGCCGAACAGGTTCGTCGTCGCATGCGAATACTTCAGCGTGAACATCCGCCAGGTGCCGGCGGCGTAGACCTCGGTCGTATGCGGCGAGACGAATCCCGGCGGATAGCTGCCAGGGTAGAGGTAGCGCAACACGCCGACGTCGTAGCCGACGTCGCCCCAGGCGCCTCGATAGCCGC
Source organism: uncultured Burkholderiales bacterium (assembly GCA_937903095.1). Lineage (GTDB taxonomy): Bacteria > Pseudomonadota > Gammaproteobacteria > Burkholderiales > Burkholderiaceae_E > Zeimonas. Next base: position 5,306 of record CALCZN010000073.1, read on the forward strand.
CGTAGACGTCCAGCTCGACGCTGTTGCTCACGTCGCCGTTGCTGTCGGCGAGCCAGCTCACGTTCGAGCCCCAGGTGCCCAGGTAGAGGCCGCTCGCGTGCGAGTAGTCGAAGCCGCCCTGCAGCGCCGGGTCGCCGTCGGTCTGCGCGAGGCCGCGATAGCGGTACTGGCTGGCAAGCGAGACGTTGGCATGCAGCGAATGCGCGGGCGGGCTCGCATCGGTCGTCGCCTGTGCAGCCTGCGCGGCGGCATCGGGCGCGGCGATCGGAAGGAGGGCCAGCGCGAGAACCGGTACTGCGGAAGGCAGGCGCATCTGCGGTGCTCCGGTAAAGGACTCACCGGTACAGACGCAGCTTCCGTGCCACCGTGCACGCTGCCCGTGCGCGGTGCATCGCGTTCGCGCTCAGGGTCGTGAGTGCCCCGCGCCGAGGCATCGCCCCGGCTCGCGATCGTTTCGTGCGGGCTGCGCGCACCGCTGCGTCGCGTCCGGTCGCCGATCGGCCTTTTGCATCGGCCATCGGCCGCAGGGTCGAAGCGCGTCGCGGCCGACGCGTGGTGCTAGACTCGTTTCACGATGAACACGACACCGCAATCGCTGCTCGCCGAGCTGCAACAGCGCGTCTCCGAGCTGTTCCGCAACAGCCCGGCCGCCGACATCGAGCGCAACCTGAAGGCGATGCTCGCGCAGACCTTCCAGCGCGTCGATCTCGTCACGCGCGACGAATTCGACGCGCAGCTCGAGCGCATGTCGCGGCTGCAGGAACGCATCGCCGCGCTCGAGCAGC
>CALCZN010000074.1:0-3242 GCA_937903095.1 uncultured Burkholderiales bacterium
GCTACTGCCGCCAGATCGTCACGCTCACCTATCCGCACATCGGCAACTACGGCATCAACCCCGAGGACGTCGAGGCGGCGAAGATCCACGCCGCCGGCCTCGTCGTGAAGGACGTTCCCGAGCGGCTGTCGAACTGGCGCAGCGTCGAGTCGCTCTCCGACTACCTGCGGCGCGAGGGCGTTCCCGGCATTGCCGGCATCGACACCCGCAAGCTCGTGCGGCGCGTGCGGGAGACCGGCGCGCAGGCGGGCTGCCTCGTCGCTGCGGCAAACCCCGGCGACGCGCTCGACGAGCGCGCGGCGATCGATGCGGCGCGCGCCTTCCCCGGGCTGAGCGGCATGGACCTCGCGAAGGAAGTCTCGTCGGCCGAGCCGTACCGCTGGTCGCAGGGTTCGTGGCGGCTCGGCGCCGGCTTTACGGTGCCCGCGACGGACCCGGCCCGGCGTCGCTTCCGCGTCGTCGCCTTCGATTACGGGGTCAAGCGCAACATCCTGCGCCTGCTCGCCGACCGCGGTTGCGAGGTGATCGTGCTGCCCGCGCAGGCGAGCGCCGCCGAAGCGCTCGCTGCCGAGCCCGACGGCATCTTCCTGTCGAACGGACCGGGCGACCCGGAGCCCTGCGATTACGCGATCCGCACGATCCGCGAGCTGATCGACCGCGACCTGCCGGTGTTCGGCATCTGCCTCGGGCACCAGCTCGTCGGCCTCGCCTCCGGCGCGAAGACGATGAAGCTGAAGTTCGGCCATCACGGCGCCAACCACCCGGTGCGCAACCTCGACACCGGCAAGGTGCACATCACGAGCCAGAACCACGGCTTCGCGGTCGATCCGGAATCGCTTCCGCCGAATCTGCGCGTCACGCACGTGTCGCTGTTCGACGGTTCGATCCAGGGACTCGAGCGCACCGACCACCCGGTGTTCTGCTTCCAGGGCCACCCGGAGGCGAGCCCCGGCCCCCAGGACATCCACTACCTGTTCGATCGCTTCATCGACGCCATGGAGCAGCGCCGCCGCGCGCTCCGCTGATCCTTCTTCCGCACCATGCCCAAGCGCACCGACCTCCAGAGCGTCCTCATCATCGGCGCCGGCCCGATCGTCATCGGCCAGGCCTGCGAATTCGACTACTCCGGCGTGCAGGCCTGCAAGGCGCTGCGCCAGGAAGGCTTCCGCGTCATCCTCGTCAACAGCAATCCGGCGACGATCATGACCGACCCGGAGATGGCCGACGTCACCTACATCGAGCCGGTCACCTGGCAGATCGTCGAGAGGATCATCGAGAAGGAGAAGCCCGACGCGATCCTGCCGACGATGGGCGGGCAGACTGCGTTGAACTGCGCGCTCGACCTGCACCGGCACGGCGTGCTCGCAAAGCACGGCGTGGAGCTGATCGGTGCCTCGCCCGAAGCGATCGACAAGGCCGAAGACCGGCAGAAGTTCAAGGAGGCGATGACGCGCATCGGCCTGGCCTCGGCGCGTTCGGCGATCGCGCATTCGCTCGAGGAGGCCTGGGTCGCGCAGAAGGAGATCGGTTTCCCGGCGATCGTGCGGCCGAGCTTCACGCTGGGCGGAACCGGCGGGGGCATCGCCTACAACGCCGAGGAGTTCGACGCGATCTGCAAGCGCGGGCTCGAGGCTTCGCCCACCAGCGAGCTGCTCATCGAGGAGTCGCTGATCGGCTGGAAGGAATTCGAGATGGAGGTCGTGCGCGATCGCGCCGACAACTGCATCATCGTCTGCTCGATCGAGAACTTCGATCCGATGGGGGTCCACACCGGCGACTCGATCACGGTGGCCCCGGCGCAGACGCTCACCGACCGCGAATACCAGCTGATGCGCGACGCGTCGATCTCGATCCTGCGCGAGATCGGCGTCGAGACCGGCGGCTCGAACGTGCAGTTCGCGATCAGCCCCATCGACGGACGGATGATCGTCATCGAGATGAATCCGCGCGTCTCGCGCTCGTCGGCGCTGGCTTCGAAGGCCACGGGCTTTCCGATCGCGAAGATCGCCGCCAAGCTCGCGGTCGGCTACACGCTCGACGAACTGAAGAACGAGATCACCGGCGGCGCGACGCCCGCTTCCTTCGAGCCGACGATCGACTACGTCGTCACCAAGGTTCCGCGCTTCGCTTTCGAGAAGTTCCCGCTCGCCGACCCGCACCTCACGACGCAGATGAAGTCGGTGGGCGAAGTGATGGCGATCGGCCGCACTTTCCAGGAGAGCCTGCAGAAGGCGCTGCGCGGACTGGAAACCGGCATCGACGGACTCGACGAGCGCAGCGACGACCGCGACGAGATCGCCACCGAGCTGGGCGAGCCGGGCCCGGAGCGCATCCTCTACGTCGCCGACGCCTTCCGCGTCGGCATGAGCGTCGAGGAGGTGCACGAGGAGTCGGACATCGATCCGTGGTTCCTCGCACAGATCGAGGAGCTGGTCGCCATCGAGCGGCGCCTGGCCGGCGTGCCGCTAGCCTCGCTGTCGAAGGAGGAGCTGCACTGGCTGAAGGCGAAGGGCTTCTCCGACCGGCGCCTGGCGCGCCTGCTCGACACGAACGCCGATACCGTGCGCACGCGCCGCTGGGCGCTCGGCGTGCGTCCGGTCTACAAGCGCGTGGACACCTGCGCCGCCGAGTTCGCCACCGACACCGCCTACCTGTATTCCACCTACGAGGACGAGAACGAGGCGCAGCCCACCGACCGGCGCAAGATCGTCGTGCTCGGCGGCGGGCCGAACCGCATCGGCCAGGGGATCGAGTTCGACTACTGCTGCGTGCACGCCGCCTTCGCGCTGCGCGACGACGGCTACGAGACGATCATGGTCAACTGCAACCCCGAGACCGTCTCCACCGACTACGACACCTCCGACCGGCTGTACTTCGAGCCGCTGACGTTCGAGGACGTCATGGAAATCATCGACAAGGAAAAACCGGCGGGCGTGATCGTGCAGTACGGTGGCCAGACCCCGCTCAAGCTGTGCCGCGCGCTGGAGGCTGCCGGTGCTCCCATCATCGGCACCACTCCCGATGCCATCGACGTGGCCGAGGACCGTGAGCGCTTCCAGCAACTGGTGCACGCGCTGAATCTCAAGCAGCCGCCGAATTGCACGGCGCGCACCGAGGATCAGGCGATCGCCATGTCGCGTGACATCGGCTTCCCGCTGGTGGTGCGTCCCTCCTATGTGCTGGGCGGCCGCGCCATGGAAGTGGTGTTCAACGAGGACGACCTGCGTACCTACATGACCGAT
>CALCZN010000075.1:0-28103 GCA_937903095.1 uncultured Burkholderiales bacterium
GCCGCCGCGCGGGTCGCGGATGCCGTATTTCTGCCAGTAGGTGTAGTCGGCGTGGCCGGGACGGAAAGTGCGCGCGATTTCCGCGTAGTCGCTGCTGCGCGGGTCCTCGTTGCGGATCAGCAGCGCGATCGGCGTGCCGGTGGTGCGGCCTTCGAAAGTGCCCGACAGGATCTCGACGCGATCGGGTTCGCGGCGCTGCGTCACGTGACGCGAAGTGCCGGGGCGCCGGCGATCCAGCTCGGGCTGGATGTCGCTCTCCGACAGCACGAGCCCCGGCGGGCAGCCATCGACGATGCAGCCGATCGCCGGGCCGTGCGACTCGCCGAAGGTGGTGACGCGAAAGACGTGGCCGAAAGTGCTGCCGGACAAGGTGGGTTCCTCAGGAGAATGTTCGGCTCAGTGCGCCCAGTTCGCTACGCGCAATCCCTGCACCCGCTCGAATTCCCGCACGTTGTTCGTGACGAGCGTGGCACCGATCGAGCGCGCATGAGCGGCAATCATCAAGTCATTGGAGCCGATCGGGCTGCCGCGCCGCCGCAGGTCGGCACGGATCTGCGCATAGTGCTCCGCCGCCGGATAGTCCCAATCGAGAATGGCCAGATGCCGGATGAAGGCGTCGAACGCCTGCCTGGCGGCGTCCCTGCGCGAGGACAACTCCACCCCGTACAGAAGCTCGGCAACCGTCACGATCGACACGGACTGGTCTTCGAGCGACACCGTGCGTATGCGTTTCAGCAGCGGCGCGCTCGAGCGCTTCATGACGCACGAGCAGGTGTCGGTGTCGAGAAGGAACATCGGCCGGGAAGTCAATCGCCACGCTCCTGCAGCGGCAGGTCCTCGATCCCTTCCATGAAGTCGTCGGGTGCCACCGGGCCTTCGTCGAGGTACGCGTCCCAACTGGAAGGGCGCGGCCGAAGCACGAGCGCGTCGCCTTCCCTGCGAACGTAAACCTCGCTCGTGGAGAACTGGTACTCCTTGGGCAGGCGGACCGCCTGGCTGCGATTGTTCATGAAGATGCGCGCTCGCTTTTCCATCACCTGGCGACCCCGTGCGCGAACAGAAAATGCCATATACAAAAGTATATGGCAATCGGCCGAATGGCGTCGGCCGAAGGCTCGCGACCGAAACTCGGGAGCTGGGGGCGAAACCGACCGTCAGACGGTGCGCAACCGCGCCAGAACCGTCTCCCGAGGCATTGCCGCGAGCATCGCATCGACCGACGGCGTCTGCGCCACGCCGAAGACGAGCAGCCGTACCGGCACCGCGAGTTGCGGCATCTTCAGCCCATGCTCGGCGAGGGTCGCCTTCAGCGCCGCCCCGATTGCCGCCGGAGTCCAGTCGGACGACGCCAGCTTCGCAGCGAGACTGCCGAGCGCCGCCGCCAGCGCAGGCGGCGCGGAATCGAGGTGGCGGGCGCGGTCGTCGTCGCCGATCGCGGGCTCCGTGTAGAACATCCGCGCCTGCGCCGCCAGTTCGTTCAGCGTCTGCGCCCGCTCCTTCAGCAACCCGCAGACGAGCGCGAGATCGGCGTCGCGGGCCGCGATCGAAATGCCCGCCGCCTCGAGGCGAGGCCGTACCAGCACGGCCAGGTCGGCGTCGGACGTCGCCTTCAGGTAGTGCGCATTCAGCCAGCGCAGCTTGTCGAAGTCGAAACGCGACGGCGAGCGGCTGATGTGCGAGCCGTCGAACCACTGCACCAGTTGCTCGCGGGTGAAGACTTCCTCGTCGCCGTGGCTCCAGCCCAGCCGCGCGAGATAGTTGACGACGGCCTCGGGCAGGTAGCCGTCGTCGTCGTACTGCATGACCGACACCGCTCCGTGGCGCTTCGACAGTTTCTGCCCGTCCGGACCGTGGATCATCGGCAGGTGGCCGTACTCGGGCACCGGCGCGCCGAGCGCGCGCAGGATGTTGATCTGGCGCGGCGTGTTGTTCACGTGATCGTCGCCGCGCAGCACGTGCGTGATCCGCATGTCCCGGTCGTCGACGACGACGCAGAAGTTGTAGGTAGGCGTGCCGTCGGAGCGCGCGATGATCAGGTCGTCGAGCTCGGCGTTGTCGAAGGCGATCGGACCCTTGACCAGGTCGTTCCAGCCGGTGGCCCCGTCGAGCGGATTGCGGAAACGAACGACGGGATCGACGCCGGCCGGCGGCTCGGGCAGCACACGACCGGGCTCCGGACGCCAGCGGCCGTCGTAGCGAGGCTTCAGGCCCCTCGCCTCCTGCCCGGCGCGCATCGCCTCGAGCTCCTCCTTCGTGCACCAGCAGCGATACGCCGTGCCTTCCGCGAGCATCTGCGCGAGGACCTCGCGATAGCGGTCCATGCGCTGCATCTGGTAGTACGGCCCTTCGTCGGCGTCCAGGCCGAGCCAGCGCATGCCGTCGAGGATTGCCTGCGTCGCCTCGGGCGTCGAGCGCTCGACGTCGGTGTCCTCGATGCGCAGGATGAAGGTGCCGCCGTGATGGCGCGCGTAGGCCCAGGCGAAGAGCGCCGTACGCGCGCCGCCGATGTGCAGGAAGCCGGTGGGACTGGGAGCGAAACGCGTGCGGACCATCGCGCGGGGGGGTCTTTCGGAGAACCGGGTGAACGGACTGACGATCGAAGTCAACCGTGTGAACAGAACGTCTGACGGTCAACAGCTGACGGACTGATTCTACGCGAGGGCCAGCTCTCGACCGGCAGCCGGGTCCGGTTCCGCTTTCGCCCACGAGTGGATCCGCTGCGCAATGCAGCGCTTCGGTGAGGGAAACGGTCTTCCCGGCCGAAAACGATGCGAAACGCGGCGTTCCGGGGATTGCGTCGGCTTCGTGCGCGCCGAGCCCCCGCTTCCGATTTCAGTATCGTGTGCAAATGGACAAGCCTTTCTCGCTCGCCTGCGAACGCAACCGCGAGCCGATCCTGGGCGTTCTCCGGCAGTATTTCGGGGACCGCAGCCGCGTTCTGGAAGTCGGCAGCGGCACCGGGCAGCACGCCGTGCACTTCGCCGACGCGCTGCCGCACCTCGACTGGCAGGCGAGCGACGTCGAGGAGAACCTTCCGGGGATCCGCGCCTGGCTCGACGAGGCGGCGCTGCCGAACACGCCCGCGCCGCTTGCCTGGGACGTGCGCGACGCGCCGCCTGCAGGCGGCTTCGACGGTGTGTTCACGGCGAACACCCTGCACATCATGGGCTGGGAGGAAGTCGAGCGCCTGTTCTCGACGCTGCCCGGGATGACGACCGACGACGCGCGCCTCGTCGTCTACGGCCCCTTCAACTACGACGGGCGGGCGACGAGCGACAGCAACGCGCAGTTCGACCGATGGCTGCGCAGCGAAGACCCCAAGCGCGGGTTGCGCGACTTCGAGAGCGTGGACGCGCTCGCACGAGCCGCGGGCTTCGAGCTGGTCGAAGACCGCGCGATGCCGGCCAACAACCGATGCATCGTCTGGGAACGCCGAGCCTGAGTCTCGGCGCACCCGGCGAAACGTCATCGAGGAGCTGAAGAAGGCCGGCGTGTTGAAGGATTGCGACGGTCTGCGCCCGAGCCGCGAAGGCAAGCGGGTGCGCTTCGACGGCTCGTCGCGCAGCGTCATCGACGGGCCATTCGAGGGCGAACTGGTCGCCGGCTATTGGCTCTGGGAGTTGCCCACCATCGAAGACGCTGTCGCGTGGGTCAAGCGCTGCCCGAATCCGATGCCTGTACCCTCGGACATCGAGATCCGACCGATCTGAAGCGGGGCGGCTGAAATTGGCGAGGCGAGCCGATGCGATTACAATCTCGCCTCCTCTCCCGGGCGGTTAACTCAGCGGTAGAGTGCCACCTTCACACGGTGGAAGTCACTGGTTCGATCCCAGTACCGCCCACCACGTCGGCCGCCCCGACTCGCCCCCCGATTCCGACGAAGAACGACGAAGAAGCTTTCGTCAGGCATTCGGCCAGTACAGCATCTTCTGCGCACCGCGTTCGCGCTCGCTGACGTTTGCGGCTTCGCGCTGGACCTGCTCATGCGATTTCGCGGAGGGCGCGAAATGCGGCGGTTGCGGGTACTCGTAGCTCGGGCGGATCGTTCCGTCGCGCTGCGCCCGCTGGAGATCGGCGATCACCTGCGCGCGCGACACCGTGCCCGGCGTCGCGATGACTTCGTATCCGATCTGGTTGTTCTCGAAGCGAAGCTGGTCGGCGAAAGCGGGTCCGGCGACGAGGGCGAGCGAGAGGGTGGCAATGCAGCCGGCAAAGCGGTTCATGTTCATGAGGACTCCTTCGATAAGTGTTGAGATGCGGCGTTGAGATGCGGCTCGCCTGGCGGGCCGCGGGACGGCGGAATCGCTGTCCTGCTCATTGGAACGAACGGTGAACGTAAACGTTCCCGACGACGCGCGGTATCTGCAGCGCGTTCCGCTACGAGTGATCACCGTGCAATCGGAACACCCGACGCCGCGGCGGATCGCGGGGGAACCCATCTTGAACGCGATCGCGTTCGCCCCCATTTATCCGGCCTCAGGTCGCAGAACGACCGATTTTCAAGGAGGTCGATTTCATGTCCAACTCTGCAAGACATTGGCAAGACCCGGTGAACCTGATCCTCGGCATCCTGTCGCTGATTTCCCCCTGGGTGCTCAGCTACTCGACCGTCGGCAGGGCGACCGACAACGCCGTACTGCTCGGTATCCTGATCGGCATCTTCGCCATCGCGGCGATGGTGAACCTGAGAGCCTGGAAAGAGTGGGTCAACGTCATTCTCGGCGCATGGCTGTTCATCTCGCCCTGGGCGCTCGGCTTCGCCGGCGCCGCTGCGGCGGCCGCCTGGAGTGCATGGGTCCTGGGCGCGATCGTCTTCATTCTCGCGCTGTGGGAGCTCGGCAGCGACCGGTCGATCGGCGGCTGGTGGAGTCACGCGCCGACGCAATGACCGCCCTCGCAGCCGAAGCACCGGGCTGACGCCGTAGTCGGCAGCGCCGCGGCGCGCGACGACCCCGAGGCGGGGACCGCGCGCCGCGGCGAGCCCGCGGATCGCGCAACGCGCGTGCCGACGGGAACTCCGCTTGCCGTTCCTGACGCACCGTATACTCGGGCGCAGCGGGCTTGCGCTCGAAGTGGCAAGGAGATCCGCATGGCTGCGCGCTCGATCGCTTCGCTCACGCTGTCCTTCGGTCTCGTCTCGATCCCGGTGAAGCTCTACACGGCTACCGAGAGCTCGGGCACGATCCGCTTCAACCTGCTCACGAAGGACGGCCAGCGCGTCCGGCAGCAGTACGTATCCGCACGCGACGAACGTGTGGTCGATCGCTCCGAGATGGTGAAAGGCTACGAATTCGAGAAGGACCGATTCGTCACCTTCTCGACCGACGAGCTGAAGGCGCTGCAGGAAAGCCCCAGCCACGTCATCGACATCGTCGCCTTCATCCCGGAGAAGGCGGTCGATCCGATCTACTACGACAAGGCGTACTACCTGGCGCCCGACAAGCGGGGCGCCAAGCCGTACAGCCTGCTGGTGAAGGCGATGCGCGAGAGCGGGCGCTGCGCGCTGGCGAAATGGGCATGGAAGGGCAAACAGTACGTCGTCCAGGTGCGTCCGCTGGAGGACGGCCTCGTGCTGCAGCAGTTGCTGTACGCCGACGAGGTGCGTTCGCTCGAGGACCTCGACATCGAGAAGGTGCCGGTCACCGACGCCGAGCTGAAGCTCGCGCTGCAGCTGATCGAGCAGATCGCCGCCGACCGCTACGATCCGAAGGAATTCGAGGACGAGGAGAAGAAGCGTGTCCTCGCGGCGATCGACGAGAAGATCGCCGGCAAGCAGATCGTCGTGCACGAGGAGGAGGAGCCGGCCGCCGGCGCGCAGGTGATCGATCTCATGCAGGCGCTGCGCGCGAGCCTCGGCGGCAAGTCGGCGCCCAGGGCGAAGGAGCCGGCCGGGCAAGGCGCCGAGCCGGGCACCTCGCCGGCGGCGCGCGCCCGTAAGTCGCCCCGGCGCGCTGCCGGGCAGGAGGAGCAGCCGGCCGCGCGCGCCCGGGCGCGTTCGAAGAAGTGACGAAGCAGCAGCCGGACGACGCCCCGTACACGCTCCGCGGCATCGAGACGATGCTCGGCATCTCGCCGGGCATCGTGCGCTCGCTGGTGCGCGCGGGCTTCGTGACGCCGTCGCGCGGCGCGCGCAACGAGCTGCGCTTCTCGTTCCAGGACGTCGTGCTGCTGCGAACGGCGCAGGGGCTGCGCGCGGCGAAAGTCGCCCCGCGCACGATCCTGCGTTCGCTGCGCCAGTTGCGGCGCGCGCTTCCGGCGCAGCTTCCGCTGACCGGGCTGCGTGTCACCGCCGTCGGCAACACCGTCGCCGTGCGCGACGGTGACGCGCAATGGGAACCCGAGTCGGGGCAGTTGCTGATCGACTTCGACGTCGTTCCCACGCCGGGAAGCGTTTGCGTGCTCGAGCATCGCGGGGGCGCCGGCCGCGCCGCCGAGACGGCCGATACGAATTTTCGGCGCGCGCAACGCCTCGAAGGCGAAAGCCGTGCTGCCGAGGCCGAAGCAGCGTATCGCCGCACGCTCACGCTCGACCCCGCGCATGCCGATGCCAGCCTGAACCTGGGCGCGCTGCTATGCGACCTCGGCCGCAGCGCCGATGCGATCGACGTCTACGTCGAAGCGCTGCGACGCTCACCCGAGCTCGGATCGCTGCACTTCAACCTCGCGGTCGCGCTCGAGGATCTCGGCGAGCGCGAGGCCGCACTCGAGAGCTACGAACGCTGTCTCGCGCTCGAACCGGGATCGGCCGACGCGCACTTCAACGCCGCACGCCTGCACGACCAGCTCGGTCACATGCAGCAGGCGGTCCGGCATTTCAATGCGTACCGGCGCCTGCAGCGTCGCTGAACGCGGCGCGTGCGGCAGCCCCCTCGTCACTGCCGCTTCGCAATCGCGCGGGCGAGATCCTTCTTGTTCATCTTCGAGCGCCCCGGGATGTCGAGCTTGCGAGCGCGCTCGTACAACTCGTCGCGCGAACTGCCTTCGTAGTCGAGTCCGCCGAAACTCTCGCCCTTGCCTTCGCGGGCCGCCTTGCCGCTCTTCTCGGCGCGCGGATCCGACGGACCCTGGTGGTCCTTCGGCACCCAGTGGTCGCCTTCCTTCTCGAAGGAATGCTTCAGCGCAGCGTAGGCCACGCGGTGCGCGCGTCCGCCTTCACCGTACTCGCGCACCGCGCTGTCGTGGGCCTTCGCCCACGTGCGCTGCGCCTTCGCCGGGGAACGCTTCAGCGTATCGGGGAGTCTCTCGCGTCCGGGCATGGCGCACCTCCTTGCAGGGAAACACACGTGCTGCGACGCATACAAACAGCGTGCCCGCCGCGGCGATCCGGGGTGATCCGGGACGATCCGTTCACGCGCGCCGCAGCAGCGGCTCGATGAGCGAACGCACGTCCACGCGCGCGCCGATGTGCGCCAGCAGGAAGAACGAGCCGATCAGCTTGCGATGCAGGAACATCGTCCTTGCAGGCGGAACGCGCAGCAGCCCCTGGCGGATGCCGATGTCGAAGCCGAGCGCCCGCGCGCGCGACGGCAGGTCCGACGCGGCGAAGTCATAGCGGCCGCGATGCCGCAGCGGTTCGCAGACGAGCAGGATCACGTCGACGGTCGCCTCGATGCGCTCGCGCGGATCGTCGTCGGCGAGGTAGCCGATGTCGATCGCGCAGCTTGCGATCCGCGCGCGGTCGCCGGCGATCGCCGCGCGCGTGATCCGGGCGTACGCCGCGACGAAATCGTCGTCGAAGTCCGTCGTCGAACCGAAGTCGAGCAGCACGACCTGCCCGGTGTCGGGCTGCCACAGGTAGTTCGCGAAGTTCGGGTCGGTCTGCATCGTGCGGAACTCGAACAGTTCGCGGAACGCGAGCCGTTCGAGCAGCGCGCCGATCGAGTCGCGCGTCGACTGCCGCACCGAAGGTGCAGCGAGTGTCTCGAGCGGCTCGCCGGCCATGTAGTCCATCGCGAGGATGCGTGGAGTAGTGAGGTCGGCGTGCGCGCGGCACCCGCAGGCGCGGCTCGTCGGCGACGAGCGCGGCGAAGCGCTCGAGTGACGCGGCCTCGGCCAGGTAGTCGGCTTCCTGCGACAGCTGGCGCGCGGCCTCGCCCGCCAGCGCGTCGACGTCGGCCTCCGCCGGCAGCAGACGCACCAGCCGCAGCACGGCGACCACGTTGTCGATGTCGCTGCGGATCGAGCGCGCGACGCCGGGGTACTGGATCTTCAGCGCCAGCTCGCGCCCGTCGACGGTGCGCGCACGGTGCACCTGTCCGATCGACGCGGCGGCGATCGGCTGCTCGTCGAAACGCTCGAAGCGCAGGCGCCAGCCCCTGCCGTATTCGCGGCCGAGCACGCCGTGCAGTTGCGCCGCCGGCATCGGCGCGGCCTGCGAACGCAGGATCGCCAGCGCCTGCGCGAATTCCGGCGGGAGGAGATCGGGCCCCTGCATCGACATCATCTGCCCGAGCTTCATCGCACCGCCGCGCAGCCGCGCGAGCCGCGCCGCGAGGCGCCGCGCGTTGTCGGCCGAGACCCAGGCGCCCCCGGCGCCGAAGCCGGCGACGGTCCCGTCGGCCAGGAAGCGGCGAACGCCCTCCCCCAGTCCGGCCAGCGCCAGTTCGCCGGCGGCCAGGGCGACGTTCGCCAGGCGGCCGATCCGCGTCTGCGGCACGCGGGTCGCCGCGACGCGACTTGCGGGGCTCGCGTCCTCCGCACGGCCGGGACCGCGCCCGCCTCTCCCGCGCGTCATCGCGCACTCCAGCCGGGCAAACGAATTCCCCTGAAAGCCGTACCCCTCATCGTCGTTTCCCGCAAGAGCGCTCCTATGATGAAACGTCGCCCGGGCAATCGCCCGCGGCGACGCCCGTGTCATTCTGGGCGAGCAGCGTGCAGCACCGCGGTTGCGCAGTGGTCCTGGCAGTCGGCCGAAGCGCCATGGCATGGCTTTGCCCGAAACGGAAGCCGCCATGAACCGAACGCTCGTCCTCCAATGGATCCTCGGCAGCGTGGTCGTCTGGCTGTACGCGCTCGACCGCTTCGACAAGCCGGGGCCCACGCGGCCGACGACGACCTTCGTTCGCTACTGGATGGCGCGCATCGGCTACGTGTTCTCGATGCTTGCGCTGTTCCTCGTCCTCGGCGGCGCGTTCACCGACCTCGATCTCGACGCCGTGTGGAAGTTCCTGCGCGTCGAGGCCGTGTCGGACGAGGTCGAGCAGATGCCGGGGCCGCTGTTCGCCGCGCTCGTGCTCACCTCGCTGCTGCCGCATTTCCCGTACCTGAACAGGATCGACGACGCCGTCAAGCGCTGGTTCCAGCGCATCGGCAACATACCGTTCGAAGCGCGCGAGCTGTCGGGCCGCATCGCCGCGACCCCGCTCGTGCTGTACCCCGATTCGATCGAGCGCCTGCGCCCGACGCTCGCCGAGCTGCAGGTCGACGAGCGCTGGCTGCTCGCGCCGCAGTCGTCGCTGCTTCATCGCTGGGCGCGCACCGCCGTGCTCTACGCATCGATCAGGCCCTGGTCGCAGATGGCCGGCTACGCACGCTACGTCGACGAGCAGAAGGCCGGCTTCGCGGCCCTCGGCGAGCGCTTCGAAACGATGTCCGGCCTCGACGAGAAGACGCTGCGGGCGATCGACAGCGATCCGCAATTCCTCGCCGGCCAACCGCTGCGTCGACGGCTTCCGCGCGACATTGACGAGCTCGAGCAGCGCCTGTGCGACTTCGTCGCCGGCGGCGTGCTGCAGGTCGAACTGAGCCCCCGGCAGCGTCAGGCAGCGCTCGCCCGCCTGGGTTTTCCCGGCATCGGGCAGTCGCGACCGGTGCTCGACGTGCACGAGGTCTTCCTGATCGCCGGGTTGATCTTCTTCGGGATGCTGCTGATCACGCTCGTCGCGCGCCGCTTCGTTTCGCCGGTGCCGCTCGCGCCGAACCTACGCGTGCTCGTCATGGTTCCGATGATCTACGCGATCGCGGTCGTGCTGGCGATCTACCCGAAGGCGGTCTGGGCCTTCGCCGACATCCACCGCGTCGGCTTCCGGCCGGTGGCCGGCTACTGCGCATCGGGCGCGCTCGCCGCCGCCGCGGCATTCGTCGTCTCGCTGCTGTTCCGCTACGTGTTCGAGTACCCGGGGAACCTGCTCGAGGCGCTCGGCTCGCCCGGCCGCTTCCGCGACGTCTTCGCGGTGACGATCGAGCGCTGGCCCTGGCTGCTGATGGTCTTCTTCGCGACCGTGGCCATCGCGTGGACCGCCGATGACTACGCCGCGGAGCCGGCGAAGGCGCCGAAGTGGCTGCGCGCAGCCGAAACGGTCGGCCTGGCGCTCGCGTTCGCGCTGCTGCAGTGGATGATCGTCGAGCTGCTGATCGCGGTCGGCGCCGCACCGCCGCGCATGAGCGCTCGCGTACCGACGATGGCCGCGACCTCGCTGCTGATCGGCGCGACGATCGGCTGGTTCGTTCCCCACCTGTATCGCCGGAAGGCCGCGCCGCGTCCAGCCGCCGCGGCGGTCCCCGCCGTGCAACCGGCCGTGTGAACGAGGAGACGATGATGTCGACGCCCGTGTTCAAGCGCCTGTCGCTGGAGCAGTTCTCGCAGCTTCTCGCCCGCTTCCCGTTCACGCGGCGCGTCAACGCCGTGCACATGCACCACACGTGGCGGCCGCAGCGAAGCGACTTCCGCGGCCACGAGACGATCGTCGCGATGTGGCGCTTCCACACGCAGCAGCAGGGCTGGCGCGACATCGCGCAGCACCTGACGATCGACCCCGAAGGCTGGGTCTGGCTGGGTCGCAACTGGAACCTGCCGCCGGTGAGCGCCTCCGGGCACAACGGCAACGCGCAGTTCGGGCCGTTCATGTTCGAGATGATCGGCAACTTCGACCGCGGCTGCGATCCCTTCGACGGCGCACAGCGCGAGGCGGCGCTCGAGGTCGTCGCGCAGGTGCAGGCGAGGTTCGGCCTGCCCGCGGATTCGCTGGTCTTCCACAACGCGATGTCCACGAAGACCTGCCCGGGCAGCTCGCTCGACTTCGCGCAGATCCTTGCCGAGGTGGAGCAGCGGTCGACGGCGCGCGGGCGATCGCCGAAGCGCGCGCAGGAAGCGCGCGGGCCTTTCCCCGACGAATCCGATCTCGTCGTGCGCGAGGCGATCGAGGCGCTGAGCCGCGCGCCGCTCGGGCCTCCCGAGCCGGGAGACGCGGAGCCCTCGCACGACGAGGGCGCGGCGCCGCAGGCCGCACCCTCAGGTGCCGAACGCGCCGAACGCGCCGAACGCGCGCCGGCCCGAAGTTCGCGCGGCGCGCCGATCGACGCGGCGCTGCTCGCGGCGCTGCGGCCGCACCTGGTGAACCTGCGGCTGGGCCGGCTCTCGGAGCGCGGCGAACTCTCGACGACACCCGCCGACGTCGATGCGATCTTCGAGCAGTCGCTGCCGCGCGCGCTGCAGGCGGCGAAGGCGCAGGGACGCAGGCTGCGGCTGCTGTTCTACGCGCACGGCGGACTCGTCTCCGAGTCGAGCGGCCTGCAGATCGCGGCGAGGCACGTCGACTGGTGGAAACGCAACGACGTCTACCCGATCCATTTCGTCTGGGAAACGGGGCTCTTCGAGACGATCGGGCAGCTGCTCACGCGCGCGCAGCAGGGCACGATGCGCGGGCTTCCACGCGACTTCTGGGATCACACGCTCGACCCGCTGATCGAGGTCGGCGCGCGCGCGCTGCAGGGCGCGCGGATCTGGGCCGGGATGAAGGCCAGCGCCGAACATGCGGTCGATGCGCCGAACGCAGCCGACCCGATGGGCGGCGGCGCACGCTACGTCGCGGTGAAGCTGAAGGCGTTCTGCGACGCGCACCCGGGAGATGTCGAGCTGCATGCCGCCGGACACAGCGCCGGCTCGATCTTCCATTCGCATTTCCTCGCCTGCGCGCACGAGCTCGGCGTGCCGACCTTCGAGTCGGCGCAATTCCTGGCGCCGGCGGTGCGCATCGACACTTTCCGCGACCGGCTCGCCGCGCGCATCGGCGACGACGGTGCCGTGCGCCGCGTCACCCTGTTCACCATGCAGCGCGATTACGAGCGCGCCGACGACTGCGCCGGCGTCTATCACAAGTCGCTGCTGTATCTGGTCTCCAACGCGCTCGAACAAGTCGCTGCTGTATCTGGTCTCCAACGCGCTCGAGCGCGAGCGCGGCGCGCCGATCCTCGGCCTGGAGGAGAGCCTGCGCGCCGATCCGCAGATGAAGCGGCTGTTCGCGCTCGACGAAGCGCCTTCCCCGCGTGCCGCCGTGGTCTGGTCGGTGAGCGCCGCGGACAGCGGCGCTTCGGCGAGCACCGCGCGCACGCACGGCGGCTTCGACGACGACGTGCCGACGATGAACAGCGTCGCCCGCCGCGTGCTCGGCCGCGCGGATGCAGATGCGATCGTCGACTACGCGACCGCGCCCGACATCGTCCGTGCGCCGCGCCCGTGGATCGAGGAGATCGACTGGCCGGCCAGCGCGTCGTACGAATGGCCGTCGACCGCGACGTCGACCTGGTCGCCGCCCGCCGAAGCGGCGCCGGCGGCTGTGCAGGCTCCGCCGCCGATCCTCACGATCACGCCGAACGGCGAGATCCCGACGCCGACCTCGCTGGGCATCGGTCCGACCGGCAGCCGCAGGGCGCGGCGCACGGCGCTGTGCATCGGCGTCGACCGCTATCCCGATCCGCGCCACCGGCTCGCCGGCTGCGTGGCCGATGCGCGGATGTGGTCCGACGCGCTGTCGGGCCTGGGCTTCGAGACGACGATGCTCACCGACGGCGACGCGACGCGCGAGGCGATCGACCGCGAGCTCGAACGCCTGGTGGGAAACAGCCGTTCCGGCGACGTCCTCGTCTTCCAGTATTCGGGGCACGGAACGCACCTGCCCGATCTCGACGCCGACGAGGAGGACCGCGAGGACGAGGCGATCTGCCCGGTGGATTTCGCCACCGGCGCGCTGTACATCGATGACGACATCGCCCGCGTGCTGCGCCAGCTGCCCGACGGAGTGAACCTGAGTTTCTTCATGGACTGCTGCCACTCCGGCACGAACACCCGCTTCGCCGTCGGCGCGCCCGACACCGGCAGCCGCGGCGCGGCGTCCGACGAGCGCAAGCGCTTCGTCGTGCCCACGGTCGAGCTGATCGACGCGCACCGGCGCTTCCGCCGGCAGTCGCGCTTCGCGATGCGCGCGGTGACGCCCGGGGGAACCGGCGGACGCAGCCGCATGCGCGACGTGAAGTTCGCGGCCTGCCTGGACGGCGAGGTCGCATGGGAGAGCGACGGCCACGGCGAGTTCACGCTGCGCGCGACCCGCGTGCTCGCCGACGGCATCGACGCGATGACGAACGAGCAGTTCGCGCGCCGCGTGACCGAGGCCTTCGGTGCGAACCCGCGCCAGCATCCGATGCTCGACTGCGCCGACGACGCCCGCGCGCTGCGGCTGCTGCAGCCGCTGGCCGGCGTGGCCGAAACGATCGAGCCGATACGGTCGATCGAAAAGCTCGTCACGCAATTGTCGACGCACTGAGGTCGACGCACTGAGGTCGACGCACTGAGCGAGTCCGACGAATGGCCTCCGACCCCGACGTCGCCGCCGCGACGACCACCGAAGCCGTCGCCGCAGCCGCCCAGAGCCGCGAGGCAGCCGCGACGCGCCCGCGTGGGCCGTTGCCGCAGGTCGTGCCCCTCTCGATCGAGACGCCGCGATTCTCGGTCTCGCCGGCGATCGAACGGATACCGGTCTCGCCGCACCAGCGTCGAAGGGGCGAACCGCTGTACCGCCCGCTGCGCATCTACGCCATCGATCCGGCGGCGTCACGGCTCGAAGGCGCGATCGCGACGATCGACGTTCCATGGGAGCCGCTGCAGCCCGGACCGGCCGGCAGCCTGTTCGTCGTCGACAACCGCGACCTCTCGCTCGGCACCGTGTACCGCTGCGCGGACCTGGACGACCCGAACGTGCTGATCGCCGACGGATACGCGCCGTCGCCGTCGGACCCGCGCTTTCACCAGCAGATGGTCTACGCGGTGTGCTGCAACGTGTACGCGGCGTTCCGCAAGGCGCTCGGACGCAATCCGGAGTGGGGATTCGGAGATCCGGCGGCACCGGGGCCGGCCAGGCTCGTGCTGCGGCCGCACGGCGGCGAAGAGCGCAACGCCTGGTACGAGAACCATGGTACCTACGGCGCGCTGTGCTTCGGCTACTACGCCGCGGCCGACGCGCCGAGCGACCGGACGCTGCCGCGCGGCATCGTCTTCACCTGCCTGTCGCACGACATCGTCGCCCACGAGGTGACGCACGCGCTGCTCGACGGCCTGCGCCCGAAGCTCGCCGAGCCCAGCGGCGCCGACGTCGTCGCGTTCCACGAGGCCTTCGCCGATCTGGTCGCGCTCTTCCAGCACTTCAGCTATCGCGAGGTCGTCGCACACGCGATCCGGCGCAGTCGCGGCGAGCTGACCCACCGTTCGCTGCTGAACGGTCTCGCACAGCAATTCGGCCACACGACCGATCGCGACGGACCGATGCGCAGCGCGGTCGACGACGATCCCGAGCATCCGACGATCTACGACGACGGGCTCGAGGCGCACCGGCTCGGCGCGGTGCTGATGAGCGCCGTGTTCGAGGCCTTCGTGACCATCTATCGCCGCAAGACCGAACGCTACCTGCGCCTGGCCACCGACGGCAGCGGCGTGCTCGCGCCCGGCGAGCTCGCGCACGACCTGCAGCAGCTGCTCGCCGACGAAGCGAGCAAGCTCGCCGGCCAGTTCCTGGGCATCTGCATCCGTGCGATCGACTACTGCCCTCCAGCCGGTCTCACCTTCGGCGACTACCTGCGCGCGCTGGTCACCGCCGACCACGATCTCGTTCCCGACGATCCGTGGGACTACCGGGGAGCGCTCGTCGACGCGTTCCGCCGGCGCAGGATCTATCCCGAATCGGTGCCGAGCCTGTCCGAGGATGCGCTGTTGTGGCATCCGCCGCGCATCGACCTGCCGCCGATGTCGGCGCTCGGTTTCGACGAGCGGCGTTTCCGCCGCGATCCGGCCGACGTCGCCGACGCACGCGAGCGACGCCGGCAGGCCGAAGCGCTCGGGCGTTTCGTCACGCAGCCCGGGCGCCTCGAGGAGTTCGGCCTCGTCGCGGCCGACGATCCGCGTCTGGGCGGCGATCGAGTCGACCCGCCGTGCGTAGAGTCGATCCGCACCGCGCGCCGCATCGGGCCCGACGGGCAGATCGCCTACGACCTCGTGGCCGAAGTCACGCAGCTGCGACACGTGCGCGCCGGCGCCGATGGACCGGCATTCTCGTACTGCGGCGGCGGCACGATCCTGCTCGGCCCGGATGCGAGGGTGCGATACGTCGTGCTGAAGAGCCCGGTCGGTCGGGGGCGCCTGGAGAAACGCCGGAAATACCTGCAGAGCCGCGCCTCGCAGCGCTACTGGTCGGTCGTCGACGGCGAATACCGACGCGAGGGCCGCTACTTCCGCCTGCTGCACGAGGGATGAGCCGCGCCGCGGCGGCTCACAGCAGCCATTCGATCGGCAGCAGCGACAGCAGCCACACGCCCAGGCGCCGCGCGAGGCTCGTGTGCGGCTCGTCGTCGTGCACGATGCGGCTTTCGCCCGTACGCTCGATCCAGCGCAGTCCGCCCCGTCGGTCGAGCCGCACCTCGTAGGCGAGCAGCGGAACCTGCCGATCGAAGACGTCGGCAATCCGGCCGGCGAGCACGGGGCTTTCGACGACGATCCCCATCTCGGTGTTCAGCAACGCCGAGCGTGGATCGAAGTTGAACGAGCCGACGAACACGCGCGAACGGTCCACCGAGAAGGTCTTCGCGTGCAGGCTCGATGCGGAGCTGCCGGCGAGCCCGCGGGCGCGCACGTCGGCCGGTGCGAAGCCGCCCTTCATCTCGAACAGCTCGACACCGGCCTCGAGCAGCGGTTCGCGCCGCTTGGCGTAGCCGGCGTGCACGACCGCGACGTCGGTGGCCTCCTGCGAGTTGGTCAGGATGCGTACCCGCACCCCCTGCTCCGACATTCTCGCCAGCGCGTCCGTGCCGGCCGTCGCCGGCACGAAATACGGCGAAACGAGCTCGAGCTCGCGTTGCGGATGCCCGAGCAGCTCGTAGAGCCGGCCCGGCAGCATCGCGTCGGCCGACGCCCGGCCGAGCCCTTTCGCCGGATCGTCGCTGACCAGGTGCGCGGGCGCCCATTCGAGATCCAGCGTCCCTTCGAGAAGCTCGCGCATGAAGGGCTGTTGCGCGACCGCTCGAACGTATCCGGCCGCGGCGGGGTCGAGCCCGGCGCGCGCGGCACGCGCCGCGAGCTCCCCGGCATCCGGTTCGTAGCCCTCGCCGACGATGCGGCCGACCGGCCATGCGGACGCGCTGGTCCAGTAGCGGTCGAAGTCGCTCGACACTTCGTCGACCACCGGACCGATCGCCATGATGTCGAGGTCGACGAAGAGCAGCTCCTGCCCGGCGCCGAAGTATTCGTCGCCGACGTTGCGTCCGCCGACGATCGTGACCTGGTTGTCGGCGGTGAACGACTTGTTGTGCATGCGCCGGTTCAGCCGGGAGAAGTCGGCGAGATAACCGAGCCAGCGCCAGCGCCGGTTCGGGAACGGGTTGAACAGCCGAAGCTCGATGTTCGGGTGCCGGTCGAGCGCGGCGAGCAGGCCGTCGAGGCCTGCCGTGTTGTTGTCGTCGAGCAGCAGCCGCACCCGTACGCCGCGTTCGGCGGCGCGCAGCAACGCGTCGAGGAGCAGCGTGCCGGAGAGGTCGTCGTGCCAGATGTAGTACTGCACGTCGAGCGTGCGCTCGGCGGCGGCGGCGAGCAGCGCGCGCGCCGCGAAGGCGTCGCGGCCGTCGCTCAGCGCGAATACACCCGATTCGCCGGCATGCGCTTCGACGCGCGGCGCCACCGCGCGGCCCAGGCGCGTGTCGGCGGTGTCGCGCTGCACCGACGAGACCGTGCGGCCTTCGGGTGTCGGAAACGGCACGCAGCCTCCAATCGCGATCGCCGCGGCCAGCGCGAGCAGCGTTGCCTTCACATGTGCGCAGGCAGGAAGGTCGCGATCACCGGGAAAGCGACGAGCACGACCAGCCGCACGATGTCGGTGACGACGAAGGGCGCCACGCCGAGGAAGATCGTCGACAGCTTCACGTCGCGCACGACGCTCTTGATGACGAAGACGTTCATCCCCACCGGCGGATGGATGAGCCCCAGCTCGACGGTGACGACGACGATGACGCCGAACCAGATCGGGTCGAAGCCCAGCTGCAGGATCAGCGGGAACACGATCGGCACGGTGAGGATGATCATCGCCATCGCGTCCATGATGCAGCCGAGCAGTAGGTACATCAGAAGGATCAGCGCGAGCACTTCGTAGCGGCCGAAGCCCAGGCCGGTGAGCCACGAGGTGAGCGCCTGCGGCGTCTGCGTGATGGTGAGGAAGTAGCCGAACAGCAGCGCGCCGATCAGGATGGTGAACACCGCGGCGGTGGTTCGCAGCGACTCGATCAGGCACTGCATGAACTGCTCGCGCGAGAGCTTGCGCCGCAGCACGCCGATGATGAACGCGCCGGCCGCGCCCATCCCGCCCGCTTCGGTGGCGGTGAACAGGCCCCCGTACAGTCCGCCGATGATGAACACGAACAGCAGCGCCACCGCCCAGATGTCGCGCAGCGAAGAGAAGCGTTCGCTCATCGTGCGCCGCTCGCCCGCCGGCAGGAAGCCGGGCCGCACCATCCCGATGACGTTGATCGTGAAGATGTACATCGAGACGGCGAGGATCCCGGGCAGGATGCCGGCGATGAAGAGCTTGCCGATGTCCTGCTCGGTGATGAGCCCGTAGACGGCGAGAACGGTCGACGGCGGGATCATGATGCCGAGCGATCCGCCGGCCGCGATGACGCCGGTGGAGAAACTCTGCGGATAGCCGTAGCGGCGCATCTCCGGGTAGGCCACCGACGAGAAGGTGGCCGCGGTGGCGACCGAAGAGCCGCAGATCGCCGCGAAGCCGCCGCAGGCGGCGATCGTCGCGATGCCCAGGCCGCCCCTGAAGTGCCCGAGAAACGCGTTCGACGCACGGAACAGCTCACGGCTCATCCCCGAAGCCGATGCGAACGCACCCATCAGCAGGAACAGCGGGATCACCGCGAACTGCATGTCGGCAACGGTACGGATCGGCGACTGCGCGAGCAGGCTCATCGCCGACGCCCAGTCCTGGTTCAGGTAGCCGAAACCGACGATGCCGACCAGCCCCATCGCGATGCCCACCGGCACGCGAAGCAGCATCAGGACGAACAGGACGACGAAACCGGTAACCGCGACCGCGTGCTCGTTCATCGATTCATTCGGTAGTGACGGACGCGCGGGCGCCGACCTCGAGCGCGAGCGGGTGCAGCAGCAGGCGGTACAGCCGGATCGCCAGCAGCAGCACCGCAGCGACCAGGCCGAGCCAGGCGAGCGCGTAGTAGATCCAGACCGGCTGGCGCAGATCGAAGGTGAGCACGTTCTCGGCGCGCGTGTCGAGCACCTTGCTGCCCATCATGATCGCGAACGCGGTCATCGCGAACAGCGTCAGCGCGCTGGCGAAGACGTCGAGCGCGCGCTGCCAGCGGCGCCCCAGCGCTCCCCAGACCAGGTCGACCGTGATGTGCTCGCCGCGGTAGCCGGTGCCCGCCATGCCCCAGAAGATCAGCGTGGCGAGCAGCAGCCGGCCGATGTCGTAGGTGTCGGGGATCTGCCACGCGAAGAAATAGCGCAGGATCACCGAGACGAAGGTGAGCGCGGTCACGACGGCGAGGAACCACGCCGCCGCGACCTCGATCGCATGGATGAAGCGGTCGAGCGCCGGATGCGCGACCGCGGCGCCCGCCTGCGGCTGCCCGGCGCCGTCGGTCGGCGGCGGCGACGCACCCGAGCCGCCCGTCCGCGGCGTCCCGACGCCGCTCGTCCGCGGCGTCCCTGCGCCGCTGGTCACTTCGCCGCTGCGCCGTATTTCTCGAGCAGCGCCTCGAATTCCTTCATCGCCGCGTCGGGATCGACGCCGACCTTGCGCACGTTGTCGGCCCACGCCTTGTGCAGCGGCTGCGCGGCCTTCTTCCACGCCGCCGTCTGCTCGGGCGAGATCGTGTACACCTCGTGCCCCGGCTCGGCGGCGAGCTTCGCGATGCCGTCGTGCTCGAAATCGGCCCACGGCGAAGCGGCGCGCACCGCCCACTCGTTCGTGCAGTGATCGTCGATGACTTTCTTCTGCGAAGCGGACATCCGGTTGTACTTCGACTTGTTGAACACCATCGCGAAGGTGGTCGCGTACAGCGGCGCGTTCATGTGGTATTTCGTGACCTTGTCGATGCCGAACAGGATCACCGAGCCCCACGGGAAAGTGACCGCGTCGGCGACGCCCTTCTCGATGACGTCGCGCACCTCGGGAGCCGACGCCTGCACGTTGGTGCCGCCGAGCATCGTCACGAAGGTGGCCATCGTCGCGTGCGCCGGGCGGATCTTCATTCCCGAGACGTCCTCCGGCACCATGATCTTCTTCGTGCGCGAATGGAAGCTGCCGGGGTCGTGCACGAAGGCGAAGCAGAACTTCACGTCCTTCATCTCGCGCTCGGCGTACTTGCGATACCACTCGTCGATCGCCTTGGTGCCGCCCTTGGCGTTCGAGAGCAGGAACGGCAGCTCGCCGGCGCCGATGATCGGGAAGCGCCCCGGCTGGTAGCCCGGGTTCACGTAGGTGAGGTCGGCGATGCCGTCGCGCGCCATGTCGTAATGGTCGAAGGCCTTGCCCAGCTGCTGCGACGGGTAGACCTTCGAACGGATCGTCCCGTTCGACGCCTTCTCCACCGAGGCGCCCCACTCCTCGAGCGCCTTCTGCAACGGATGCGACGGCGGCACCCAGTGCGAGATCTTCAGGTCGAAGGTCTGCTCCTGCGCGTACAGCGCGGGTGCCGTTGCGGCGAGCACGGCGGCCGCGGCGAACGCAGCGGCAACACGGTTCAGGCGAATCGTCGTCATCGGATATCTCCTCCCTGTTACGGGGCCGCGTCGTGCGACCTTACTTGTTGGCGACCAGCGGGCACTTCCCTTCGCTCATCGGGCGGAAGGCCTGATCGGCCGGCACCGACGAGAGCAGCTTGAAGTAATCCCATTCCTCCTTCGATTCTTCGGGCGACTTCACCTGGAACAGGTACATCGGGTGAAGCTTGCGGCCGTCCTCGCGGATGCGGCCCTTGCCGAACAGCGGATCGTCGGTGGGCATCGCCTTCATCGCGGCGACGATCGCCCTGCCGTCCTCCGCGTTGCCGACCTTGTCGACCGCCTTCAGATAATGCAACACGCCGGCATAGACGCCGGCCTGCATGTCGTTGGGCATCGCGTGGTTGTGCGCACGCTTGCGGAACTCGCGCGACCATTTGCGCGTGCCGTCGTTCATGTCCCAGTAGAACGGGTTGATCAGCAGCGCGCCCTTCGCCGCCGCCAGCCCGAGCGCCGGCACGTTGTTGATGCCGAAGATCAACGGCGCGATCGTCTGCTTCGCCGGCAGCCCGAACTCGGCTGCCTGCTTCATCGACGTCGTCGTGTCGCCGCCGGCCACCGCCAGCGCGACGACGTCGGCGCCCGACGACTGCGCGCCGATCAGGAACGACGAGTAGTCCATCGTGCCGATCGGCGCGCGCACCGCGCCGAGCACCTTGCCGCCGCCGCTCTTCACCTCGTCGGAGGCCTGCTTCTCGAGATCGTGGCCGAAAGCGTAGTCCGCCGTGATGAAGAACCAGCTCTTGCCGCCGCGCTGCATCACCGCCTTCGCCAGCGAATGACCGTACGACCAGGTGTCGTAAGTCCAGTGCACCGTGTTCGGCGAGCATTTCGAGCCGGTGAGCTCGGCCGAGCCCGCGCCCGATCCGATCATCACCCGGTTCTTGTCGCGCACGACGTCGCTCACCGCGAACGCGACCGCCGAGTTCGGCAGGTCGGCGATCATGTTCACGCCATCCTCGTCGATCCAGCGACGCGCGATTGCGCTGCCCACGTCGGGCTTGTTCTGGTGGTCGGCGGAGACGACCTCCACCGTGCGCCCGGCCGCCTTGCCGCCGTAGTCCTCGACCGCCATCTTCGCGGCGAGCACCGAACCCAGCCCCTGGAAGTCGGCGTAGACGCTCGACTGGTCGTTCATGACGCCGATGCGGATGGGCTTGCCCTGCGCGAAAGCGCCGGCTGTGACGAGCGAGGCCGCCGCGGCGGCAACGGTGGCGGCGGCGGCTAGAACGGTTCGGCGCGTCGGGATCATTGCAGTGCCTCCTCGTTGGCGATCCGGGAGCTTAACGCGCCCGGCAGCCACCGCGAATAGGGGTAGTGCCGAATCCGGGAGAATCAATGCAGTGCATTCACGCGCTCGCGCAGGAGGTTTCCGGCGTCGTCGGCGAGCGCCGCCTCGTGCAGTTCGCGCAGTATCGACGCGGCGTTCCCGCGTCCTTCCAGCCGCTCGCAGCACGCCATCAACGTCGCGAAGTTGCGGCTGCCGCGCTCGTGCGTGTCGCCGTAGCCCTTCACCAGCCGCTGGCAGCGAACGATCTCCACGGCGAGCGCGCGGTCCGAAGACGCAACGCGGTCGACGCGCTCGAGCCACTGCTCGATCTGCGCGTTCTCGCGCTGGTAGCGCAGCGTCGAGCGGCGCCAGCGTCGCATCGACGCGATCGTGCGCAGCATCAGAAAGCCGCCGAGCGAAGTCGTCGGCACCACGCGGCCCTTCGTCGTGAGGCGCTCGACCAGGTGCCTCGCGGGGCCGGGCTTCAGCAGCCACCACCCCATCCACGCGGGCACGGTGTCGGCGATCTCCTCGAGTCTCGGATGCATGAACTCGTCGATCGACAGAACGGTGTCGCCCGCAGTACGCACTTCGGCCCGCACGCGCTCGAAACGCTTCGAGCGCGTCTTCAGGTCGGCGACGCGGATCGTGTCCTCGTAGCTCATCCACAGCGCGAGATGCCGCGCGACCGCCTCGAGCAGCGCGTCGTCGCCGTGGCGCGCGATGCGCGCGAGGCGATCGAGGTACGAGGCCGCGTACTCGGGGTCCTGGTAGTCGAGCAGCCGACGCACGCCCTCGGTGGCCGTCGGGCGCACGGCCTCGCCGAGCTCCTCGCGCAGGCGAGCGAGCAGCCGGGCGACGCGGGGGTCGGCGTGCGCGGCCGGCGCTTCGGCCATGGCCGGGCGCGCCGCGGCACGCGGCCCTTCGGGCGACGCCTTCGCACGATCGAAGCCTTCGGCGAACGCGCGCAGACTGCCCTCGACGCCGACGCCGCCGCGGCGGATCGTCTCCTCGAACTGCGCTCGCCCGAAAGGCAGAACGCCTTCGCCGCTCAGCGCGCCGAAGATCACGGCGCTGAGCACGCTTCCCGTGCGTTCGGTCGTCTCGGCCATGTCGAAGCGCACGAAGCGGCGGGCCACGCTCGCGCATGCCTGCTCCATGAGCGCGGCGTCGCGCGCGCCGTCGCCCATCGCCGACTTCTCCGGAATCGACAGCACCCGGTGCGTCGAGGCGATCAGCGTCGTGCGATCGGGTGTCACGAAGCCGCGCTGCACGGCGCGTGCCGCTTCCATCAGCTCGGACGCAACGACGACGTCGACGTCGCCCGGCGCGGGCATCAGCGCGAGCAGCGGCGCAGCGCCGTCGCGCTCGGCCCGCTCGCGGGGAAACATCTCGACGTAGTAGATGGTGGCGCCGGTGCGCTGCGCGACGCCCGCGACCGACGTGGCCTGCGCGACGTAGCCGTTGTGCTCGGCGAGATCGACTATCCAGTCGGCGAGCACGCCACCGCCCTCGCCGCCCATCGCGAAGATCGCGATGCTCAAAGGGCGCACGGCGGCGTTTCGCTGGCCGGTGTCCGCTTCCCGCGCGCCCGCTTGCGCCTCCTGTTCCACGCGCTCGGCTTCGAAGAGCGGCATCGTCAGATCGCGGTCGCGGCGAGCCGGCGATCGGTGCGCCGCTGCAAGGCGCGGATGACGGCGTTGCGCACCCGGTGCACGAAGCGATCGAAAGCTCGCGGATTGTGGACGACGCCGGCGCGATAGAACGACGGGCACAGCACCGCAGCGTGCGACACCTCGCCGCACATGCCGCAGCCCACGCAGCTCTGCTCGACGTGCGCGACCGGGTCGGTGCGCAGCGGATCGGGATTCGGCTTCACGGTGAGCGACGGGCAGCCGGAGATGCGGATGCACGAATGATCACCGGTGCAGGTGTCGGGATCGACGCCGAAGCGGTCGCGCACCACGCGCTCGCCGGCGGCGATCGCCTTCCTCTTCTGCGGCTTCTCGCGACGCTGCCGGTTCAGCATGCATTCGGACTGCGCGACGATGACCTTCGGGCCCTTCTCGCGCGTGGTCAATGCCTCGCGCAGCGCCTCGCGCATCGCGCCGACGTCGTAGGTGCGACGGATGGTGCGCACCCATTTCACGCCGACGCCGCGCACCGCCGTCTCGATCGGATGCTGGGTGCTGCGGTTTCGCGTGATCGCCTTCGATGAGAGCAGGTCCTGTCCGCCGGTGGCCGCCGTGTAGTTGTTGTCGATGATCAGCGCCACCTGGTCGCTCTCGTTGAACACGGCGTTGGCCACCCCGCTGGTGAGCCCGTTGTGCCAGAAGCCGCCGTCGCCCATCACGCTGATCGCGCGTTTTCTGGCCGGCGAGCCGAGCGCGGAGGCGGCCGCTGCGCCCAGGCCGTAGCCCATCGTCGTGTTGCCGATGTTGAACGGCGGCAGGATCGAGAACAGATGGCAGCCGATGTCGGAGCTCACGTGATGCTCGCCGAGTTCGCGCTGCACGAGCTTCATCGCGGCGAATACCGGGCGCTCGGGGCATCCGGTGCAGAAGCCGGGCGTGCGCGGCTGCACCTGGCCGGCGAGCTGCCTTTGCGCATCGGCGAGCAGCGCCGCGGTCTCGGGCGCGGGTTGCCCCGCTGCCGGCGCGACGATGCCCGGCGCATGCGTCGCGAAGAACGCGCGCAGCCCGTCGACCAGCACCGATGGCGTGTACTCGCCCGCGATCGGCAGAAGACCCTTGCCGAGCACACGGGTCGGCAGCTCGACGTTGCGCAGCGACGCGGCGATCGCCTGCTCGATGAAGTTCGGCTGCCCCTCCTCGACGACGAGCACGGCGCGCTTGCCGGCGCAGAAGCGCGCGAGCTCCTCGTCGACCAGCGGGTAGGTGACGTTGAGCACGTACAGCGGCACGCTCGTGCGGCCGTAGACGTCGGCCAGGCCGAGACGCTCGAGCGCGCGCACCAGCGTGTTGTACAGGCCGCCCTGCACGACGATGCCGACGTCGCGCTCGTTCTCGGCGAAGAACTCGTTCAGGCCGCGCTCGCGGATGAAGCGCACCGCGGCCGGCCAGCGCTGCTCGACCTTCTCGCGCTCGTGCAGGAAGCTCGCCGGCGGCAGGACGATGCGGTCGACGTCGCGCCGCGGGTTCTCCAGCGCGTCGGCGAGCGCGAACGGCGAACGGCGGTTGTCCTTGGCGACGAAGCGGCCGTGCAGGTGGCACGCGCGGATGCGCAGCTCGAGCATCACCGGCGTGCGGCTCGCCTCCGACAGCTCGAACGCGTCCTCCACCGCCTTCACGATCGACGGCAGGTTCGGGCGCGGATCGAGCAGCCACACCTGCGACTTCATCGCGAAGGCGTGGCTTCGCTCCTGCATGATGCTCGAGCCGTCGCCGTAGTCTTCGCCGACGATGATCAGCGCGCCGCCGGTGACGCCGCCCGAGGCCAGGTTGGCGATCGCGTCGGACGCGACGTTGATGCCGACCGGCGCCTTGAAGGTGACGGCGCCGCGCAGCGGATAGTTCACCGAGGCGGCGAGCGTCGCCGCGGCGGTGGCCTCGTTGGCGCTGTTCTCGAAACGGATGCCGAGCTCGTCGAGCACTTCGCGCGCATCGGCGAGCACGTCCATCAGGTGCGAGATCGGCGCACCCTGATAGCCGGCCACGTAGGCGACGCCCGACTGCAGCAGCGCCTTCGTGACCGCCAGGATTCCCTCGCCGACAAACTCCTCGCCGGCGCCCAGGCGCAGCTTGCCGACTTCCTGGGTGAACGAACGCTCTGCCATCGCTGCAATGCTCCCGCCGGCGACGCGCGCCGGTTCATTCTCGCCGGCGGCACGCCGGCTCGGCGATCCCTGCCTACGTTCCCTTCCACGCGTCGCGCAACGCGGCCTTCTGCACCTTGCCCACCGGCGTGCGCGGAAGCGCGTCGACGAAGCGCACGTGGCGCGGAACCTTGAATGCGCCGATCGACGCACGACAATGCGCGATCAGTTCCTCGGCGCTGAGCGCGGCCCCGCTGCGCAGGACCGCGATCGCGGCGACCGCCTCGCCCAGGCGGTCGTCGGGCACGCCGATGACGGCGACTTCGGCGATCGCCGGATGCCGCGCGAGCACGGCCTCGACATCGACCGAATATACATTCTCCCCGCCGGAGATGATCAAGTCCTTCTTGCGATCGAGGATGGTCAGTCGGCCGTCGGCGTCGAGCGCACCGACGTCGCCGGTGTGGAACCAGCCTTCGCGCAGCGCCGCCGCGGTCTCCGCCGGCCGCTCGTGATAGCCGAGCATGACGCCCGGCGCGCGCACGACCACTTCGCCCGGCTGTCCTGCGGGGCACTCGACGCCGTCGTCGTCGACGATGCGCAGCTCGACCCCCACCAGCGGACGACCGGCCGACCCGAGGATCGCCGGATCGTCGGCGGCGATGCCGGCGCGATGCTCGTCGTCGCCGAGGATCGTCAGGATCGGCGCCGTCTCGGTCAGGCCGTAGGCCTGGTGGAACTGCGCGTTCAGGAAGAACCGCATCGCCGCGCGCATCCACGACACCGGCATCGGCGACGAGCCGTAGAAGAGCACGCGCAGCGACGAGCGGTCGAAGCGCTGCGCGTCCGGCTCGTCGAGAACCATCTTCAGCATGGTGGGTACCACCGTCGTGAACGCGATGCGGCGGCGCTCGATCGTCTCGAGCAGGCCCAGCGGCGTGAACTGGCGCAGATACACGTGCGTGCCGCCGAGCAGCGTCGTGATGTTGCTGCACAACG
This sequence comes from uncultured Burkholderiales bacterium, assembly GCA_937903095.1. Taxonomy (GTDB): domain Bacteria; phylum Pseudomonadota; class Gammaproteobacteria; order Burkholderiales; family Burkholderiaceae_E; genus Zeimonas. The sequence goes on from CALCZN010000075.1 coordinate 26,104, forward strand.
CCGCCGCGTGGAACATCGGTGCGACGGTGAGCGTGACGTCGCCGGGACGGATGCCGAGCGCGAGACCGATCTGCATCGCGTTGAAGGCGAGATTGCGGTGCGACAGCCGCACGCCCTTGCTGCGACCCGTGGTGCCGCCGGTATACAGCACCAGCGCCTCGTCGTTCCCGTCGGCGTCGCGCATGTCAGCCGGCGCGGCGCGTGCGACGCGTTCCTCGTAGCCGTCGGCATCGACGACTACGACGCGCGTGCGCCAGGTGGCAAGAGCAGGATCGTCGAAGCGCGCGGCAAGCTCCGCATCGACGAGCACGAGCAAGCAGCCGGCGTCGTCGAGCACCTCGGCGATCTCGCGCGCCGCGAGCCGCCAGTTCACCGGCACCGGAACGGCGCCGCTCCAGTGCCCGGCCCACAGCGCTTCGGCCTGCCGGAAACCGTTCTTCATCAGCAGGCCGAAGCGCGTACCGGCGACGGCGCCGAGCGCGCCGAGCATCCCGGCGGTGCGTCGTATCCGCTCGAACCACTGAGACCACGTCAGCACGCACTCGTCGTCGAGCAGCGCGGTGCGCGAGCCGTGCACGCGCGCCGTCTCGTTCAGCAGCCGGGCCAGGTTCATCGGTGCAGCCTCCCCTTCGATCCCGTACGCGGGATACCGAACGCGGTTCGTCCGGTGGACGCGCCTAGTCGCCCCAGACGATGCGCGCGACCTCGACGCAGCGCGCGAGCTTCGCGCGCTCGTCGTCCTCGCTCACCGGATTGCCCGCGACCGTCGAGGCGAAGCCGCACTGCGGACTGAGGCCGAGCTGCGCCAGGTCGATGTGACGCGAAGCCTCGTCGAGGCGCGCGCGCAGGTAGTCGACCGTCTCCAGCTCGGGCACTTTCGACGACACGATGCCGAGCACGACGCCCTTGTGCTTCGGCACGTGGCGCAGCGGCGAGAAGTCTCCGGCGCGCGCCGTGTCGTACTCGAGCAGGAAGTGGTCGACCTTCGCGTGGCCGAACAGCCGTTCCGCGACGTCGCCGTAGCCGCCTTCCGACAGGTAGCGGCCCTTGAAGTTGCCGCGGCACATGTGCACGCCGATCCGCATGTCGGCCGGCCGTTCGGCCACCGCGTCGTTGATCGCATCGACGTACAACCCGACCAGCCGCTCGGGATCCTGGCCCTGCGCGCGCACCCTGTCGCGGATCTCCGGGTCGCACAGCATTGCCAGCGGCACCTCGTCGAGCTGGGCATAGCGGCCTCCCGCCTCGTACAGCTCGCGCAGCTCCTCGCGGAACACGTTCGCCAGGTCGACGAAGAAGCTCTCGTCGTCCGGATACACGCCCGGCTCGGCGAAATGCGTGCCGCGCCAGAAGTGCAGCGTCGACGGCGAGGGCATCGTCACCTTGACCGCGCGGTCGGTGAGCGACTTCGTGAAGCGGTACTCGTCGACGGTGATCGGCGCCGAGCGGCGCAGCCGGCTCTCGACGTGCGGCGCGGTGAACTCGACGAGCTCGTCGTTCTCGTTGCGGAACCTGTATACCGCGGGCCGGATGCCGAAGCCGGCGGTCTTCTGCACGAAGTGCAGCCAGTACGAGCCGCGGCAGAACTCGCCGTCGTTGACCACACGCAGCCCGACCGACTCCTGCATCGCGACGACCTCGCGGATCGATTCGTCGGTGATGCGGCGGAACTCGTCGTCGCCCAGCCGCCCGGCCGCGTGCTCGCGCCACGCGTGGCGCAGCTTCGCCGGCCGCAGCAGGCTGCCGACGTGATCGGCGCGAAAGGGCGGTCGCCCGGTTGTCGTCGCTTGCATCTCGCTTCCTCTTTCCTCGCTGGATGGGATCACTTCCGCTCGAGCAGCCGGAACTTCCCGCCGTCGACGCGGATCAGGAACGCCGAACGCTCGTCGTAGCCGTTGTGGTCGGTCGGCGACATGTTCGACAGGCCGTTGTTCAGGTAGACGTTCCGGGTGCGCTCGAGCGCATCGCGCAGGGCCGAACGGAACTCGGCGGTTCCCCGC
>CALCZN010000076.1:0-4650 GCA_937903095.1 uncultured Burkholderiales bacterium
GGGGCGCCGCGCGCTGCGCGCGTCGGCCCGGCCCAGGCCCGCTGCCGCCTGCCGCTCGAGCGCCGGTCGTTCTCGGTGCAGGGGGAGGGGTTGTGGGCGTGGGCGGCTTGCCGCGCTGTTGCGCGCGCCGGTGTGTCGGGCGCGTTTCGCTGACATGGCGCTGCTCCCCGTCGTCGCGCTGGTCGGGCGGCCCAATGTCGGCAAGTCGACGCTGTTCAATCGGCTCACGCGCAGCCGTTCGGCGCTGGTGGCCGATGCGCCGGGACTGACGCGCGACCGGCAGTACGGGCGCGGGCGGGTCGGCGAGATTCCGTTCATCGTCATCGACAGCGGCGGCTTCGAGCCGGTGGCGCGCGACGGAATCGCGGCGCTGATGGCGCGGCAGACGCGGCAGGCGATCGTCGAGGCCGACGTGGTCGTCTTTCTCGTCGACGGGCGGGAAGGGCTCACCGGGCGCGACCGCGAGATCGCCGACGAGCTGCGGCGCACGGCGCGGCGCGTGCTGCTCGCGGTGAACAAGACCGAAGGGCGTCCGCGCGATCAGGCGGTGGCCGAGTTCCACGAGCTGGGCCTGGGCGATCCGTGGCCGGTGTCGGCCGCGCACGGCGACGGAGTTCGCGAACTGGTCGATGCGGCGCTCGAGCCCTTCGTCGCGCGGGCGGCCGAAGCGAGCGAGGGCGACGAGGCGGCGCAGGCGCCAGGCGACGCGGGCGAGGAGACGCGGCTGCGCAGGGCCGGCGAGCAGACGCGTGCGCGGGCGGCAGGCGAGGCGGCAGCATTGGTCGACGCAGCAGCGCCGGCAGCGCCCGAAGGCGCTGCCGCCCGCGTGCGGGTGGCCGTGGTCGGCCGCCCCAACGTCGGCAAGTCGACGCTGATCAACGCGTTGCTCGGCGAGGAGCGGCTGGTCGCCTTCGACCAGCCCGGCACTACGCGCGACGCGGTGGCGGTCGATTTCGAGCACGGTGGCCGCGCGTACACGCTCATCGATACGGCAGGGCTGCGGCGTCGCAGTCGCGTGGACGAGGCGATCGAGAAGTTCTCGGTCGTCAAGACGCTGCAGGCGATCGAGCAGGCGCACGTGTGCATCCTGCTGCTCGACGCGAGCCAGGAGGTCTCGGACCAGGACGCGAGCATCGCGGGTTACGTGCTCGAGGCCGGCCGCGCGCTCGTCGTCGCCGTCAACAAATGGGATCTGGCCGACGCCGGCGAGCGCGAACGCGTGCGCACCGAACTCGATCGCAAGCTGCACTTCCTGCGCTTCGCGAAGTGGCATTTCGTCTCGGCGCGCGAGGGTTTCGGCATCCCCGCGCTGATGCGCTCGGTGCAGGCGGCGCACGCCGCGGCGATGGCCAAGCTCTCCACGCCGAAGCTCACACGCGCGCTGCGCGAGGCGGTCGAGCGCCAGCCGCCGCCGCGTCGCGGGATGTCGCGCCCGAAGCTGCGCTATGCGCACCAGGGCGGGCAGAATCCTCCGGTCGTCATCGTGCACGGCAGCGCGCTGGACGGCGTGCCCGACGCCTATCGCCGCTACCTGGAGTCCTGGCTGCGCGAACGCTTCGCGCTCACCGGGACGCCGTTGCGCATCGAGTTCCGCAGCGGGTCGAACCCCTATGCGCCGCGCACTTGAATTGGGGCTGACCGCCCCGAATTTGCGATAGAGTGATCGATCCGCGGCCCATCGGCGCGCGAATCCAATCACAACAAGCCGGAGTCCCCATGAGCAATAAAGGGCAGCTGCTACAAGACCCGTTCCTGAATCTGCTTCGCAGGGAGCACGTTCCGGTGTCGATCTACCTCGTCAACGGCATCAAGCTGCAGGGCCAGATCGATTCTTTCGACCAGTACGTCGTGCTGTTGCGCAATACCGTTACGCAGATGGTCTACAAGCACGCGATCTCCACGGTCGTGCCGGGCCGTGCCGTCCACTTCCAGCAAGAAAGTCCGGAAAGCTGAACAAGCAAGCCGCTCCCGTTTCGTGCCTGCTGGTCGGCGTCGTCTTCGGCGCCGCGCAGGCCAACCCCGATTCCCTCGACGAACTCGCCGCGCTCGCGCAGTCGGCCGGGCTCGCCCCATGCGGCTGCGTGGTCGTGCGCCGTGCAAAGCCCGATGCCGCGCTGTTCCTCGGTTCGGGCAAGGCCGACGAGATCGCCGCGCAACTGGCCGCCGAAGGCATCGGGCTCGTCGTCTTCGACCAGGAACTGTCGGCCATCCAGCAGCGCAACCTGCAGCAGCGCTGGAACGTTTCGGTCGTCGACCGCACCGAACTGATCCTCGAGATCTTCGCGCAGCGCGCGCGCAGCCACGAGGGCAAGCTGCAGGTCGAGCTGGCCAGGCTAGAGCACCTGTCCGCCCGCCTGGTGCGCGGCTGGTCGCACCTCGAGCGCCAGCGCGGCGGCATCGGCGTACGCGGCGGCCCGGGCGAGACGCAGCTCGAGCTCGACCGGCGCATGTTGTCGGTGCGCGTGAAGCGCCTGCGCGCCCAGCTCCAGCAGCTGCGCAAGCAGCGCCGCACGCGCCGGCGCGCGCGCGACCGCAAGCCCGCCTTCGCCATCTCGATCGTCGGCTACACGAACGCCGGCAAGTCCACGCTGTTCAACGCCCTCACCGGCGCCGGCACCTACGCCGCCGACCAGCTCTTCGCCACGCTCGACACGCTCACGCGCCGCCTGCGCCTGCCCTCGGGCAACGAGGTCGTGCTCTCCGACACGGTGGGCTTCGTGCGGGCGCTGCCGCACTCGCTGGTCGAAGCGTTCACCGCCACGCTCGAGGAGACCGCGCAGGCCGACCTGCTGCTGCACGTGGTCGACGCGTCGGCCCCGGATCGCGACGAACAGATTGCGCAGGTCGACCGCGTGCTCGAGGAGATCGGCGCGGCCGACGTGCCGCGCATCCTCGTGCACAACAAGATCGACCGCGCCGGCCGCGGGCCCGAAGTCGGCCGGGATGCTTGTGGTAGGATCGCCCGCGTCCTGGTCAGCGCCGTCACCGGCGCCGGGCTCGAGGGCCTGCGCGAGGCGATCGACCAGCAGGTCGAATCGTGGCGCCGGGCACGTGCGGCGCCCGCCGAAGCATCGTCCGAGACGATGCCCGAGCCCGGTTTCGCCTCCTCCGATTCGCTAGAGCCGGCCGCTCCCAGAGCGGCCTGAATCCGCCTTCTGCCCATGTGGAACCCCCTCCGCTCGATCTTCTCGCTCAACGATCCCGGTTGGGGGCGCGGTGGCGGCGGCGCCGACCAGCGTCCGCCGCAACGCCCGGGCAACGACGGCCCGCCCGATCTCGATGAGCTGTGGCGCGACTTCAACCGCCGGCTGAACTCGCTGTTTCGACGGGGCGGCGGCGGTCCGCGCGGCCCGTCCGGCGGCGGCGGCGAGCCGCCGTCGATGAAGGGCGCAGGCGCCGGCCTCGGCCTGCTGGTGCTGGTCGCCGTGCTGCTGTGGCTGGCGAGCGGCTTCTACATCGTGCAGGAAGGGCAGGCGTCGGTCGTCCTGCGTTTCGGCGAATACAAGCAGCTGGTCGATCGCGCCGGCTTCACCTGGCGCCTGCCGTACCCGATCGAGACGAACGAGATCGTCAACGTGCAGCAGCTGCGCACGGTGGAGGTCGGCTACCGCAACGCGGTGCGCAACAAGACGCTGCGCGAGTCGCTGATGCTCACGCTCGACCAGAGCATCGTCGACATGCAGTTCACCGTGCAGTACCGCGTCGGCGACGTGAAGGCGTACCTGTTCAACAACGACCTCGGGCCGGTGCCCGAGGAGATCGTCCGCCAGGCCGCCGAGACGGCGATGCGCGAGACGGTCGGGCGCAACGGCGTCGACCAGGTGCTCTACGAGGAGAAGGAGCAGGTGGCGCAGGCCGCGCGCAAGCAGATCCAGTCGATCCTCGATCGCTACCAGGCCGGCATCTCGATCGTCGACCTCACGATCCAGCAGGTGCAGCCGCCCGAGCAGGTGCAGGCGGCCTTCGAGGACGCCAACAAGGCCGCGCAGGATCGCGAGCGCCTGATCAACGAAGGCCGCGCCTACGCCAACGATGTCATCCCGAAGGCGCGCGGCAGCGCGGCGCGGCTGCTGCAGGAAGCCGAGGGCTACCGCCAGCGCGTGATCGCCAGCGCCGAAGGCGACACCAGCCGGCTGAACCAGGTGGCCACCGAATACGCGAAGGCGCCGCAGGTGACGCGCGATCGCATGTACCTGGAGACGATGGAACGCATCTTCGCCAACACCAGCAAGGTCTATCTCGACTCGCGCGCGAGCGGCAACCTGCTGTACCTGCCGCTCGACCGCCTGATGCAGTCCGCGGGCGCCATGCCGCCGAGCGTGCCCGCCAATGCCCTGCCGAGCACGTCCTCGCCGGCCTCCACGGCGGTGCCGACCGAGCGCTCCGGCGACGGCGCCCGCTCGCGCGAGCGCGAAAGCCGCTGATAAGGGAAGTCAGAACATGAACAAACTTGGTTTCGTCGTCACCTCCCTCATCGTGCTGCTGGCCGTGGCCAGCTCCATGCTGTTCGTCGTCGATCAGCGCCAGTTCGGCGTGGTCTACCAGCTCGGCCAGATCAAGCAGGTCGTGACCGAGCCCGGCCTGAACTTCAAGCTGCCGCCGCCGAGATCGGAAGAGCACACGTCTGAACTCCAGTCACGCCAATATCTC
>CALCZN010000077.1:0-14960 GCA_937903095.1 uncultured Burkholderiales bacterium
TCTCATCCGTACGCTCCGTCTCCCGTTCTTCGTTCTTCACCCGCCGCCCCGGGCCCATTGCCCTGCGCCGAGCGCCCCCCTCAACTGCCGGACCAGCACCGTCTTGCAATCGTCCGGCACGTACCGGCCGATCGCGATCGTCTCTGCGCCGGCGACGAGCCGGATCGGTTCGCGCGCCTTCGCGTCGTACTCGACGCGCACCGGGCGCCCGCCGTGCTCGAAGCGGTCGACGCGCGAGCCGTGGCCGCACTCGACCACCAGCCCGTCGCTCGTCGCCTCGATCCGCTCATAGTCGGCCGCGTGGCGCGCGTAGACCATGAAGGCCGCGGCCACCGCGATCGCCTCTGCGATGGCGAACGGAATCACGATCCAGGCCCCGCCTGCGGCGCAGACCGCAGCGATCGCCAGTGCGGCGAGCGAGACGGTGGAGAACCACGCAGCGAGTTGCCAGGGGCGCAATGCGCAGTTGCGCCTGAGCAACCATTGGTGTCGACCGGAGTCGACGATATACGACCAGCGGTAACCCATGCGCCGTTTCCTTAATCAGGATCATGGCGCCCCTTGGCGGCCCGCATTATAGGAGTCGGCCCGCAGGCCGGCAAATCATCCTGCTTCGGCATCGCGACGGCGCGGCTGGAATTCGATCGACGCCAGGCCGTCGCTGCGGCGTTTGCGCTGCGGACACCAGGCGTGGCCGAAGACGATCTCGACCGTGCAGCGGATCAGGCCGTCGCCGTCGCGCAACGACTCGATGGCGCGCAGCCATTCGTCGCGCGAGCGGCGCCCGAGCAGGCCGCGGAAACGGCCGCGCAACGCGTTTCCGCCGAGCGCGCGCACGTCGTCGAGCAGGGCCTGCGGCGTCTTCCACGACAGCGTCAGGCGCTGCATGTCCATCACCGGCTCGGAGAAGCCCGCTTCCATCAGCACGTCGCCGATGTCGTGCATGTCGTGGAAGGACATCGTGCGCGCGCCGAGCGCGCGCAGTTCGGCGAAGGTGTCCACGCCGAAGAAAGAGAAATCGAGCAGCGCGCCGGGCCGCATCACGCGATACCACTCGTCGATCGCGCTCTGCGGCGATTCGAACCAGTGCAGCGCGAGATTCGACCAGACGAGATCGGCGCTGCCGTTCTTCAGCGGCAGCGCATGCGCGTCGCCGGCGACCAGCGCGGCGATCGGGTCGGCGTCCGCACGCAGCATGCGCGCGAAGAATCCGCGCGACGGTGCCGCGAGCGACTCGCGGGCGCGCCGAATGGCGCCGAGCGAGGCATCGACGCCGACGAGCGCGGCCTCGGGATACTGGCGCTTCAGCGCGAGCAGGCCCTCGCCGCGGCCGCAGCCGACGTCGACGATGCGCTTCGGTGCGAGCCGCACCAGCGGCAGGCGCTCGAGCATTCTCGATTCGACTTCGCGCAACAGGAAATCGGCGCGCGGCGCCTGCCGCGCGCGGCGCGAGAACTGTCGTCGTACCGCCGCAGGGTCTATGTCGGGTGGGCTAAGCATCGAACCCAGTATAGGCGGCGGTCGGGTTCAATGCGCACATTCCGGCTTCGACGCAAGGCTCTTCGGTGCGCGGATTGCACGTCGTCTCCCGCCGCGTTGCGGCGCTCGCCGATGCCTGCCTGCCGGCGAGCTGCATCGTCTGCGGCAGCGACGAGCCCACCGGCCTGTGCGCCGCCTGCGAAGACGACCTGCCGGGCTCGCGCGCGCCTCGCTGCATCCGCTGCGGGATTCCGGTCGCCGCGCATCCCGAATGCGGCGACTGCCTCGCGGCGCCGCCGCCCTGCGCGCGCACGGTCGTGCTGGCCGATTATGCCGCGCCCCTGGACCGCGTCGTGCACGCGCTGAAGTTCGGCCGCGATGCGTCGATCGCGCGACCGCTGGGTCGCCGCCTCGCCTGCCGCGCCGACGAAGCGCTCGATTCGCTGCCCGCGGGTTTGCGGTCTTGCGTCGTCGTCACCGCGGTTCCGCTCGCGGCGCGACGCCTGGCCGCGCGCGGCTTCAATCAGTCGCTCGAGATCGCCCGCGCTTTCGCGCGCAGCCGCGCGCTTGCGCTGGAGCACCGGCTGCTCGCGCGGCGGCGCGAGAGCGCACCCGCCTCCACGCTGCATGCGCACGAACGGCGCGCGGCGCTGCGCGGTGCCTTCGACGCGCCGATACGGCTCGACGGCCGCGCCGTGGTCGTCGTCGACGACGTGATGACGACCGGTGCGACACTCGAGGCCGCCGCCGAGGCGCTGCTGCGCGCAGGCGCGGCATCCGTGATCAACTGCGTCGTCGCCCGCACACCCGATCGATGATCCACGTCGTCCTCGTCCATCCCGAGATCGCGCCGAACACCGGCAACGTGATCCGCCTGTGCGCGAACACCGGCGCCCGGCTGCACCTGGTCGAGCCGCTCGGATTCGCGCTCGATGCGGCGAAGCTGCGCCGCGCGGGCCTCGATTACCGCGAACACGCGGCGATGCGCGTGCACCGCTCGTGGACCGACTTCGCCGAACAGATGCAGCCGGCGCGGCTGTTCGCGTTCACGACCTCCGGGCGTCGCTCGCCCTACGAGACGCGCTTCGAACGCGGCGACTATCTGGTGTTCGGCAGCGAATCGAGCGGGTTGCCGCCGGAGATTCTCGACGGCTTCGCGCCCGAGCACAGGCTGCGGCTGCCGATGCGCCCGGACAACCGCAGCCTGAATCTGTCAAACGCGGTGGCGGTGGCGGTGTTCGAAGCCTGGCGGCAGTTCGGTTTCGAAGGGGCGCTTTGATGAGGCCTGCGCGGATCGGCCGCGAGACCGCCCCGGTTCCGGGCGAGCCCGAGCGGTCCGTCGCAAGCCCCGAGCGGTCCGTCGCAAGCCCGAGCAGCCTGTCGCGAGCCTGGAAATATCCGCCGCGTCCGATGACGACGCGCCCGCCGACATCTTCGATTACATCGAGCGCTTCTACAATCAGCACAGGCGCCACTCGGTACTCGATTACGTCGGCCCGATGGACACGAGGAAAAAATACAGCAGGAGCGTTCAGGAGTTTGCGATGGATCCAGATGAGCAGATCGAAATCGAGCTCGCCGACCTGGCCCAGCATCTGCGTACGCGGCGTGCGGCGATCCTCGCTGCCTGGGCCCGCGTAGCCCGGAACGATCCGAACCTCACGACCCCGGCAACGCTCTCACGGACCCAGTTCTACGACCATATCCCCGCCATGCTGGACGCGCTCGAGCGCAAATTGCGAGCAACGTACATTCGAGAGTCGCTCGAGGCGCAACAGGAGGAGACGGAGAACGCGGAAGGCCATGGTCTCCAGCGGTGGCAGCAGGGATACAACGAGCAGGAGGTGATGCGTGAGTGGATTTCTTTGAACGCATGTCTCGCCGATGAACTGACGGCGTACGTAACAGCCCGTCCGGGCCTCGATCCGGCTGCCTCGTCGGCGGCGTGGCGCCTGTTTTCCGAATTCTCGGTCGCAGGCATGAGCGAGAGCATGGCTCAGTATGTGCGGCTGCAGCGGGCACAGGCGGCCGGCCGCGTACGCTCGCTCGAGAATGCGCTGGCTCAGCTCGCCGAACTCGAACAACAACGCGCCGAAGCCTGGCGGGAGGCAACGCATGACCTGCGCGGCAACCTCGGTGTTGTGCGCAATGTGACAAGCGCGCTGCAGATGACGGCTTCGAGCGAGCCAGCCCTGGAGAAGTGGTTGCGCATGCTCGAAAGTGGCGTCGCCTCCCTGCATGCCTTGCTGAACGACCTCACGATGCAGGCGCGTCTCGACGCCGGCCACGAAACCCGGGAAGTCAGGCCGTTCGACGCCGGCAAGCTCCTCACGGACCTGTGCGCCAACGCCGAACTTGCTGCCGCGGGTCGGCAGCTCTTCCTGGAAACCGAAGGACCGAAGAGCCTGGTTGTCGAAGGGGATGAGGTGAAAGTCCGGCGTATCGCACAGAATCTGCTGCTCAACGCGCTGCGTTACACCGAGCGCGGCGGCGTAAGAGTGATGTGGCAGGAAGCGACGGAGGCCCCGAAAAGATGGGTAATGTGCGTTCAGGATACCGGCCCTGGGCTTGGAACGCAGGTCACCGCGCCCCTTTCTGCCGCGCTCGAGGCGGCTACGCGCGACGCCCAGGCGATCGAAACGGATGCACGGAGGGCTGGTGAATCCTCGGCGAATGCCGTCGCCGCGCCGACCTTGGCATCGCGATCGGTAAACGCCCGAGAACCTGCTGGCGAAGGCATCGGATTGTCGATTGTCAAGCGGCTTTGCGAATTGCTCGACGCGAGCCTCGAGCTGCAAACGGAGGCGGGCAAGGGCACGACGTTTCGCGTCACATTCCCGAGCACATATACGAGGGCCTAGTAGTACGCCGACCCGGAGGTGTTGCGATACCTCCGGGTCAGCGTACTAGCCCGATTCCGCCTTCGGTTCCCGCGACAGCAGCGAGACCACCGCCTCGCGCGGCCCCAGCGCGCCGTGCAATACGGCGTTCACCGCTTCGACGATCGGCATGGCGACGCCGCGCGCGGCGGCGAGCGCATCGGCCGCCGCCGCGCAGGCGACGCCCTCGGCAACGTGCCCGAGCCGCGCGACGATCGCTGGCAGCGGCTCGCCCGAAGCCAGCGCGAGCCCGACGCGCCGGTTGCGCGAGAGATCGCCGGTGCAGGTGAGGACGAGATCGCCCAGCCCGGTGAGTCCCATGAACGTCTCGGGACGCGCGCCGAGCGCCGCGCCCAGCCGCGCGATCTCGGCCAGCCCGCGCGTGATCAGCGCCGCCCGCGCGTTCTGGCCGAGCGCGAGGCCGTCGGAGATGCCGGCGGCGATCGCCATCACGTTCTTCAGCGCGCCGCCCAGCTCGACGCCGACGACGTCGTCGCTTCGGTAGATGCGGGCAGCGCCGTGATGAAAAGCCTGCACGGCCGCGGCCTGCAGCGAAGCATCGCGCGAGGCGACGGTCAGCGCCACCGGCAGGCCGGCCGCCACCTCCTGCGCGAAACTGGGTCCGGAGAGCACGCCGCCCGGCACCGATCGCAGCGTCTGCGCCGCCACCGCGTGGGGCAGCAGCCCGCTGTCGGCCTCGAGCCCCTTGCACAGCCACACCGCCCCGGCACAGCCGGCGCCGGACAGCCGCCCATCGAGCGCAGCGAGCGTCGGACGCAGTCCGGCAACCGACGTGGCGATCACGGCGAGCGACGGGTCGGCCTCGCCCAGCCAGCGGCAGGCGGCGTCGAGATCGGCTTCGGCGCCGATGCGCTCGTCGAGCGCAAAACCCGGCAGGTAGCGCTCGTTGCGCCGCTCGCGACGGATCGCCTGCACGAGCGACGGCTCGCGGGCCCACAGCAGCACCTCGTGCGACGAAGCCGCGTGGCAGGCGAGCGCCGTTCCCCAGGCGCCGGCGCCGAAGATCGCGACGCGCACCCTACCGCCCCCAGACCTCGATCGCCTCGACGTAGCCCGCCGCAGCGCCCGGATACCGCACGTGCAGCCAGCCCGCCGGCGCCTCGTCGTCGACGACCTCGAGCAGCACGCCGCGCTCGACCTGCAGCAGCAGCTCCGCGTTGCGCTGCGGCACGCGCCGCACCGCGGCAAGAGTGCTCGCGATGACGTGACGCGCGGCGCCCAGCTCGCCGCGCTCGATCCACAGGACGTCGCCCGAGAGATCGCGCACCTTCACCCAGCCGGCCACCGACGAGACCAGCTCGAGCGGAGTGCCGCGCGGCACGAGGAACAGCCTGCGCGCATGCTCGGAGGGGCCGTCGTACAGCACGCCGGCGGCGCTGGTCACCTCGCGGAACTCGGCGGCCCGCGCCCACTGCGGAAAGACCGCCTGCGCGAGGACGATCGCGACGAAGGCCGCGAGCCCGACGACGATCGGGCTGCGCCGCCGACGACCGCCGGCTCGCCCCGGCGCAGCCTGCCGACGCGCGCTCATCGGCATTCAGTGGGCGGAGCCGCCCGATCCGTTGTCCGTGCCGGCGCTACCCGCCCCCTGCGCGGCCTTCGCCTGGTCGGCCTGCAGCTGCTGCAGCCGCTGCTGGTACAGGCCTTCGAAGTTGATCTCGGCGAGGTGAATCGGCGGAAAACCCGTGCGCTGCACGGTGTCGGCGACGTTCGAGCGCAGGTACGGATAGACGATGTTCGGGCAGACGACGTTCACCAGCAGCGGCATCTGCTCGTCGGGCACGTTGCGGATCTCGAAGATGCCGCCCTGCTTGGCCTCGACCAGGAACGCGATCTTGTCGCCGACCTTCGTCGTGATCGTGATCGTGACCGTCGATTCGTAGATGCCGTCGGCGATCTGGTCGCTGCCGACGTCCATCTGGATCTCGACGCTCGGCTGCTGCGTCTCGAGAAAGATGCGCGGCGCGTGCGGGATCTCCACCGAGAGATCCTTCAGATAGACGCGCTGGATGGCGAAGGCGGGGGCTTGCGCCGTATCGGTCATGAGTGGTCCTTCGAGGGCCGGCGCAGTCGCCGGCGGGGTGGAAAACCGCGAAGCGCGGCGCTCGCCGCGGTCGGCGCTTCAGCCCTGCAGCATCGGCACCAGCTTGCCGGCGCGGTCGAGCGCAGCCAGGTCGTCGTAGCCGCCGACGTGCTGCTCGCCGATGAAGATCTGCGGCACGGTTCGCCGGCCGGTGCGTTCGATCATCGCGTCGCGCTGCGCGGGATCTTGGTCGATGCGCACTTTCTCGATGTCCTCCACGCCGCGCGCGCGCAGCAGTTGCTCGGCTCGCTGGCAATACGGACAGACGGCGGTGCTGTACATCACGACCCTGGCGCTCATCGAAATCTCCCTTCGCGCGCCATGCGCGCAAACCTATTTGACGACCGGCAGCCCTGCCTGGCGCCAGCCGTCGAGGCCTCCGGAAAGGTTGAAAACCTCCGTTCGACCCGCCTTGCGCAGCACGCCGGCCGCCCGGGACGACGTGACCCCCGACGTGCAGCAGACGAGCACCGGCTTGTTCGCCGGCAGTTCGGCGGCGCGCTTGTCCAGTTCGGCCAGCGGAATGTTGCGCGCATTCGGCAGGTGACCGGCGGCGAATTCGGCCGGCGTGCGCACGTCGAGCACGACGGCGCCGGAATCGTTGATCAGCCGGGTAGCCCGCAAGGTGTCGAGCGAGGCGCCTCCCGAGGTGCCGCGCGTGATCAGGGGCCACAGCAGCATCGCGCCCGAGACGACGGCGATCACGATGAGGGCGATGTTGTCGAGAACGAAATCCACGGAAGACCGGTGCGCCGCGCGAGCCGAAAACCGCGGATTATAGAATAGCGGTCTCCCCCGGCCGCCCCGACCTCTCCCCATGACTCACCGGATCGTCCTCCTTCGCCACGGCGAGAGCCAGTGGAACCTCGAGAACCGCTTCACCGGCTGGACCGACGTCGACCTCACCGATACGGGCCGCGCGGAGGCGCGCCGCGCCGGCGAGCTGCTGAAGGCCGAAGGCTTCGATTTCGACCTCGCCTTCACCTCCGTGCTGCGCCGGGCGATCCGCACGCTGTGGATCGTCCTCGACACGATGGATCGCATGTGGATCCCGGTGGTGCCCGACTGGCGGCTGAACGAACGGCATTACGGCGCCCTGCAGGGCCTGGACAAGGCCGAGACGGCCGCGCGCTTCGGCAACGAGCAGGTGCTCGTCTGGCGCAGGGCCTACGCCGTCGCCCCCGATCCGCTGCCCGACGGCGACCCGCGGCTGGCGCAGAACGATCCGCGCTACGCTTCGCTGCCGCCCGACTGGATCCCGCGCACCGAATGCCTGCGCGACACCGTCGCGCGCGTGGTGCCGTACTGGAACGAGGCGATCGCCCCTGCCGTGCGCAACGGCCGCAAGGTGCTGATCGTCGCCCATGGCAACTCGCTGCGCGCGCTGGTGAAGCACCTCGACGGCATCAGCGACGAAGAGATCGTCTCGCTGAACATCCCCACCGGCTGCCCGCTCGTCTACGAACTCGACGACGCGCTGCGCCCGATCGGCCGTCGCTACCTGGGCGACGCCGCCGAGATCGAGGCGGCGATGGCCGCCGTCGCCGCGCAGGGCAAGGCGCGCTGAAACGCGAGCGTTTCAGTTGAAACGGGAGCGTTTTCCCGAGGGAGATCGCGCCCAAAAAATCGCCTGCTGCCAGACGGGTGCGGTTTATACTCGTTCGCGGTCGCAGACGGCGTTTTCGCGTGCGTGTTTCTTGCGCCGGTCGCTCTGCCCGAAGGGAATCCAATGAAGGGTACGTTCAAGCCTCTAGGCCTCCTGTCGGCCGGCGCCATTGCCGGCGTGCTGATCAGCCTGGGGCTGACGGCCGTCGCGCAGCGCGAGCCTGCCGCGACACTGCCGCTCGAGGAGCTGCGCCAGTTCACCGACGTGTTCGGCGCCATCAAGGCCAATTACGTCGAGCCGATCGAAGACAAGCGGCTCATCACCGAGGCGATCGGCGGCATGCTGTCCGGCCTCGACCCGCACTCCGCCTATCTGGACGCCGAGGCGTTCAAGGAGCTGCAGGTCGGCACGCAGGGCGAGTTCGGCGGCCTGGGCATCGAAGTCGGCACCGAAGACGGCTTCGTCAAGGTCGTGGCCCCGATCGAAGACACGCCCGCGGCGCGCGCCGGCGTCAAGGCGGGCGACCTGATCGTGCGTATCGACGACAAGCCCACGAAGGGCCTGTCGTTGAACGACGCGGTGAAGCTGATGCGCGGCAAGCCGCAGACCACGATCACGCTGACGCTGTCGCGCAAGGGTGAGAACCAGCCGCTGATCGTCCCGATCGTGCGCGACGTCATCCGCGTGCAGTCGGTGAAGTCGAAGGCGCTCGACAACGGCGTCGGCTACGTCCGCGTCACGCAGTTCCAGGAGCACACCGTCGAGAACCTGGTCAAGGCGCTCGACGCGCTGTCGGCGAAGAACTCGCTGAAGGGCATCGTGCTCGACCTGCGCAACGACCCGGGCGGCCTGCTGCACGGCGCCGTCGGCGTGTCGGCCGCGTTCCTGCCGCCGAAAGCCACCGTCGTCACCACCGACGGACGCACCGAGGACGCGCGGCGCAAGTACGTCGCCAGCCCCGAGGACTACCTGCGCGGCATGCGCGAGGACGTCGTCGCCAAGGTGCCGGCCGCCGCGAAAACCGCGCCGATGGTCGTGCTGGTGAACGCGGGGTCGGCGTCGGCCTCCGAGATCGTCGCCGGCGCGCTGCAGGACCACAAGCGCGCGGTCGTGCTGGGCACGCAGACCTTCGGCAAGGGCTCGGTGCAGTCGATCCTGCCGCTGTCGAGCACCACGGCGATCAAGCTCACCACGGCGCGCTATTACACGCCGAACGGGCGCTCGATCCAGGCCAAGGGCATCACGCCGGACTACGTCGTCGAGGAGACGCCCGACGGCGACCTGAACGCGTTCCGCCTGCGCGAGGCCGACCTGAACCGGCACCTGAGCAACGATAAGGACACCGAAGTCCGTTCGGCGATCCCCGACCCGGCCGAATTCGCCGGGCAGAAGGATCGCAAGCCGATCGAATACGGCTCGAACGACGACTACCAGCTGCAGCAGGCGCTGAACTTCCTGAAGGGCGCCGACGTCGTCGTCGCCCGCAAGGACGATGCGGTTGCCGCGGCGCCGGCGCAGAAGGAGCCGGCACGCTGAGCGCGCTGCCGGCCTCCGGCTCGCTATCATCGAAGGCCGCGCATCGCGCGGCCTTTTTCTTTCGATGAACGACGAACAACTGCTCCGCTACAGCCGGCACATCCTGCTCGACGAGATCGGCGTCGAGGCGCAGCAGCGGCTGCTCGACGCCACGGCGCTCGTCGTCGGCGCCGGCGGCCTGGGCTCGCCGGCGGGGCTGTATCTCGCCGCGGCGGGCATCGGGCGCATCGTGCTGGTCGACGACGACGCGGTGGACCTCACCAACCTGCAGCGGCAGATCCTGCATCGGCAGGATCGCGTCGGCGAGCCGAAGGCGCAGTCGGGCCGGCGCACGATGCTCGAGCTGAATCCGGGCATCGAGGTCGAGCCGATCGTGCAGCGGCTCGACGACGCGGCGCTCGACGCGCTCGCGGCGCGCGCCGACGTCGTGCTCGACTGCTGCGACAACTTCCCCACGCGGCAGGCGATCAACCGCGCCTGCGTCGCGCACGCCGTACCGCTCGTCTCGGGCGCGGCGATCCGCTTCGACGGGCAGGTCGCGGTGTACGACACGCGGCGTGCCGATTCGCCGTGCTATCACTGCCTGTTCCCCGAGGGCGAGGAAGTCGAGCCGGTGCTGTGCGCGACGATGGGCGTGTTCGCGCCGCTCACCGGCATCGTCGGCACGATGCAGGCGGCCGAGGCGCTGAAGCTGGTCGGCCGCTTCGGCGAGCCGGCGGTGGGACGGCTGCTGATGATCGACGCGCTGAAGATGCAGTGGCACGAGGTGCGGGTGCCGCGCGATCCTTCGTGCGCGGTATGCGGGGCGCGGGAGAGTCGCCGCACGACGCTCGAAGGCTAGACCTCCCGCCGTAAGACGACCTGCCGCCCCGCGCGCGGCGCTGCGCCGGTACACTCGACGCAGCATGGATACCGATTCGCTCCTCCTTGACATCACGCACGCGCGCGATCCGCGCGCCGTGCTGCGCGACGTCTTCGGCTACGACGCGTTCCGCGGCGACCAGGCGGCCGTCGTCGAGCACGTCGTCGCCGGCGGCGATGCGCTGGTGCTGATGCCCACCGGCGCCGGCAAGTCCTTGTGCTATCAGATTCCGGCGCTCGTGCGCGACGGCACGGGCGTCGTCGTCTCGCCGCTGATCGCGCTGATGCAGGACCAGGTCGAGGCGCTGCGCGAACTCGGCGTGCGCGCGGCGTTCCTGAACTCGTCGCTGGGCGGGCGCGAGGCGGCCGCGGTCGAACGCGCGCTGCTCGCCGGCGGGCTCGATCTCCTCTACGTGGCGCCCGAGCGGCTGCTCACGCCGCGCTGCCTCGAGCTGCTCGATCGTTCGCGCATCGCGCTGTTCGCGATCGACGAGGCGCATTGCGTATCGCAATGGGGCCACGATTTCCGCCCGGAATACCTGCAGCTGGCCGTGCTGCACGAGCGCTACCCGCAGATTCCGCGCATCGCGCTCACCGCCACCGCCGACGCGCTCACGCGCACCGAGATCGTCGAGCGCCTGGCGCTCGGCGGCGCGCGCAGCTTCGTCTCGAGTTTCGACCGGCCGAACATCCGCTACCGCATCGTCGAGAAGGGCGACGCGCGCCGCCAGCTGCTCGCCTTCCTCGACGAGCATCGGGGCGAGGCCGGCATCGTCTACTGCGCCACGCGCGCGAAGGTCGACGACACCGTGCAGTGGCTCGTCTCGCAGGGCATCGACGCGCTCGCGTATCACGCCGGCATGGACGCCGCGGCGCGCAGCGCGAACCAGATGCGCTTCCTGCGCGACGACGCCGTCGTGATGGTCGCGACGATCGCCTTCGGCATGGGCATCGACAAGCCCGACGTGCGTTTCGTCGCGCATCTCGACATGCCGCGCAGCGTCGAGGGCTACTACCAGGAAACCGGTCGCGCCGGCCGCGACGGCGAGCCGGCCGAAGCGTGGATGGCCTACGGCCTGGCCGACGTCGTGCAGCAGCGCCGCTTCATCGACCAGTCGGAGGCCGACGACGCGCACAAGCGCGTGTCCACCGGCAAGCTCGACGCGATGCTCGCGCTGGCCGAGACGATCGGCTGCCGTCGCGTGCAGCTGCTCGGCTATTTCGGCGAGGCGGGCCTCGGTTGGAGCAACTGCGGCAACTGCGACAACTGCCTCGAGCCGCCCGAGCCGTGGGACGCGACCGAAGCCGCGCGCAAGCTGCTGTCGTGCATCTATCGCGTGCGCCAGGCCAGCGGTTTCGGCTTCGGTGCGCAGCACATCGTCGCGATCCTGCGCGGGCAGGCGACGCCGCGCGTCGTGCAGCACCGGCACGATTCGCTGAGCACCTTTGGCATCGGCGCCGATCTCGACGAAACGGCCTGGCGCGCGGTGCTGCGCCAGCTGATCGCGCAGGGCCTGGTGTCGGTCGATTACGCACGGCACCAGGTGCTGGTGCTCACCGAAGCGAGCCGCACGCTGCTGCGCGGCGAACGCACGCTGCAGATGCGCCGGCCGCAGGCGCCCGAGCGAGCGCGCGCGAAGCGTGCACGGCGCGGCGCCGCGCCGGCGAACACGGGCAGCCCTGGCGCCGAGGCCGCTGCGCACTCTGCCGACCCGCGCGACGAGGCGCTGTTCGAGCGGCTGCGCGAATGGCGCCGCGCGCAGGCCGCCGAGCGGGGCGTGCCGCCCTATGTAGTCTTCCCCGACAAGACGCTGCGCGAGATCGCGCGCGAACGACCGCAGTCGGTGCACGGACTCGCGAGGATCAACGGCGTCGGCACGCACAAGCTCGAGACCTACGGGCAGGCCATCCTCGATCTCGTGCGCGACGAAGCGCCTACTATGGCTGAACGGACGTGAGACGCAACGGAGAAGACCGATGCGAAGCGATCGCCGACGATGGGTTCTGGCTGCCGCGTCGATTCCGCTGGTGGGAGCCGGCCGCGCGCACGCACAGGCTGCGGCGGTGGTGCCGCAGGCGCTGCCGGTAGAGCGGCTGGCGGCCGAGCGGCTCGGCGAAGGCGCCGACACGCAACCGCTGCGCAAGCCCGTCCCCTCCACCGGAGAACTGCTCCCCGTCGTCGGGCTCGGCACCGCGCGCCGCTACGACGAGGCATCGCCGGCGCTGCGCGAGACGCTCGAGCGCTTCGCCGGCGCGGGCGGCCGCGTGGTCGACACGGCGCCTTCGTACGGCCGCGCTGAAGCGGTCGTCGGCGAGATCGTCGAGGCAGCCGGGCTGCGCGAACGGCTGTTCCTCGCGACCAAGGTCGGCGCCGACGGACGCCAGGCCGGACGCGCGCAGATCGAGCAGTCGTTCCGCCGCCTGCGCACGACACCGATCGACCTCATCGCCGTGCACAACCTGCGCGACGTCGACACGCAGCTGAAGACGCTGCGCGAGCTGAAGGGCGAGGGACGCATCCGCTACGTCGGCATCACCACCTCGTTCGACTCGCAATACGCCGACTTCGAACGCGTAATGCGAAACGAGCGGCTCGATTTCATCCAGGTCGACTACGCGCTCGACAACCGCGCCGCCGGTGAGCGCATCCTGCCGCTCGCGCACGAGCGCGGAATGGCGGCAATGATCAACCTGCCCTTCGGCCGCGGCCGGCTGTTCCGCGCGGTACAGGGCAAGGCGCTGCCCGAATGGGCCGCCGACATCGGGTGCACGAGCTGGGCACAGCTCTTCCTGAAATACATCGTCTCGCACGAAGCCGTGGTCTGCGCGATTCCCGGCACCGCGAAACCCGGGTACGCGCTGGACAACGCCGCCGCGGCGCGCGGCCCGATGCCCGACGCCGCCGAGCGTCGCCGGATGGAACGTTACGTCGACGCGCTCTGACGACGGGCGATCGGGCGTGAGCGACGCGCTCTCCCGTCTGGTCGACGTGCGGCCCGGCGAGCGGGCGCCGCTTGCGTGGTCGCTGCTGCTCGTCTTCTCGCTGCTGGCGTCGTATTACGTGATCCGCCCGATCCGCGACGAGATGGGCGTGCTCGGCGGCGTCGAGAACCTGCAGTGGCTGTTCACCGCCACGCTCGTCGCGATGCTCGCGCTCAACCCGGCCTTTTCGGCGCTCGTGCGACGCATGCCGCGCGAACGCTTCCTGCCGGCGGCGTACCTGTTCTTCGCGGCGAACCTGGTCGCCTTCGCCGTCGCGCTCGCAGCGACGCCGGCGGCGCTCGAGCCGTGGATCGGCCGCGTCTTCTTCGTCTGGACCTCGGTCTTCAACCTGTTCGTCGTGTCGCTGTTCTGGGCGCTGATGGTCGACGTGTTCGACAGCGAACAGGGCAAGCGCCTGTTCGGACTGCTCGCCGCGGGGGCGACCATCGGCGCGATCGCCGGCTCGTCGTCCACGGCCTCGCTCGTCGGCTCGCTGGGCGAGAGCCAGCTGATGCTCGCGTCGGCCGCGCTGTTGGGGCTCGCGTGCGCCTGCGTTCTGGGGGTGTCGCGATCGGCGAAGTCGGCGAACCGGCGTGCAGCGGGCGAACATCGCGCCGCTGCCGGCAACCAGGGCGGGAACCGGGCCGACGCTCGGGCCGACGAACGACGCGGCAACCGGCCTGGCTACGAAGCGTCGATCGGCGGCAGCGCCTACGCCGGCCTCACGCACGTCCTGCACTCGCCGTATCTGCTGGCGATCTGCGCCTACATGCTGCTGTTCTCGATCACGTCGACGTTGCTCTACTTCCTGCAGGCGGAGATCGTCGCGCAGCAGTTCCACGAGCGCGCCGCGCGCACCCGCTTCTTCGCCTCGATCGACCTGGCGGTGAACGCCGCGACGCTGCTCGTGCAGTTGCTCGTCACCGGGCGCGTGCTGCACCGCTTCGGCGTCGCGCGCACGGCGTCGATCCTGCCGGCGTTGTCGGTCGCAGGCTTCGGCGCGCTGGCGCTGGCGCCGGGGGTCGCCGTGCTCGTCGCGGCCCAGTTCGGACGGCGCGTGCTGAACTTCGGACTCGCGCGACCGACGCGCGAGCTGCTCTTCACGGTGCTGTCGCGCGAGGACAAGTACAAGGCGAAGAACGCGATCGACACCGTCGTCTATCGCGCCGGCGACCAGGTCGGCAGCTGGTCGTACGCCGCGCTCGCCTGGGCGGGCCTGGGCGTCACCGGCATCGCGCTGGTGGCGGTGCCGTTGTCCGCGGCCTGGCTGGCCGTGAGCTGGTGGGTCGGGCGCCGCCAGGAGAGCCTGGCAGCGTCCGCCGCGGGATCAGCGCCCGCGCTGGGCGGCGCGTCCGCGAACCGCCGCACCGACGCCGCGTGAGGCCGGCGCCCCATGCGGGCCGCGCGGCTGCTGCGGCGCTGCGCCGCGCCGTTGCGCCGGCGAGCCGCCGCGAGGCGCGGCCGACGGACGGCGCTGCCCGCCGCGCGGCGGGCGCGGGGGACGGTCGTCGAC
>CALCZN010000078.1:0-6836 GCA_937903095.1 uncultured Burkholderiales bacterium
TCCAGGGGATGAGGGGTCACGATGCAGCGGAGGGCTTCGCCGCGCGCCTCGAGGGGCTTCGCGTTCGCTTCGAGCGACTTCGTGTTCGCTTCGAGCGGCTCGCCGTTCGCTGCGGATGCTGTGCCGCGCGCGTCCAGCGACTTCGCTTCGAGCGCGTCGGTGAGCGCCTCGTCGGCGGCGATCGCATTCAGCGCATCGGCGTCGACGACGAGCGCGCGGGCCTCGGCGATCGCGCGACGCACGGCCGCTCGCGCATCGGCCGAGTCGCCCAGCCCGCAGCCGATCGCGATCGAATCGAAGCGCCCGAAGCCGACGTCGGAGGCCGCACTCATCCATTGCGGCTGCCCGGCGTCAAAGAGCGAGCCCTGCGGCGTCCCGACGTAGATGCGGCCGACGCCGATCGCCTGCGCGCCGCGCGCCGCCAGCAGTACGGCGCCGTGCATACCCGGCGCGCCGCCGTAGCAGAGCACCGAGCCGAAGCTGCCCTTGCTGGTGTCGCTGGCGCGCCGCGCAAGCGCCGCGGCGCTCGCCTGCTCGCGATCGAAGAGCCGGCCGCGATCGACAGGCGGGACGCCGTCCAGCGCCGCCTGTCGCTGCGTGATGCCGATGCCGAGGTCTGCAACGCGCACGTCGCCGGCGTGATCGAGCGCCGCTCCGGTGCGCAACCCGGGCTTGTCGGCGATCATCGTCACGGTGACCGACGCGCGCACCGCGCTCGACCCGAGCCGGGCGCCGGTGTCGGCATCGATGCCGCTCGGCACGTCGACGGCGACCACCGGCCACCGGCGTTGCGCGATGCGCTCGCAGAGCGCGGCGATGTCGGCTGCGAGCGGGCGCTGCAGTCCGATGCCGAACAGCCCGTCGATGACGATCGGCGGGAGCGGGGCGGCGGGGCGCCCTGGTGCGGGCGACAGCAGTTCCTCCCAGGCGTGGGCTCCTTCGATCGGGAAGCCCCGGCTGCGCGCCAGCCGCCAGATCTCGCCGGCGTCGCCGCCCGGCGTTCGCTGCGCGTCGAGCGCGATCGCGCGCGCGGCGAAGCCGAATTCGCGCAAGCGCAGCGCCGCCAGCAACGCGTCGCCGCCGTTGTTGCCGGGACCGACCCAGGCGACGATCGGGCGGCGAGCCTCGAGCGAGCGCGCCAGCGACGCCGTCGCATCGACCACGGCATCGGCCGCACGCGACATCAGCGTTCCCGCCGGCAGCGATGCCATCGCCGCGGCCTCGATGCGGCGGATCGCCGCGCTGCGCAGCAGCTCGCTCATGGCCCGTCTCCGACGATCGATCTTTCTACGCGACGCCCCTCATCTGGGCCGGCAGCCACGACACCAGGAAGGGGAAGGCGTAGATCAGCAGCACGGCGACCATCATCAGCACGAACATGGGCAGCGCCTGTCGTGCGATCCACGTCAGCTCCCGGCCGGTCATCCCCTGCAGCACGAAGAGGTTGAAGCCCACCGGAGGCGTGATCTGCGCCATCTCGACGACGATCACGATGAAGACGCCGAACCACAGCAGGTCGATGCCGGCGGCGCTCACCGTCGGCAGGATCACGCCCATCGTCAGCACGACCATCGAGATGCCGTCGAGGAAGCAGCCGAGCACGATGTAGAAGGCGGCGAGCGCGACGATCAGCTGGAATTTCGACAGGCCCAGCGTAGCGATCCATTCGGCCAGGTGCCTCGGTAGCCCGATGTAGCCCATCGCGAGCGTGAGGAAGGCCGCGCCGGCGAGGATCAGCGCGATCATGCAATACAGGCGCGTGGCGCCGAACAGCGAGTCGACGAAAGTGCGCCAGTCGAGTGCGCCCTGCGCGGCCGACAGCAGCAGCGCGCCGACCACGCCGAGCGCCGCCGCTTCGGTGGCGGTGGCGATGCCGCTGTAGATCGCGCCGAGCACGGCGACGATCAGCAGGGCGACCGGGATCAGGTGACGCGCGCTCCACAGCTTCTCGCGAAAGCTCAGCGACATGTCGGCCGAGGGCACGCGCGCCGGGTTCAGCAGCGCCCAGACGACGATGTAGCCCATGAAGAGCGCCGCGAGCAGGATGCCCGGCACGATCCCGGCGACGAAGAGCTTCGCGATCGAGACATCGGCGGTGACGCCGTAGACGATCATGATGATCGACGGCGGAATCAGCAGGCCGAGCGTCCCGGCGCCGGCGAGCGTGCCGACGACGATGCCGTCGGGATAGCCGCGCCGGCCCAGCTCGGGCAGCGTCATCTTGCCGATCGTGGCGCAGGTGGCGGCCGACGAGCCCGACACCGCGGCGAAGATCGCGCAGCCGATGATGTTCGTGTGCAGCAGGCGGCCCGGCAGGCGGTTCATCCACGGCGCGAGTCCGTGGAACATGTCGGCCGACAGCCGCGTGCGGAACAGGATCTCGCCCATCCAGACGAAGAGCGGCAATGCGGTGAGCGTCCAGCTCGACGCGGTGCCCCAGATCGTGATCGCCATCGCGTCGCCCGCCGAGCGCGACGAGAAGATCTCCATGCCGATCCAGGCGACGCCGGCCAGCGCCAGCCCGATCCACAGGCCCGAGCCGAGCAGCACGAACAGCGCGACGATGAGCAGGGCGGTGATCGTGAGGTCGCTCATCGCTTCTCGAGTCGGGGGTCGGGAAATGCGGCGCGCAGCGTCGGCGCGCGCCTTACTCGTTGCGCAGCGGTTCGGCGTCGGCCGCTTCGTGCCGGCGCTGCCCGCGCAGTTCGAGCGCCAGCTGGTCGGCGAAGGCGACGACGAAGACGATCGTGCCGAAGGCCATCGCCAGTTGCGGAATCCACAGCGGCGTGGCATCGCTCGCCGTCGAGATGTCGTTGAAGACGTACGACTGCCACGCGAGGCGCACGCTGTAGAACGCGAACAGCGCGGCCAGCAGCAGCGCAAGCAGCAGCGAGACGATCTCGAGCGCGCGGCGCAGCCTCGATCCGGCCAGCGTGAGCACGAGCGTGACGCGGATGTGCTCGTTGCGCGCCAGCGTGTGGGCGAGCGCGAGGAAGCCCGCCGCGGCCATCAGGTAGCCGGCGTAGGCGTCGGTTCCGGGTACGTAGAAACCGAACTGGCGACCGGCGATCGACAGCAGCACCATGACGAGCAGGCCGATCATCGACACCGCCGCGAGCCATGCGGCGGCGTCGTAGAGCCGATCGAGCGCTGCGCGCATGGTCCCGGTGTGCGTCGTCGTCGCCCGCGCGTCACATCTTCCGGTACGCGTCGAGGATCGCCTTGCCGTCGGGGCCGGCCTGCTTCACCCAATCGGCGACGAGCGCGTCTCCGACCTTCTCGAACTCGCTCGTCATCTTCGGCGTCGGCGGCAGCACCTGCATGCCGTTCTTCTTCAGCTGGTCGAGATACCAGGCGGTCTTCTCCTGGGAGCTCTTCCAGCCGCGCGTCTCGGCATCGGCCGCCGCCTTCAGCAGCGCTTCCTGCACCGGCTTGTCGAGCTTGTCGAAGGCCGACTGGTTGACGATGACCGCGTTCTTCGGCAGCCAGGCCTGCGTGTCGTAGAAATACTTGATGTGCTCGTAGGCCTTCGTGTCGTAGCCGGTGGAGCCGGAAGTGATGAACGCCTCGACGCCGCCGCTGGCCATCGCCTGCGACAGCTCGGCGGCCTGGATCGTCACCGGCTGCGCACCGAACATCTCGGCGATCTTCGCGGTGGCTGCGTTGTACGAGCGGAACTTCATCCCCTTCAGGTCGCTCGCCGACTGCAGCGGCTTCGTCGAGTACAGGCCCTGCGGCGGCCAGGCCACCGTGTACAGGAGCTTCATTCCCTGCGCGGCGAGCAGCTTGTCGAGCGCCGGCCGCGCCGCACGGTCGAGCTTGCGGGCCGCGTCGTAGCTGGTGGCGAGGAAGGGCAGCACGTCGATGCCGTACAGCGGGTTCTCGTTCGAGAAGTTCGAGATCAGGATTTCGCCGATCTGCGCCTGGTTCGTCTGCACGGCGCGCTTGATCTCGGGCGCCTTGAACAGCGATGCGTTCGCGTGCACGGTGATCTTCAGCTTGCCGCCGGTGGCCTTGTCCACGTCGGCGACGAACTGCATCAGGTTCTCGGTGTGGAAGTTGCTCGCCGGATACGCGGCCGGCAGATCCCACTTCGTCTGCGCGGGCACGGCCGAGGATGCGATGCCCAGCGCGATGGCGGACAGGACGGGTACGACTTTCATGACGCCTCCGGTTCGGTTCTTTTCTGCGGCGGATCTTCGCACGCGCCGCCGGCCCGCGGTGCGCGCGCTTCGAGCGGCTCGCGAAGCTTAGGAAATTGTGCGATAAATTGTCAACGTAACGTTCACGATTCGGAGATGTTGCATGGCAGCAGCACGGGGCGCGCGCGCGCCACTGCGCATCCTGTCGTCGGCGCACCTGGCCGAAGGCGACTGGGGCGAATTGTCGGAGTTCGAGTTCGGCCTGATCGTCGCCGCGCGCGCCTTCGATCGCTGGGCAGTGCGCTGCATGGGGGCCGCCGGCATGCCCGATCTCACGATCACTGACGTGCTGGTGCTGCATCACGTGCACCATCGGGGCAAGGGCAAGAAGCTCGCCGACATCTGCTTTACGCTGAACTACGAGGATTCGCACGTCGTGGCCTATGCGCTGCGAAAGCTCGCGGGGCTGGGGCTGGTGCGCGGCGAGAAGGTCGGCAAGGAGGTCTTCCATTCGACCACGCCGGCCGGCGCCGCGCTCGTCGCCCGCTATCGCGAGGTGCGCGAGCGCTGCCTGATCGCCTCGGTTCCCGATCGGCTCAATGCCGATCCGGCGTCGTCTCCGGCGAAACCGACGGGGGGCGACGCACGCGGGGCGCGCGATGCCCGCGAGGACGGGCGCGCGGAACTCGCGAAGCTGGCGCGCGCCTTGCGCACCCTTTCCGGTTTGTACGACCAGGCCGCGCGCGCGGCTGCATCGTTGTGAGGCCCCGATGAGCCGCTGGCAGTTCTGGATCGACCGCGGAGGCACTTTCACCGACATCGTCGGCCGGCGCCCCGACGGCACGCTCGCCACCGCCAAGCTGCTCTCGGAGAACCCCGGCCAGTACGAGGACGCGGCAGTGGAAGGAATCCGCCGCATGCTGGGTCTGGGGGCGGGCGAGGCGATCGGGCCCGAGCGCGTCGAGGTCGTGAAGATGGGCACGACGGTGGCGACGAACGCGCTGCTCGAGCGCACCGGGGAGCCGCTGCTGCTGGCGGTGACGCGCGGCTTTCGCGACGCGCTGCGCATCGCCTACCAGAACCGGCCGAAGCTCTTCGAGCGGCAGATCGTGCTGCCCGAGATGCTGTATCGCGAAGTCGTCGAGGTCGACGAACGGATCGGCGCCGACGGCAGCGTCGTGCGCGCGCTCGACGAGAAGGCGGCGCGAGAGGCCTTCGCGGCCGCCCACGCGCGCGGCCTGCGCGCGATCGCCATCGTGCTGATGCACGGCTATCGCCATTCGGCGCACGAGGAGCGCCTGGCGCGGGTCGCGCAGGAGGTCGGGTTCACGCAGATCTCGGTGTCGCATCGCGTCTCGCCGCTGATCAGGTTCGTCGGCCGCGGCGACACGACAGTGGTCGACGCCTATCTGTCGCCGGTGCTGCGCCGATACGTCGACCGCGTCGCGCGCGCGATGCCCGGCGTGCGGCTGCAGTTCATGCAGTCCAATGGGGGCCTCACCGATGCGCATGCATTCCAGGGCAAGGACTCGATCCTTTCCGGCCCAGCCGGCGGCATCGTCGGCATGGCGCGCGTGAGCGCGGCAGCCGGCTTCGATCGCGTCATCGGCTTCGACATGGGCGGCACGTCGACCGACGTGTCGCATTTCGCCGGCGAGCTGGAACGCGAGTTCGACACGCTGGTGGCCGGCGTGCGCATGCGCGCGCCGATGATGAGCATCCACACGGTGGCGGCCGGCGGCGGCTCGATCCTGAATTTCGACGGCGCGCGCATGCGCGTCGGGCCCGAGTCGGCGGGCGCGGACCCCGGCCCCTCGTGCTACCGCAAGGGCGGCCCGCTCACCGTCACCGACGCGAACGTGATGCTCGGCCGCATCCAGCCGGCGTTCTTTCCGCACGTCTTCGGGCCGAACGCCGACCAGCCGCTCGATGCCGGGATCGTGCGAGAGAAGTTCGACGCGCTCGCGCGGCAGGTATCCGCGCAAAGCGGCCGGACGATCGGCCCGGAGGCGCTCGCGCAGGGCTTCCTCGACATCGCGGTGGCGAACATGGCCAACGCGATCAAGAAGATCTCGGTGCAGCGCGGCTACGACGTCACGCGCTACACGCTGACCACCTTCGGCGGAGCGGGCGGGCAGCACGCCTGCGGCGTGGCCGATGCGCTGGCGATGTCGCGCGTTCTGGTGCATCCGCTGGCCGGCGTGCTGTCGGCGTACGGCATGGGGCTGGCCGAGCCGGTCGCGATGCGCGAGCAGTCGGTCGAGCGCCGTTTCGACGACGAAGGGCTCGCGGCGGCGGGCGGCCAGCTCGATGCGCTCGAGCGCATGGCGCGCGAGGAGCTGCAGGCGCAGGGCGAGGCCGCCGGTTCGCTGCGCATCGCGCGTCGCGCGCTGCTTCGCTACGAGGGTACCGACACCGCGCTGCCGGTGCCCTGGGGCGCGGCCGGGTCGATGCGTGCGGCTTTCGAAGCGGCGTATCGCCAGCGTTTCGCGTTCCTGCTGCCCGGGCGCGCGCTGGTCATCGAGTCGGTCGTCGCGGAGGTTGCGGGGCGGGCGGCGGGGCAGGCGGGAGCGGGTTCGACGCCGGCGCCTTTGCGCGTGCGCGAGGGGGCGTTGGAGGCGCAATGCATGGTGCGCGTCTTCGTCGAAGGCGGCTGGCGCGAGGCGCCGCTCTTCGATCGCGAGCGGATGAGGG
>CALCZN010000079.1:0-3559 GCA_937903095.1 uncultured Burkholderiales bacterium
AAGGGGGGCTTCGACCTGATCGCGCAGGGCTTCGCGGGGCTGATGTCGATCACCGGCGAAGCGGGCGGCGTGCCCGTCAAGTCGGGTACGCCGATCGCCGACATCAACGCCGGAATCCTCGCGGCGCTGGGCATCCTCGCCGCCTACGTGCACAAGCTGAAGACCGGCGAGGGACAGCTCGTCGAGACCTCGCTGATGGAGGCCGCGCTGCAGCAGACGTACTGGCACGCGGCCATCTTCTTCGCCACCGGAGGTTCGCCCGGACCGCTGGGCTCCGGCCACGTGCTCGCGGCGCCGTACCAGGCCTTCCGCGTGGCCGATGGCTACGTGAACATCGGCGGCGCGAACCAGGCGAACTGGGAACGCATCGCCCAGGTCCTGGGCCATCCCGAGTGGGTGCGCGACGCGCGCTTCGCGACCAACGAGGGCCGGATGCGCAACCGCGAGGCGCTGATCGAGGCGATGGAGAGCGTGCTCGTCGGCGGCGATCGAGCCCACTGGATCGCGGCGTTCGACGCGGCGGGCGTTCCGGCCGGACCCGTGCATTCGATCGGGGAAGCGCTGACGCACGAACAGGTGCTCGCGCGCCGCATGGTCGTCGAAGTCGAGCACCCGCGCGCGGGGCGCACGCGCGCGCTCGGCTTCCCGGTGAAGTTCGACGCGACGCCGGCCGAATGCGGGGAACGCGCCGCACCGATGCTCGGCGAGCACACGCGCGAGGTGCTGCGCGAATTCGGCTACCCGGATGCCGAAATCGACGCGCTCGTTTCGGAAGGCGTGGTGGCCACCGCCGGCTGAACCGGCGACGCATCGGCCTGCACGGCCGGGAAGAAGAGATGCACGGCGCTGCCCTGTCCGAGCGTCGACTCGATGCGGACCTCGCCGCCCAGCTGGTTCACGAAGCCGTACACTTGCGCCAGGCCCAGGCCGGTGCCCTCGTTTCCCTTGGTCGTGAAGAACGGCTCGAACACGTGCGCGAGCACCTTCTCGTCCATTCCGACCCCGGAGTCGACCACGCTCACGCGAACCAGCGGCCGCACCGCGTCGAGCCCCCATTCGGCCGCCTGGGCAGCGCTGACACGGCTGGTCTGCACCGTGATGCTGCCGCGGCCGAGCGAATCGTCGATCGCGTCGCGCGCGTTGGCGACCAGGTTCACCATCGCCGCGACGAATTGCGACTCGTCGGCCAGGCACCAGGGCGCATCTTCGTCGAGCACCAGTTCCACTCGCGCCTGCCGACCGGCCGCCTGGCGCAGCAGGTCCAGATGGCGCTGCAGCACCTCGTTCGGGTCGATCGGGTGCACGTCGAGCGAACCGCGCCGCGCGAACAGCAGCAGCTGGTCGATCAGCCGCCGGGCGTTGGCCACCGCGCGCTCGGAGGTCTCGAGCGCCTTGCGCACGCGGACGTCGGGGGGATGCAGCCGTTCGATGATCGCCAGGTTCGTGCGCACGATGCCGAGCAGGTTGGCGAAGTCGTGTGCGATGCCGCCGGTGAGCTGGCCTACCGCCTCGATGCGCTCGGACTGCGCGATCCGCTGGCTCACCCGCGCGGCCATCTGGCGCTTGCGGCGCAGCTGCACGACCAGCGCGATCAGCAGCCCGGTGAGCGCGGCCATCGCCAGCGCCGCGCCGAACACCTCGACGCGCCAGGCGGCCAGCAGCGATGGCGGCTCCTGGGTGAGCGTGACGACGAACGGAGCATCGCTCAGGCGCCGGTAGCTCGTCATCCGGACGCGGAACAGCCCGTCGCGCACCACGATCGTTCCGGCTGCGCCATTGCCGGCGCTGGTGCCGAACACTTCCTCGCGCGTCGCCTTGCGCCCGATCTTCGAATCGTCCGCCGGATAGCGGGCCACCCGCGTGCGGTCCTCGTAGAACAGCTCGATCGTCTGTCCCGGACCCAGCTCCATCGAACGGTACAGCGCCTCGAAATTCGTGGGAACGACCGCCGCGACCGCCACGCCGGCGAAACGGCCGTCGACGACGATGCGCCGCGTGACCGCGTTGAACCAGCCGAGCCCCGCACGGCTGTACACGGGCGGGGAGATCGCGCGCACGAGCGTCGGGTCGTCCACGTAGCGCCGGAAGTATTCCTGATCGGTCAGCGGCGCGCTCGGCGAGTTCGGGGAATCGCTGGCGTTGCGGATGTAGCCGTCGGGGCCGACGACGAAGATCGCGCGCACCGAGGGCAGCTCGGTCAGCCGCTGGCGCAACAGCGCGTGGAAACGAGGATCGTCCGCGGCGGGGCGCAGCGCCGCGTAGGCGTCGGCGACGCCGGCGAGCACGAGGTCCACGGCGTCGAACGCGCTCTCCGTGTGGGCCTGCATCAGCATCGTCAGCGCGCGGGCGGTTCTCTCGGCGCGCGTGAGCTGCACGCGACGTTCGTGCAGCAGCAGCGAGAAGACGAGCGCCGACACGAGCAGCCAGAGCAGTGCGGCGATGCCCACCGTGCTGCGGGAATCGCTGCGGAGCTCTGCGGTCGCCATGCGCGCGATTTTGCCGCAATGACCGGCGCACTGCGTCATCATCCATCCTGTGTTCAGCTACCGGCACGCTTTCCATGCGGGCAACCATGCCGACGTCCTCAAGCACGTCGTGCTGGTAGCCCTGCTCGCGCATTTCCGTCGCAAGGACGCGCCGTTCCTCGTCGTCGATACCCACGCCGGCGCCGGCATGTATGCGCTGGACGAAGGGTGGGCCGCTCAGCGTGCCGAGTTCCGCGAAGGCGTCGGGCGCCTGTGGGGTCGCGACGATGCGCCCGGGCCGGTCGCCGACTGGCTCGCCGCGGTCGCGCACCATAACCCCGACGGCGCGTTGCGTCGCTACCCCGGCTCGCCCGTGCTCGCCTTCGACGCGTTGCGCGAGCAGGACCGGCTTCGCCTGTTCGAGTTGCACCCCACCGAGCATCGGGTGCTCGAAGACCGGTTCGCGCGGCTCGATCGCGCCGCCGCGCGCCGCGTGCGAATCGAGCGGGTCGACGGCTTCGTCGGACTGAAGGCCGTGCTGCCGCCCGCATCGCGTCGCGCGCTCGTGCTCGTCGATCCGCCCTACGAGGACAAGCACGATTACGCGCGCGTCGTCGCCGCCCTGCGCGAGGCGCTGCGCCGCTTCGCCACCGGCTGCTACGCGATCTGGTACCCGCAGGTCCGGCGACGCGAAATGGAAACGCTGGTGAACACGCTCGAGCGCTGGCCGCAGCTGCGCTGGCTGAGCATGACGCTGTCGGTCGGCAGGCCGTCGCCCGGCGGCTTCGGGCTGCACGGCAGCGGCGTCTTCGTCGTGAATCCGCCGTTCGGACTGGAAGCGTCGATGCGATCGAGCCTGCCGTATCTGGTCGATGCGCTCGCGCAGGATTCCTTCGCGGCGTGGTCGCTGCGGGGCGCCGGATGACGAGCGGCCGAGGCCGCCGAGCGCGTGCGGAAGACCCGATCATGAGGGGCCGCTCATGAGACAACGAGCATGAGGGAACGGGCGTGAGCGGGCCGACCCTGCGCGGGCAGCTCACTTTCGCCTCGATGGCGACGACCTTCGTCGCGCTCCTGCTGGCGGCCGGAGCGCT
>CALCZN010000080.1:0-24152 GCA_937903095.1 uncultured Burkholderiales bacterium
TGAACATGTCGGCATTGTATTCATGTTGCGTTATTTACGTGTTGCTGTACTAGTCGTAGACGCTCGACGCGTCCTTGCGCCGCCGCCGTCTGCGCGCCGAACGGTTGCCGAGCAGCGCCGACGCCGACAGCACTTCGCGCGCGCGCAGGAACAGCAGCATCAGCACGCCGAGTGCGAGCATCGCGCCCATCGTCCACCAGAAGCCGGCGCGCGAGTGCAGCCACGGGATGTACTCGAAGTTCATCCCGAAGATCCCGGTGATCAGCGTCAGCGGCATGAACACGGCCGTGATGGCCGTGAGCGCGCGCACGATCTCGTTCGTGCGGTACGCGGTGGCCGAGAAATGCAGCTGCACGGCGTTCTCGAGCGACGATTCGAGCCGCTGGGCATGGCCGCGCACGCGGTGGATGTGCTCGACGATGTCGCTCGTGCGCACGAGCAGCACTTCGCTCAGGCCGCCGCCGTCGCTGTGCTCCAGGCGTTCGTCGCGCCACTCCTGGAGCGCGTCGAGCTGCTCCTCGCACAGGTCCTCGAGGCGGCGCACCTCGCGCCGCGCCTCGAGCAGCGAGTACCAGTCGTTGAACGGCCGGCGCGTGTCGAGCAGCTGGCGCTGCCAGCGGTCGAGCTGCGCCGACAGCGGCTGGCGCAATTCGAGGTAACGATCGACCATCGCATTGAGGATGCGCAGCATCAGCTCCTCGGGCTGCGTAGGCAGCCGTGCGCGTCCGGCGGCGCTCATCAGGCGGGTGCGCGTGCTCGCCATCAGCCGGCTGTCGGGCGCCCGCACGGTGACGAGCACGCGAGGGAACAGGAAGAACACCACCGGGCGCGTCTTCACGTGGATGACGTCGGACGCGTCGAGCGCCTCCACGCGCAGCGCCAGGCCGCGAAAGACGATGATCTCGTAGTCGTTCGTCGAATCGAAGGACGACGGATGGGCGACGTTCTCGGCGTCGCGCAGGTGCTCGTCGAGCACGTGGATGCCGGTGAGCCGCTGCACCGGCGCCGTCCAGACGGGGCCGTCGGAGTAGACGCAATCGCACCAGACGAAGCCGACGTCGGGCAGCGCGTCGATCGATTCGACGACCGAGGCGCCTTCGGCGCCGACGACGACGAGTTCCATCGCTGCGCCGACCGCGTCAGCGCGTCTCGCGCAGCCAGCGCGCGGCGTCGCGCGCGAAATAGGTGAGGATCCCGTCGGCGCCGGCGCGCCGCATCGCCAGCAGCGATTCGAGGGCGACCGCGCGCTCGTCGAGCCAGCCGTTGGCCGCCGCCGCCTTGAGCATCGAGTACTCGCCGCTCACCTGGTAGACGAAGGTCGGGCAGCGGAACTCGTCCTTCACGCGGCGCACGATGTCCAGATACGGCATGCCGGGCTTGACCATCACCATGTCGGCGCCTTCGGCGAGGTCGAGCGCGACTTCGCGCAGCGCCTCGTCCGAGTTGCCCGGGTCCATCTGGTAGGTCTTCTTGTCGCCCTTGCCGAGATTGCCCGCCGAGCCGACGGCGTCGCGGAAGGGGCCGTAGAAGCCCGAGGCGTACTTCGCCGAGTACGCCATGATCTTCGTGTGGATGTGGCCGGCTTCCTCGAGCGACGCGCGGATCGCGCCGATGCGCCCGTCCATCATGTCGGAGGGCGCGACGATGTCCACGCCGGCCTCGGCCTGCACGATCGCCTGCCGGCGCAGGATCTCGACCGTGCGGTCGTTGAGCACGTAGCCGTCCTCGTCGACGACACCGTCCTGGCCGTGCGTCGTGTACGGGTCGAGCGCGACGTCGGTGAGCACGCCCAGCTCGGGGAAGCGTTTCTTCAGTTCGCGAACCGCGCGCGGCACGAGGCCGTCGGGATCGGTGGCCGCCGCGCCGTCGGCGCTCTTCGCCGACGGCTCGATCACCGGAAACAGCGCGAGCACCGGGATGCCGAGCTGCAGGCACTGCTCGGCGATCGCCGGCAGCCGGTCCACGCTCAGGCGCTCCACGCCGGGCATCGACGCGACGGCCTGCGTTCGCGAGGCGCCGTCGAGGACGAAGATCGGATAGATCAGGTCGTCGGCGGACAGCCGGTGCTCGCGGACCAGCCGGCGCGAAAAGTCGTTGCGGCGCAGCCGGCGCATCCGCACGAACGGAAAGGCTGCGCGTGGGTTGTCCTGTTTCATGTCGTTTCTCCGGGCCGTAGCCAGTCGGCGATGATCTCCCGCGCTTCGTCGACGCCGGTGCGGCGGATCGCGGAAAACGATAGCAGACCGAGGGGGTTCGACAGCTGCTCGGCGCGCAGCGCGGCTTCGAGCTCGCGCATCGCGACCGCGAGCTGCGCGTTGCCGAGCTTGTCGCACTTGCTGGCGAGCACGAGGATCGGCACGTCGGCGGCGATCCACGCGAGCACGCCACGATCGAGTTCGGTAAGCCCGCGGCGCACGTCGAGCACGAGCACGACGCCGGCGAGCGTCTTGCGCTGCGCCAGATAGCTCCCGGCGAGCTGGTCCCACCCGCGCTTGACCTCGAGCGGTGCGCTCGCGTAGCCGTAGCCGGGCGTGTCGACGAGCCAGGCGCACGGCGCGGCGTTCTCCGGGCCGAGCGCGAAGTAGTTCAGCGCCTGCGTGCGCCCCGGCGTCTTGCTGGCGAAGGCGAGGCGGCGCTGTCCGCACAGCGCGTTGAGCGCGGAGGACTTGCCCGCGTTCGAGCGGCCGACGAAGGCGACTTCGGCGAGCCGGGACTCGGGCAGCTGGGAGAGGCGGGCGACGGTGGTTTCGAAGCGCGCGGATGTCAGTGCGGGAACCACCACGCGAAGAACCTCGACGGGAACAGGGCCTATTGTACAATTGCAGGCTTTGTCGGACCCGCGAGCGGGTCCGTCGACTGAAGAACGGGTTCCGTCCCATGTTCCGAGTGAGAATTCCCGGCGCGGCTGTCTACGGTTGCGTCGCCGCCTGCGTAGCCGTCTCGGTGGCGGCCGCTTTCGCTCCGGTCGTTTTCGCGCAGGGCGCAGCGCCCGCGAAGCCGGCGCCGGTCGACGCGAAGCGCGGCGCGCAGATCGCACAGGAAGTCTGCGCGGCGTGTCATGCGGCAGACGGCAACAGTCTCATCCCGGCGAACCCGAAGCTGGCGGCCCAGCATCCCGAATATCTCGCCAAGCAGCTGAACGATTTCAAACCCGCCGAAGGCGAGCAGCAGGCGCACCGCCCGAGCGCGATCATGGCCGGTTTCGCCGCCATGCTTT
The DNA here is from genome assembly GCA_937903095.1 of uncultured Burkholderiales bacterium. Lineage (GTDB taxonomy): Bacteria > Pseudomonadota > Gammaproteobacteria > Burkholderiales > Burkholderiaceae_E > Zeimonas. The sequence goes on from CALCZN010000080.1 coordinate 3,218, forward strand.
CGCCGGAAGACATCCGCAACGTCGCCGCGCATTTCGCGTCGCAGACTCTCGCGCCGGCCGCGGCCACCGATGCCGCGCTCGCCGAAGCCGGTCGCACCATCTACCGCGTCGGCATCGCCGCCAAGGGCGTTCCGGCCTGTGCCGGCTGCCACAGCCCGAACGGAGCCGGCATTCCGTCGCAGTATCCGAGGCTGCAGGGGCAGTACGCCGAATACACCGAGGTGCAGCTCACGGCGTTCCGCAGCGGCGAGCGCGCGAACAGCGAACAGATGCGCACGATCGCCGAGCGCCTGTCCGATCGCGAGATCAAGGCCGTCGCGCAGTACATGGCGGGGCTGCGCTGATCGATTGCCGCGGCGCGGTCGACAACTACAGGGTCGACAATCAGGTCGACGACCGCGTCGCGTCGAAGGCTGCTGCACAGGTCGCTTTCGCAGGCGCCGTATCCTGAGCGTTTTGCGGAGGCGGCCATGCCGATCCGAATTTCCGACCCGGCCGATCCACGGCCCGGCGAGATCACTCCCCGTGAGTCCTGGGAGCGCCTGCGCGAGCGGCGGGCGCTGCTCGGCGCTGCCGTCGGCGCGGCGCTGACGCCGCTCGTCGCGTCGGCCGCGACGCCGGCGGCGGCTGCGACGCAGGCCGCTAGCGGCCCGGCCGACGCGAAGCTCGACGCGAAGCCGAGCGTGCTGTCGACGATGGAGCGCCCGACGCCCCGGGAGGACGTCACCGGCTACAACAACTTCTACGAGTTCGGCACCGACAAATCGGACCCGGAGCGCTATGCGAAATCATTGCGCGTACGACCCTGGACCGTTGCGATCGAGGGCGAGGTGGCGAAGCCCGGGCGCTTCGACGTCGACGACTTGCGCCGCCTCGCGCCGCTCGAGGAACGCATCTACCGGCTGCGTTGCGTCGAGGGCTGGTCGATGGTCATTCCGTGGATCGGGTACTCGTTCTCGGAACTGATGAAACGCGTCGAGCCCACCGGCGCTGCGAAGTTCGTCGAGTTCGTCACGCTGGCCGACCCGAAGCAGATGCCGGGCGTGCGCTCGATGGTGCTCGCGTGGCCGTACACCGAGGGCTTGCGCATCGACGAGGCTGCGCATCCGCTGACGCTGCTGACCTTCGGGCTCTACGGCGATGTGCTGCCGCCGCAGAACGGCGCGCCGATGCGCGTCGTCGTGCCGTGGAAGTACGGCTTCAAGAGCGCGAAGTCGCTGGTGGCGATCCGCTTCGTCGAGCGCCAGCCGCTCACCAGCTGGCACCGGGCGGCGCCGAACGAATACGGCTTCTACGCGAACGTGAATCCGGAAGTCGATCATCCGCGCTGGTCGCAGGCGACCGAGCGCAGGATCGGCGAGGGCGGGCTGTTCGTGCGGCGCCAGCCGACGCGCATGTTCAACGGCTACGGCGAGCAGGTCGCTTCGCTGTATGCGGGGATGGACCTGCGCAGGGAGTTCTGAATGCGCTCGCCGCGCGCGCTGCGCGCGCTCGTGTTCGCCCTCGCGCTCGTGCCGCTCGCGCGGTTCGTCGTGCTGGGCGCGCTCGACTCGCTCAGCGCCAACCCGGTCGAATTCGTGCAGCGCTCCACCGGCACGTGGGCGCTGGCGATGCTGTGCATCACGCTCGCGGTGACGCCGCTGCGCCGGCTGTTCGGCTGGAGCTGGCTGATGCGGCTGCGCCGGATGCTCGGGCTGTTCGCGTTCTTCTATGCGTGCCTGCACCTGCTGGCGTACGCCTGGCTCGACCAGTGGTTCGACTGGAACGCGATCGTCGACGACGTGCTCGAGCGCCCGTTCATCACCGTGGGGGTGGTCGCCTTCGTGCTGCTGATCCCGCTGGCCGCGACCTCGACGAACGCGATGATGCGGCGGCTCGGGCGCCGCTGGCAGGAACTGCACCGCCTCGTCTACGCGATCGCCGTGCTCGCGGTGCTGCACTACTGGTGGCACAAGGCCGGCAAGAACGATTTCTCGGCGCCGCTCGCCTGGGCGCTCGTCGTGGCCGGGCTTCTCGCGGTGCGCCTGGCGTGGCACTGGGCCAGTCCGCCCGCGCGTTCCAGGCGCTCTGCGCAGGCCGCGCGGACTATGCCGGGCGGGGCGCGCCCCGCTGCCGCCGGCGGCGCGCCGCTGCGGGGGCCGACGCTACGGCAGGCGCCGCTCGAGCGCGAATAGCGACTCGACGCTTTCCCGTTCGCGCACGACGTGCGCCTGCGCGCCGTCGACCAGCAGCTCGACCGCGCGCGGTCGCGTGTTGTAGTTCGACGCCATCGCCATGCCGTAGGCGCCGGCCGACGCGATCGCGAGCAGGTCGCCTTCGGCGATCGCAAGCGACCGGTCGCGCGCGAGCCAGTCGCCCGACTCGCAGACCGGGCCCACCACGTCGTAGCGCTGCGCTTCGACGTCGTCGCGCTGCCGCAGCGGCAGCACGCCGTGGTAGGCGTCGTACAGCGCCGGACGCATCAGGTCGTTCATCGCCGCGTCGACGATCGCGAATCGGCGCTCGCCGTTGCGCTTCAGGTATTCCACGCGCGTGAGCAGCACGCCGGCGTTGCCGACGATCGAGCGGCCGAATTCGAAGAACACGCCGTAGCGTCGGCCGCGCGGATGGCGGTCGAGCCGGCGGAACAGCGCGTCGAGCAGCGTCTGCGCCGACGGCGGATCCTCGTCGCGATAGCGGATGCCCAGGCCGCCGCCGAAATCGAGGTGGCGCAGTTCGATTCCCTCGGCGTGCAGCGCGTCGACCAGTTCGAGCACCTTGTCGGCTGCCGCGAGATACGGCTCCACCGACGTGATCTGCGAACCGATGTGGCAGTCGATTCCGACGATCTCGAGGTTCGGCAGCGCCGCCGCGCGCCGGTAGACCGCGAGCGCGTCGTCGTGCGCGATGCCGAACTTGTTCTCGCGCAGTCCGGTGGAGATGTACGGATGCGTGCCGGCGTCGACGTCGGGATTCACGCGCAGCGAGATCGGCGCGCGCCGCTTCATCGAAGCGGCGACGCGATCGAGCCGCAGCAGTTCGCTTTCCGACTCGATGTTGAAGCAGCGCACGCCCGCGTCGAGCGCGAGCCGCATCTCCGCCTCGCTCTTGCCGACGCCGGAGAACAGCACCTTCGACGGATCGCCGCCGGCGGCGATCACGCGTTGCAGTTCGCCGGCGGAGACGATGTCGAAGCCGGCGCCCGCGCGCGCGAGCAGTTCGACGATCGCGAGGTTCGAGTTCGCCTTCAGCGCATAGCAGACGAGCACGTCGCGATCGCCGGAGGCGCGCACGAAGGATGCGAAGGCCGCTTCGATCGCGGCGCGCGAGTAGACGTAGGCGGGGGTTCCGTGCTCGCGCGCGATCGCCGCCAGCTCGACCTCCTCGACGAAGAGCGAGCCGTTGCGGTAGCGGAACGGAGAGTCGGTGGTCATCGTTGCGGATCGGCCTGTGTGGGCGACGACGCGGGCGCCGGTTGCGAGTTCGCGCGCCTGCGGCGGGGCGGCGGCGCGTTCTCGGGAAGGTAGAGCGGGCCGCGCTGGCCGCAGCCGGCGACGAGCAGCGACGCGACGACCGCCAGCAGCGCGCCTCGACGAGCGCCGGTTGCGGGCGCCGCGGGCGGGGGACGGAGGCGCGCGCGCAAGCTCAGAACACCTGGTCGCGGATGCGGTCGGCCTCAGCGCCGGAGGCAACGCCCTCCTCGGCGACGCCGAGCGAAGCGATTCCCTGTCCCGGACGCGTCTCCGACAGGTAGTACTGGCCGTCGATGCGCACCACGCCCTCGGGCTCGCGCCTCGGCTCCTCGGCGACGCCTTTCAGCGCCACGGCCATGTAGTCGATCCAGATCGGCAGGGCGAGCCCGCCGCCGGTTTCGCGATCGCCGAGTTTGCGCGGCTGGTCGAAGCCCACCCAGGCGACCGCGGCGAGCGACGGCTGGTAGCCGGCGAACCAGGCGTCCACCGAATCGTTCGTCGTGCCGGTCTTGCCGGCGAGGTCGTTGCGCTTGAGCGTCTTCGCGCGGGTGGCGGTGCCGATGCGCACGACGTCGCGCAGCATCGAATCCATCAGGAACGCGTTGCGCTCGTCGATCACGCGTACCGCTTCGTCGTCCGCGCGATCGGGCTTCGCGCTGGCCAGCAGCCGCCCGTTGCTGTCGGTGATCCGCGAGATCAGGTAGGGCTCGACGCGGTAGCCGCCGTTGGCGAACACCGAGATCGCCCCGACCATCCGCCACGGGGTGACCGAGCCCGCGCCGAGCGCCATCGTGAGGTAAGCGGGATGCCGTTCGGGGTCGAAGCCGAAGCGCGAGACGTAGTCCTGCGCGTACTGCGGGCCGATCGCGTCGAGGATGCGCACCGACACCATGTTCTTCGACTTGGCCAGCGCCGTGTGCAGCGGCATCGGGCCTTCGTACTTGCCGTCGTAGTTCTTCGGGTCCCACAGCTGGCCGCCGGTGCGCGCGGGGTCGATCAGCACCGGCGCGTCGTTGACGATGGTCGACGTCATGAAGCCCTTCTCGAGCGATGCCGAGTAGATGAACGGCTTGAAGCTCGAACCGGGCTGGCGCCAGGCCTGCACGACGCGGTTGAAGCGGTTGCGCTCGAAGTCGAAGCCGCCGACCAGAGCGCGCACCGCGCCGTCGTGCGTGTCCATCGACACGAAGGCCGCCTGCACCTCGGGCAGTTGCGATATCTGGTAGCTGCCGCCGTCGTCGCGCGAGATGCGGATGACCGAGCCGCGCGCGAGGCGCCTCGACGCGCTGGCGCGCGGGCCGAGCGCGGACGCGACGAACTTCAGCCCGTTGCCGGTGATCTCGATCGGCTTGCCGTCGCCGCGCGAGACGACGACGCGCTTCGGATCGGCCTCGAGCACCACCGCCGACAGAAAGTTGCCGATGTCGGCGTCGTCGTCGAGCGCCGCGTCGATCGTCTCGTCGGCCGCGTGCGGATCGTCGGGCAGCGCGATCGTGCGTTCGGGACCGCGAAAGCCGTGGCGGCGGTCGTAGTCGACGACGCCTTTTTCGAGCGCCGCGTTGGCCGCCGCCTGGTGCACCGGATCGATCGTCGTGTAGATCTTCAAGCCGGCCGAATAGATGTCCTCGTGGTACAGGTCGAAGGCGAGCTGACGGGCGAGTTCGGCCACGTACGGCGCCTGCACCGGGTAGTCGGCGCGCGGCGGCGAGAACACCAGGCGCTCGGTCATCGCCGCCTGGTATTCGGCCTGCGTGAGGAAGCCCGCCTCGCGCATGCGCCCCAGGATGTAGCGCTGGCGCTCGATCGCGCGCGCCGGATTGACCATCGGGTTGAAGCGCGACGGCGCTTTCGGCAGCCCGGCGAGCACCGCTGCCTCGGCCGCGCTCAGCTGCGCCAGCGGCTTGTCGAAGTAGGTGCGCGCCGCCGCGGCGAAGCCGTAGGAGCGCTTGCCCAGGTAGATCTGGTTCAGGTACAGCTCGAAGATCTGTTCCTTGCTCAGCGTGTCCTCGATGCGCAGCGCGAGCAGGATCTCGACGATCTTGCGCGTGTAGGTGCGCTCGTTCGACAGGAAGAACTCGCGCGCGAGCTGCATCGTGATCGTGCTCGCGCCCTGCTCCTTGCCACCGGCGAACAGGTTGGTGACGGCGGCCCGCGCCACGCCCACCGGGTCGACGCCGATGTGCTCGAAGAAACGCGTGTCCTCGGCGGCGAGCACCGCGTTCTTCATCACCTGCGGCACGTCCTCGATATGCACGAAGGTGCGCCGCTCCTCGCCGAACTCGCCGATCAGCTTGCCGTCTGCGGTGTATACGCGCAGCGGGATGCGCGGCCGGTAGTCGAGCATCGCGTCGAGCGACGGCAGCCGGTCGTTGAGCATCAGCAGCGCGAAGGCGCCGAGCAGCGCGCCGCAGACGGCGAGCGCCACCGGAATCGCCAGCGCCGCGATCGACACCCGCAACCACAGCGACTTCTTCGGAGACGGCTTCGAGCGGGGCTTTCGGGCGTTGCGTGCGGGCATTTACGGGCGTACCCCGCTGGGACTGTTGCGGATTTTATACGGATCGCCCGGGGACGGCGGCGATGCGCCGCACGCGGCGTTCGCGCTGCCGTCGATCGGCGCCCCTGCACAGGCGCGGCCCAGTGGTCGGTGGCGTACGACCGATGGTCGCGACGCGCTGCGAACTACCGCACAAAACGCTTTACAGTAAATCGAGCTCGTCGCTAGCATCGCGAGCGGTTGTTAAAAAACAAACGCAAGTCCTTAAGTTTACGGGACTTTTTCATCGAGACTCCCGATGGCGATAGCGCTCCCGAGTCTGTTTGGCCGAACATCCCCGCCGCTCGTCGGCATCGACCTGAGCGGCTCCAGCGTGAAGGTGGTCGAGCTGGCGAAGGGCCAGCGCACGCCGATGCGGCTCGAGCGCTATGCGATCGAGCCGATCGAGCGCGGCGCGATCGTCGACGGCAACATCGAGAAGCCCGAGGCGGTGGCGGAGGCGCTGACGCGCGCGCTGCGCAAGTGCAACACCCGGGCGCGCGAGGCCGCGCTGGCGCTGCCCGCAGGCTCGGTCATCACCAAGAAGATCCTGGTTCCCGCCGGCCTGCGCGAAGAAGACTACGAGGTGCAGGTCGAGGCCGAGGCGAGCCAGTACATTCCGTTTCCGATCGAGGAGGTGAACCTCGATTTCCAGCTGCTCGGTCCGGCCAAGGGATCCGAGGAAGAGATCGAGGTCCTGCTGGCGGCGTCGCGCAAGGAGAAGGTAGACGATCGGGTGGCCGTCGCCGAGATGGCGGGGCTGCGCCCGGTGGTGGTCGACGTCGAGAGCTATGCGCTTCGCTCGGCGGTGGACCACGTCACCCGGTTCCTGCCGAACAACGGCCAGGGCCAGATCATCGCCGTGTTCTCGATCGGGCAGACGACGACTTCGCTCGCCGTCGTGCTCAACGAGCAGACGGTGTTCGAACGCGAGCAGACCTTCGGCGGGCAGCAGCTCACGCAGGACCTGGTTCGGCTGTACGGGCTCACGCCGGAAGAGGCGGAGCTCAAGAAGCGCACCGGCGACCTGCCCGACAATTACCAGCGCGACCTGCTGCAGCCGTTCATCGAGCAGGGCGCCACCGACATCGCGCGCGCGCTGCAGTTCTTCTTCACGTCGACGCCATATACGCGGGTCGACCAGATCTATCTCGCCGGCGGATCTTCGGTCGTACCGGGGCTGGCCGACGCGGTGATGCAGCGCACCCAGGTTCCCACCGAGATCCTCAGTCCGTTCCAGGGGATGGAGGTGTCCGACGCCGTCCGCGACCGGCAGCTGCGCGCCGATGCGCCGGCGCTGCTCGTGGCCGCCGGTCTCGCGATGCGGAGATTCGACGCATGATTCCGCGCATCAACCTTCTCCCGCACCGGGAGATGCGCCGCGAGCGGCGCAAGAAGGATTTCGTCGTACTGGGCGCGCTGACCGCGATTCTCGCCGCCCTCGGCTGCCTGCTCGTCGCCCTGGCGATCGACAACCGCATCGACGAGCAGCGCGCGCGCAACGACTTCATTCGCGCGGAGAACGCCAGGCTCGACGAGCAGATCAAGGAGATCGCGACGCTGCGCGCCGAGATCGACGCGCTGCGCGCTCGCCAAGCTGCGGTCGAGAGCCTGCAGACGAACCGGACCATACCGGTGCACCTGATGGACGAGCTGGTCAAGCACGTGCCCGAAGGCCTGTACCTGAAGTCGATGCGGCAGGACGAACGCAAGGTCACGCTGGTCGGCTACGCGCAATCGAACGATCGCGTCTCGGAGCTGCTGCGCAACCTGGCGAACAACACGCCCTGGCTCGAGCGCCCCGAGCTGGTCGAGATCAAGGCGGTGCAGCTCGGCGGCGGCAAGGCGAACGCGAACGACGCCGGCCGGCGGCTGTACGAGTTCTCGCTGAACGCGCTGGTGCGCACCAACGACGCCCCTGCCGCCGTGCCTGCCAAGGTCGCCGGCGCGCCGGTGGCGGCGAACTCCGTGAGGTGAGCGCGATGGCCCGGTTCAATTCGTCGATCGATCTGTCCGCCGTCACTGCGCAGTTCCAGGGGCTGCAGGGACGCCATCCGGGGTTGTGGCCGATCGTCCCGCGCATCGCGCTGCTCGCGGCGATCGTCGTCGCGCTCGGCGCGGCGGCCTGGGGCGGCTACTGGCGGGGCCAGCTCGAGGATCTCGAGGCGCGCGTTGCCGAGGAGCAGCGGCTGAAGGACGAGTTCACCGACAAGATGCGCCAGGCGGTGAACCTCGAGGCGCTGCGCGAGCAGAAGGAACAGGTGATGCAGTACGTCAGTGCGCTCGAGAAGCAGTTGCCGAGCAAGGCCGAGATGGACGCGCTGCTCTCCGACATCAACCAGGCCGGCGTCGGGCGCGGGCTGCAGTTCGAGCTGTTCAAGCCCGGGCAGGTCGTCGTGCGCGACTACTACGCCGAACTGCCGATCGCGATCCGCGTCACCGGCTCGTATCACGCCTTCGGCTCGTTCACCAGCGAGATCGCCAACCTCGCCCGCATCGTCACGCTGAACAACCTGCAGATCTCGCTGCCCGCCGATCGCAGCGGACAGGCGGCGAGCGCCACCGGCAACCTGTCGATGGAGGCGATCGCCAAGACCTTCCGCTATCTCGACCCGGAGGAGATCGCCGAGCAGCGGCGCAAGGCAGCTGAAGCGAAGGCGAAGAAGAAGTCATGACCACGAAGATGAAGACCGCTCTCGCCGCCCTCGGCGCCGTCGCCGCCGTATCGCTCGCCGGCTGCGCCGACGACCAGGCCGAATTGCGCGAATGGATGCAGTCGGTGCGCGCCAGCGTCAAGCCGGTGCACCATCCGATCAGCGAGCCCCGCCGCTTCGAGCCCTATCGATACGACAACGAAGGGCAGGTCGACCCGTTCTCGGTCGCCAGGCTCGGCGGCGCGCCGGGCGTCGCCCACGCGGGCGCCCCGGCCGGCGGCCTGAAGCCGGACACGACGCGCCCGCGCGAGGCGCTCGAGGCCTATCCGCTCGACGCGATCCGCATGGTCGGGCACCTGGCGAACCGCCAGGGGCAGTACGCGTTGCTGCAGGCCGAGCGCCTCGTCTACCAGGCGCGCGTGGGCAACTACGCCGGGCAGAACTACGGAATGATCACGCGCATCAGCGAGACCGAAGTCGCGCTGAAGGAACTGGTCCAGGACGCCGTCGGCGACTGGGTCGAGCGCGAAACGACACTGCAGATCCAGGACGGGAGCGCTCAATGAAAGCGATGTTCGGCAGCATCGGCCCGGCGATCCGGGCGCTCGGCGGGGATGCGGCTCGCGTGGCCGCAGCCTTCTGCGTCGCCGGCGCCGTCCTCGCCGGCGGTCTCGCCACCACCCCGGCCTTCGCCCAGGCGAACTCGATCGAGTCGGTCGCCAGCGTGCAGCAGGGCAGCACGACCTATCTGCGCATCGGACTGAAGAACGCGCCCACCGTCGCGCCGGTCGGCTTCTCGGTATCGAACCCGCCGCGCATCGCCTTCGACTTCGTCGACACGGACAACCGCTCCGGGCACAACTCGATCGAGCTGCCGCAGGGCGACGTGCGCAGCGTGGCGATCGTGCAGTCGGGCGAGCGCTCGCGCGTCGTGCTGAACCTGAAGCGTCCGATGGGCTACGAGACGTCGATCGACGGCAACACGCTCGTCGTCGCGCTCGAGCCGACTGCCTCGGCCGCCGCTACCGCGCAGACGGGTTCGACGTACAACTTCGCCAAGGTCGACGGCAAAGGCGAGCATGCGTTGCGCGACATCGACTTCCGCCGCGGCAAGGAAGGCGAAGGGCGCGTCGTCGTCGACCTGTCGGATCCGGGCGTCGGCGTCGACATCCGGCAGCAGGGGCAGACGGTGGTCGTCGACTTCATCGGCACGAAGCTGCCCGAGAATCTGCGCCGTCGTCTCGACGTGAGCGACTTCGGCACGCCGGTGCGCACCGTGCGCGCCTTCCAGCAGGGGGACAACGCCCGGCTGGTGATCGAGCCGCAGGGGCAGTGGGAGCACAACGCCTACCAGAGCGACACGCAGTTCGTCGTCGAGGTCAAGGCGGTGCGCGAGGATCCGAACCGGCTCGTCGCCGGCACGCAGCCGGGCTACAAGGGCGAGCGGCTGTCGCTGAACTTCCAGAACGTCGACGTGCGTGCGCTGCTGCAGGTCATCGCCGACTTCACCAACCTGAACATCGTCACCAGCGATTCGGTGGCGGGCAGCCTCACGCTGCGGCTGAAGGACGTTCCGTGGGACCAGGCGCTGGCGATCATCCTGGATTCCAAGGGCCTGGACATGCGCAAGAACGGCAACGTCATCATGGTTGCCCCGCGCGACGAGATCGCGGCCAAGGAGAAGCTGGAACTCGAGTCGCGCGCGCAGATCTCCGACATCGAGCCGCTGCGCACCGAAACCTTCCAGCTGAACTACCAGAAGGCCGAGGCGCTGCAGAAGCTGCTCGCCGACGAGAAGCAGCGCGTGCTGTCCAAGCGCGGCAGCGTCGTCGTCGACCAGCGCACGAACAAGGTGTTCGTGCAGGACACGCCGTTGCGGCTCGAGGAGGTGCGCAAGGTCATCGCGCAGATCGACATCCCGGTGCGCCAGGTGCTGATCGAGGCGCGCATCGTCGAGGCCGACGACCGCTTCACGCGCAATCTCGGCGTGCGGCTGGGCTTCAACCGGATCAACGCCAGCGCCGGCGGCACGCTCGGCCGCGCGACGGTGTCGGGCAACCTGCAGGGCGTGCACGACCTCACGCCGCTGCCGGGAGCCACCGGCTCGGGCGGCACGCTGCTGCCGAACACGAACTTCGTAAACCTGCCGGCGCCGGCGATCTCCGGCGTCGATCCCGCCACCTTCGCGGTAAGCCTGTTCAGCTCGGACCTCACCCGCTTCCTGAACCTCGAGCTGTCCGCCCTCGAAGCCGACCAGCGCGGCAAGGTGGTGTCGAGCCCGCGCGTGCTCACCGCCGACCAGGGCACCGCCGTGATCGAGCAGGGCACCGAGCTGCCGTACCAGCAGGCCACCTCGAGCGGCGCCACGTCGATCCAGTTCCGCAAGGCGAACCTGAAGCTCGAGGTCACGCCGCAGATCACGCCCGAGGGCAACGTGATCCTCGAAGTGCAGGTCAACCGCGACGCCGTCGGCATCCTCACGCCGGCCGGCTTCGCGATCGACACGCGGCGCGTGCAGACGCAGGTACTGGTCGAGAACGGCGGCACGGTCGTCATCGGCGGCATCTACGAGCAGTTCGAGCGCAACCAGGTCAACAAGGTGCCGCTGCTCGGCGACATCCCGGTGATCGGCAACGCGTTCAAGAACAACTCGCGCACGAACAACCGGGCCGAGCTGCTGGTGTTCCTGACGCCGCGCGTGGTGACGGATACGGCGCTGGCGCGTTGAAGCAGCGGCGCGCGCGACGCGCTCGCATGGATCCTGCTGCGGCTGGCGCGCCCTTTGGGGCGCGCAGTCGTTTTGGCGCGTCCCGGTACACCAGGGAGTGCGTCCGGGCTTCCGAGAGCGTCCTGGTACTGCAGCGCGCGTCCTGGTACTGCAGCGTGCGTCCTGGTACTGCAGCGCGCGTCCTGGTACTCCGGTGCGCGGCTGGCGCTTTAAATTGGAGCGTTCTCGCTCGTGGAATCGATTCCACGAGCTGAAGGACTACATTTTGAAGCTTTGAAGTGCGGGCCTCCGCGTAGACGCCGCGCTTCCGGGCGCTACCAGAAATGCGCGCTTCTCGCGCACTCCAGGGCATCAAGAGTGGCGGGCAATGAAGAATGCGCGGGAAGCGCGTATTCCGCGGAGGGATGCCTCTCACGCTGGGTGGAATGTTGGTTCTCCGCGCATTTCGGCTCGCGTTACACGGCTCGCGTCGTACACGACTTGCCCACCGGCGGCGTCTGCGTGGCATGCGCCACGCCGCCGGTGGACAAGTCTGCGGCGTCACCGCCGCGAGAAAGTCCCGGAACCCGGGACTTTCGGTCGGCGCTTGCCTGCACGGAGCAGCCTGCAAGCGGCGGATCGGCGACGAGATCCGGCAGACGCCGGGTGCATCCCGATCCGGTAACCTCACACCCCGATCCGGTAACCTGTCTGCGCCTTCGCTCCCACCGAGGCGCACCTGGCGCCTTTCCGGATGAACGACCCCCCCACGACGCAAGCGCCCTCCGACCCTCGCCCGCTGGTCCTGGTCGGCATGATGGGCGCCGGCAAGACGACGGTGGGGCGGCGCCTGGCCGCGCGCCTGAACCGTCGCTTCGTCGATGCAGACCGCGAGCTCGAGCAGCGCTGCGGCGTGCCGATCACGACGATCTTCGAGCTGGAAGGCGAGGAAGGCTTCCGCCGTCGCGAGCGCGTGCTGCTCGGCGAGCTGATCGCGCTGCCCGACATCGTGCTCGCCACCGGGGGCGGCGCGGTGCTCGACGAAGAGAACCGACGACTGCTCTGCGAACGAGGCTGGGTGGTCTATTTGAAGGCGGCGGCGCCCGAGTTGTGGCAGCGATTGCGTCGCGACCGGGCGCGCCCGCTGCTGCAGACCGCGAACCCGCGCGAGCGCATCGCGCAGCTGCTCGCGCAGCGCGAGCAGCTGTACGAGTCGGTCGCGCATTGCACGGTGACCAGCGTGCATCAGCCGGTGGACGAGCTGGTGGCCAATATAATCGACGCCTTGCCCGAATCGCTGCAACGGCCCCGATGAACGTCCTCGAAGTGCAGGTCCAGCTCGGCGAGCGCGCGTATCCGATCCGCATCGGCGCGGGCCTGCTCGACAGCGACGAAGCGCTGGCCGCACTCGCTTCCGGGCGCCAGGTGGCGGTCGTCTCGAACGACGTCGTCGCCGCGCTGTATCTGGCGCGGCTGCAACGTTCGCTGCGCGACGCCTCCGTTGTCGAGACGATCCTCGTGCCGGACGGCGAGGCGCACAAGAACCAGGTTTCGCTCGACCTCGTTCTCGATCGGCTGCTCGAAAGGCGCTTCGATCGGCGCTGCCTGCTCGTCGCGCTCGGCGGCGGCGTGATCGGCGATCTCACCGGCTTCGCCGCCGCCATCTATCAGCGCGGAGTCGACTTCGTGCAGGTGCCCACGACGCTGCTCGCGCAGGTCGACTCCTCGGTCGGCGGCAAGACGGCGATCAACCATCCGCGCGGCAAGAACATGATCGGCGCTTTCCACCAGCCGAAGCTGGTGCTGACCGACGTCGAGACCTTGCGCAGCCTGCCGCCGCGCGAGCTGAGCGCGGGGCTGGCCGAGATGATCAAGCACGGCGCGATCGCCGACCTCGACTATTTCGCCTCGCTCGAGCGCGACATGCAGGCGCTGCTTCGCTGCGAGGCGGCGCCGATGCGCGACGCGATCCGCCGCTCCTGCGAGATCAAGGCCGAGGTCGTCGCGCACGACGAGCGCGAGAGCGGCAGGCGCGCACTGCTGAACTTCGGCCACACTTTCGGACACGCGCTCGAGACCGGCAGCGGCTACGGACGCTGGCTGCACGGCGAGGCGGTCGGCATCGGCATGCTGATGGCGGCAGACCTGTCGCGGCGCCTGTCGATGCTCGACGCGGCCTCGTGCGCTCGCCTCTCGGAGGCGGTCGGCGCCGCGCGCCTTCCGCTGCGCGCGCCGCGCTGGCCGGCCGAGCGCTGGCTCGAGCTGATGAGCGTCGACAAGAAGGCCGAGCAGGGCACGCCGAATTTCGTGTTGCTCGAGGCGCTGGGGCGCGCGACGGTGCGCCGCGTTCCGCCCGGGCCGCTCGCCGAAACCTTCGCCGCCTTCGCCGGCGACGGCGACGACTGAAGCCATGCCGGGCCGCGCCGATTACGCAGCCGACCCTGCGTCGAGCCGCGGCCGGCGCTTCCCGACGGCGAAATCGGCCACGCGCAGCGAGTTCCAGCGCGACCGCGACCGCATCGTCCACTGCACGGCGTTTCGCCGGCTCGAATACAAGACGCAGGTCTTCGTCAACCACGAAGGCGACCTGTTTCGCACGCGGCTGACGCACTCGATCGAGGTTGCGCAGATCGCGCGCTCGGTCGCCCGCTGCCTGCGCCTGGACGAGGATCTCGTGGAGGCGATCGCGCTCGCGCACGATCTCGGTCACACGCCCTTCGGACACGCCGGGCAGGACGAACTGGACGCCTGCATGAAGCCGTGGGGCGGCTTCGAGCACAACCTGCAGTCGCTGCGCGTGGTCGACGAGCTGGAGCAACGCTACGCCGGGCACGACGGACTGAACCTGTGCTTCGAGACGCGCGAAGGAATCCTCAAGCACTGCTCGGTCGAGCGCGCGCGCGGCCTGGGCGAGATCGGTGAGCGTTTCCTCGCGCGCCGCCAGCCCTCGCTCGAAGCGCAGATCGCCAACCGCGCCGACGAGATCGCCTACAACAACCACGACGTCGACGACGGGCTTCGCTCCGGCCTGCTGCGCATCGAGGCGCTGATCGACGTGCGCCTGTTCGGCCGGCATTGCCGCGAAGTGCGCGACGCGTATCCGGCGCTCGCCGGCCGGCGCCTCGTGCACGAGACGATCCGCCGGATGATCGACGAGCTGGTCACCGACCTCGTCGCCGAAACCGCGCGCCGCATCCGCGAGGCCGCCGTGCACTCGGTCGACGACGTCCGCGCGGCGCCGGCGCTGGCCGGCTTCTCCGAGCGCGTGCACGCGGAATCGGCCGAGCTCAAGCGCTTCCTGCACGGCCACCTGTACGAGCACGAGCGCGTGCTCGCCGTGATGCACCGCGCGCGCGGCATCGTCGCCGAACTGTTCGCGCGCTACCGGGCCGATCCGTCGCTGCTGCCCGAAGAGCATCGCGAGCGCGTCGATCGCCTCGGCGAGCGCGCGATCGCCGACTACATCGCCGGGATGACCGATCGTTTCGCGGTGCGCGAGCACCTGCGGCTCGCGGGCGCCGCTCCCGACGGCCTGGGCGGGGCAGACGTGCTCGGCGCCGCCAGCGAAGCGTCGCCGTAGTGCATCGGCGGGGCGGGCGGCCGCTGTTCCTGCCCCGTCGCGGAGCACTTCGCCCTCTTGTAGTGCGGTGGTGGTGCGGTGCAATAAAAAACGCTTCGCGAACGCTTCAAATCGCGCCGCGCGCGCGCTAGACTGAATCGTAGTCCGTACTGCTCACGCGCGATTCGCTGCGCGAAGCGTGCCGGGACGCCGTTCCCCGCGTCAGCGGGCACTGACAAACGCGCTTCCCGGCGCATGCCGCGCGCCTCAGGCCGGCTACGACCCCTTGTCGAACGTCCTACCGTTCTTCCGAGCGCGGAGATTCCGACGATGCGCCATATCCCTGCCGGGACGCTGTCCGACGCAACCGATGCCGCACGGGGCCTGTACGACCCCGCCTACGAGCACGACGCCTGCGGCGTCGGCTTCATTGCGCACATCGGCGGCAAGAAGAGCCACTCGCTGATCGAGCAGGGCCTGCAGATCCTGTGCAATCTCGACCATCGCGGAGCGGTGGGCGCCGATCCGCTGATGGGCGACGGCGCCGGCATCCTGATCCAGATTCCCGACGCGTTCTTTCGCGACGAGATGGCGCGTCACGGCGTCGCGCTGCCGCCGGCGGGCGAGTACGGCGTGGGGATGGTGTTCCTGCCGAAGGAACACGCTTCGCGCATCGCCTGCGAGCAGGAGCTGGAGCGCGCGGTGCGCGCCGAGGGGCAGGTGCTGCTCGGCTGGCGCGACGTGCCGGTCGATCGCGCGATGCCGATGTCTCCGGCGGTGCGCGCGACCGAGCCGGTGATCCGCCAGATCTTCGTCGGGCGTGGCGCCGACGTCATGGTCACCGACGCGCTCGAGCGCAAGCTCTACGTGATCCGCAAGACGGCCAGCCACGCGATCCAGAAGCTGCGGCTGAAGCACGGCGGCGAGTACTTCGTGCCGTCGATGTCGGCGCGCACGATCGTCTACAAGGGGCTGCTGCTGTGCGGGCAGGTCGGGCAGTACTACGTCGACCTGCGCGATCCCCGCGTCGTCACCGCGGTGGCGCTGGTGCACCAGCGCTTCTCGACGAACACCTTTCCGCAGTGGCCGCTCGCGCATCCGTACCGGCTGATCGCGCACAACGGCGAGATCAACACGGTCAAGGGCAACTACAACTGGCTTCGGGCGCGCGAGGGCGCGATGCGCTCGCCGGTGCTCGGCGACGATCTCGCCAAGCTCTATCCGATCGTCTACGCGGGCCAGTCCGACACTGCCACTTTCGACAACTGCCTCGAGCTGCTCGTGATGGCGGGCTATCCGCTCGCGCACGCCGTGATGATGATGATCCCCGAGGCGTGGGAGCAGCACGCGTCGATGGACCCGAGGCGGCGGGCGTTCTACGAGTTCCACGCGGCGATGATGGAGCCGTGGGACGGCCCGGCGGCGATCGCATTCACCGACGGTCGCCAGGTCGGCGCGACGCTCGATCGCAACGGGCTGCGCCCGGCCCGTTACTGCATCACCGACGACGACCTCGTCGTCCTCGCCTCCGAAGCCGGCGTGCTGCCGATTCCGGAGAGCCGCATCGTGCGCAAATGGCGCCTGCAGCCGGGCCGGATGCTGCTGATCGACCTCGACCAGGGCCGTATCGTCGACGACGCCGAACTGAAGAGCCAGCTCTCGAACAGCAAGCCGTACCGCGAGTGGATCGAGGCGATCCGCATCAAGCTCGACGAGCTGTCGCCGGGACCGGGCGAGCCGCACGCCGGCCCGGCGGGCGGCGACGAGCGCCTGTCGCTGCTCGATCGCCAGCAGGCCTTCGGCTACACGCAGGAAGACCTCAAGTTCCAGTTGCTGCCGATGGCCGCGCAAGGCGAGGAGGCGGTCGGCTCGATGGGCAACGACGCGCCGCTCGCCGTGCTGTCCGACCGGAACAAGTCGCTGTACAGCTATTTCCGCCAGCTGTTCGCGCAGGTGACGAACCCGCCGATCGATCCGATCCGCGAGCAGTTGGTGATGTCGCTCGTCTCGTTCATCGGGCCGCGGCCGAACCTGCTCGACCTGAACAACATCAACCCGCCGATGCGTATCGAGGTCTCGCAGCCGGTGCTCGATTTCGACGACATCGCCGAGATCCGCGCGATCGACGAGCTGACGCGCGGCAAGTTCCGGTCCTACGAGATCGACATCTGCTACCCGGTGGCGTGGGGCAGGGAGGGCATCGAGGCGCGGCTCGCGTCGCTCGCGGCCGAGGCCGAGGACGCGGTGAACTCCGGCTACAACGTGCTGATCGTTTCCGATCGCTGCGTCGGCCGCGATCGCGTCGCGATCCCGGCGCTGCTGGCGACCAGCGCGATCCACCTGCACCTGGTCGACCGCGGCCTGCGCACGCGCACCGGGCTCGTCGTCGAGACCGGCTCGGCGCGCGAGGTGCACCACTTCGCGCTGCTCGCCGGCTACGGCGCCGAGGCCATCCACCCCTACCTCGCGCTCGAGACGCTGGCCGAGGCGCATCGTGCGGAGCCGGGCGGCATCGGCCCCGAGAAGGCGATGCGCAACTACGTGAAGGCGGTCGGCAAGGGGCTGATGAAGGTGATGTCGAAGATGGGCATCTCCACCTACATGAGCTATTGCGGCGCGCAGATCTTCGAGGCGGTGGGCCTGTCGCGCGCGTTCGTCGACCGCTACTTCGCGGGCACCGCGAGCCATGTGAGCGGCATCGGCGTCTTCGAGGTCGCCGAGGAGGCGATCCGCACGCATCGCGCGGCTTTCGGCGACGACCCCACGCTGGCCGACGCGCTCGACGAGGGCGGCATGTATGCGGTGCGCACGCGCGGCGAGGCGCACCTGTGGACGCCGGATTCGATCGCGCATCTGCAGCATGCCACGCGCAGCAACGACTACTCCACGTTCAAGGAATATTCGAAGCTGATCGACGACCAGAGCGTGCGCCACATGACGCTGCGCGGCCTGTTCGAGTTCCGCTTCGATGCCTGCGAGCCGGTGCCGCTCGACGAGGTCGAGCCGGCGGCGGAGATCGTCAAGCGCTTCGCCACCGGCGCGATGTCGCTGGGCTCGATCTCCACCGAGGCGCACACGACATTGGCGGTGGCGATGAACCGCATCGGCGGCAAGTCGAACACCGGCGAGGGCGGCGAGGATGCGTTGCGCTACCGCGCCGAGATGCGCGCCGGACACCCGGTCGTGCGCGAAGGCGACACGATCGGCTCGGTGATCGGCGCCGAGCGCATCGAGGCGGATACCGCCCTGCGCGAGGGCGATTCGCTGCGCTCGAAGATCAAGCAGGTGGCGTCGGGCCGCTTCGGCGTCACCGCCGAGTACCTGGCGAGCGCCGACCAGTTGCAGATCAAGATGGCGCAGGGCGCCAAGCCCGGCGAGGGCGGGCAGCTGCCCGGGCACAAGGTGTCCGACTACATCGGCATGCTGCGCTACTCGGTGCCGGGCGTCGGGCTCATCTCTCCGCCGCCGCATCACGACATCTATTCGATCGAGGATCTCGCGCAGCTGATCCACGACCTGAAGAATGCGAACCCGCGCGCTTCGGTGTCGGTGAAGCTCGTCTCCGAGGTGGGCGTGGGCACCGTCGCGGCGGGCGTCGCGAAAGCCAAGGCCGACCACGTCGTCATCGCCGGACACGACGGCGGTACCGGCGCCTCGCCCTGGTCGTCGATCCAGCACGCGGGAACGCCGTGGGAACTGGGGCTCGCCGAGACGCAGCAGACGCTGGTGGCGAACGGACTGCGCGGGCGCATCGTCGTGCAGGCCGACGGACAGATGAAGACCGGACGCGACGTCGTCGTCGGCGCGCTGCTCGGCGCCGACGAGTTCGGCTTCGCGACCGCGCCCCTTATCGTCGAGGGCTGCATCATGATGCGCAAGTGCCACCTGAACACCTGCCCGGTGGGCGTGGCCACGCAGGATCCGGTGCTGCGGCGCCGCTTCGCCGGCAAGCCGGAGTACGTCGTCAACTACTTCTTCTTCGTCGCCGAGGAAGTGCGCGAGCTGCTGGCGCGGCTCGGCCTTCGCCGCTTCGACGAACTGATCGGCCGCGCCGACCTGCTCGACACGAGGCCGGGGATCGCGCACTGGAAGGCGCGCGGGCTCGACTTCTCGCGCATCTTCCACCAGCCGCCGACCGCGCCCGGCGCGCCGCGCCGCTGCGTGGAAGC
Organism: uncultured Burkholderiales bacterium; assembly: GCA_937903095.1. Classification (GTDB taxonomy): domain Bacteria; phylum Pseudomonadota; class Gammaproteobacteria; order Burkholderiales; family Burkholderiaceae_E; genus Zeimonas. Next base: position 22,295 of record CALCZN010000080.1, read on the forward strand.
GCAGGACCACGGGCTGGCACACGCGCTCGATCACAAGCTGCTCGAACTCGCGAGGCCGGCGATCGAAAGCAGCGAGAGAGTCTCGTTTATCCTTTCAGTGCGCAACGTGCATCGCGCGGTCGGCACGATGCTCTCGGGCGAGCTGGCGCGCCGGCACGGACACGCGGGACTGCCCGACGACTCGATCCACGTGCAGCTGAACGGCACGGCCGGGCAGAGCCTGGCGGCGTTCCTCGCGCGCGGCGTGACGATCGACCTCGTGGGCCAGGCCAACGACTACGTCGGCAAGGGACTGTCGGGCGGGCGCGTCGTCGTGCGGCCGACGAACGACTTCCGCGGCCGCGCCGACGAGAACATCATCGTCGGCAACACCGTGCTCTACGGTGCGATCGAGGGCGAGGCCTATTTTCGCGGCGTCGCCGGCGAGCGCTTCTGCGTGCGCAACTCGGGCGCGAGCGCCGTCGTCGAAGGCACCGGCGACCACGGCTGCGAGTACATGACCGGCGGCACCGTCGTCGTGCTCGGCGCTACCGGGCGCAACTTCGCCGCCGGCATGTCGGGCGGCATCGCCTACGTGTACGACCCGCACGACGACTTCGCCGCGCGCTGCAACGCGTCGACGGTGGCGCTCGAGCGCGTCCTCAGCACCGCCGAGCAGCTCGACGGCAGCGACCCGGCGACGTGGCACGGCGGCGAATGCGACGAGATCACGCTGAAGTCGCTCGTCGAGCGCCACTTCCGCTACACCGGCAGCGAGAAGGCGCGCGCGATCCTCGACGACTGGAACCGCCAGCGCGGACTTTTCGTCAAGGTGTTCCCGCACGAGTACCGGCGCGCGCTTGGCGAGGTGCGCACGGAGCGGGCCGAGCGGGTGCGGGCAACGGCGGCTTGAAACGCGGGGCGATTGCGAAGGGACGGGGCGAGAAGCCATGGGAAAGATCACCGGATTCCTCGAGTTCGCGCGGCTGCAGGAAGCGGCCGAGGAAGCGCAGTCGCGCGTGCGGCACTTCCGCGAGTTCATCGAGCGCCTGCCCGACGAGGCCGCCGCGCGACAGGGCGCGCGCTGCATGGACTGCGGCGTTCCGTTCTGCCAGACAGGTTGTCCGGTCAACAACATCATTCCGGACTGGAACGACCTCGTATACCGGAACAACTGGAAGCGCGCGCTCGACGTGCTGCTGTCGACGAACAATTTCCCCGAGTTCACCGGGCGGATCTGTCCGGCGCCGTGCGAAGCCGCGTGCACGCTGAACATCAACGACGATCCGGTCGGCATCAAGTCGATCGAGCACGCGATCATCGACAAGGGCTGGGAGATGGGCTGGGTCGTGCCGCAGCCCGCAGCGCGACGTACGGGCAAGCGCGTGGCGATCGTCGGCTCCGGGCCGGCGGGGCTCGCCTGCGCGCAGCAGCTGGCGCGCGTGGGACACGACGTCACGGTGTTCGAGAAGAACGATCGGGCCGGAGGGCTGCTGCGCTACGGTATCCCCGACTTCAAGCTCGAGAAGCGGCACATCGACCGGCGCGTGGAGCAGATGCGTGCGGAGGGGGTGCGGTTTCGCACCGGCGTGGATGTCTGCGGTAGCGACGTCGAAGGTGCGGGGTCGGCTGCGGGTGCGGGTGCGGGTGCGGGCGCTGGTGCGGGCGCTGGTGCGGGCGCTGGCGCCGGCCGAATCGCGGGCGCGGAGGCTTCAAGCGAAGCCGGTGCGCCTGCGGTGCTGAACCTGGCGCGCGAACGCATCGCCGCGCATGCGCTGCTCGCCGACTTCGATGCCGTCGTGCTCGCCGCCGGCGCCGAGCGGCCGCGCGATCTCCCGGTGCCCGGGCGCGAGCTGGACGGCGTGCATTTCGCGATGGA
>CALCZN010000081.1:0-22511 GCA_937903095.1 uncultured Burkholderiales bacterium
GCACGACCCGGGCTGGCTCGGGGCGGCGCGCGCCGCGCTCGCCGACGACCGGCGCGCCTACGTCTCACGCTATGCGCTGGGCCGCGACTACCACAAGGTGGTCCGCGCGCGCCTGCAGCGGTTCGCCGATCGTATCCAGGCGCAGGTCGGCTCCTTCGGCTATCGCGTGTTCTGCGATTCGGCGCCGGTGATGGAGGTCGAACTGGCGCGGCGCGCCGGAATCGGCTGGCGCGGCAAGCACACGCTGCTGATCGATGCGCGCCGCGGCTCCACCTTCTTTCTCGGCACGATCTACACCGACCTCGAACTGGCCCCCGGCGAAGCCGGCGACGAGCACTGCGGCACCTGCGTGCGCTGCATCGAGGCGTGTCCGACCGGCGCGATCGTCGCGCCGTACCGGCTCGATGCGCGCCGTTGCATCTCCTACCTGACGATCGAGCACAAGGGCGCGATCCCCGAGGAGCTTCGGCCCGCGATCGGAAACCGCATCTACGGTTGCGACGATTGCCAGTTGGCGTGCCCATGGAACCGATTCGCCCGGCCGGCGGCGCTGGACGACTTCGCCGCCCGCGAGCGGCTGGACCAGGCCTCGCTCGTCGAGCTCTTCGCATGGAACGCGCAGGAGTTCGACGAGAAGCTCGCCGGCTCGCCGATCCGGCGCATCGGCCACGAGCGCTGGCTGCGCAACCTGGCCGTTGCGCTGGGCAATAGCGGCGGCGGCGACGCGATCGTCGGCGCGCTGCGCGCGCGCGCCGATGACCCGTCGGCGCTGGTGCGAGAGCACGTGCGCTGGGCGCTGCAGCGGCTGGGCGCGCCGATGCCCGAAGCGGAGGACACGCCGCAGTCCCCGGGCGACGTGATCGCCGAGCCCGCTTCGGTCCACAATAGCGACTGAGAGCCCCCTTCACGAAACCCCAGCGAGGAAACCGGAACCCGTGCGCGCCCCGAAAGTGATGACCCGGACGTTCCTCGCGAACCTCGCGCTGTTCCACGAACTGGGCACCGAGGATCTCGACCGGATCGCGACGGGCACGACCGAGCTGCGCATCCCGAAGGGGCGCATCCTGTTTCGCCGCGGCGAGCCCTGCGTGGGCTTCCACGTCGTCGTCTACGGTCGCGTGAAGCTCGGCTTCGTGTCGCCGCAGGGCACCGAGAAGGTCATCGAGATCCTCGGACCGGGCCAGTCCTTCGGCGAGGCCGCGATGTTCCTCGATCGACCGTATCCGGTGAACGCCGAATGCCTGGCCGACTCGCTGCTGCTGCACATCTCGAAGGCGACGCTCGACGGCGAGCTGATGCGCGACCGGCGCCTGGCGCGGATGATGCTCGCCGGCCTGAGCCGGCGCCTGGTCGGCCTCGTGCACGACGTCGAGGCGTATTCGTTGCGCTCGGGAATGCAGCGCGTGATCGGCTACCTGCTGCGCGACATCGAGCAGCAGACCGAACCGGCGGCGCCGATCCGCATCGTGCTCGACACGAGCAAGGGCGTCATCGCGTCGCGCCTGAACCTCACGCCGGAGCATTTCTCGCGCATCCTCGGCGAGCTGAGCCACGAGAAGCTGATCACGGTGAAGGGCGCCGAGATCATGATCCTCGACCCGGAGCGGCTGCGCGCGTTTCTGGCCTGAGGCCGGCCCGTGGGCCCTACCCGCTCAAGATCTCAAGCGCTGCGAGGTACGGCGTTTCCGCGCGCGAAGCGGTTTGCGAAGTCAAAGATGCAGCGTCTTGCAGCGCGACAAGGCGTAATCAGCTGCGCCGCGGTGCTGCTTGCGGGTGCACCTGGCCGGCATTAGGAGCCGGATCGCTTCGCCCGTGCAGCGACGCCTGAAATCCAGCGGTTTTCGGCATCGACGAGCGCAAAGCACCCGTTCGTGCCCGGTACGAAGCGATACGGCCCGACGCCCTGCAAGGCGCCGTGGCTGACCTCGCGTGTACGGCGTAGCTCCACGTCCAGGCGCACCAACGAGATCGCATCCGGCAGAGCGAGCGCCGCCAGCACGCTTCCGTCTTCGAGTGCCCGGATCGCCAGCACCTCGCCTTCCATCACGATCGGCTCGACGAGTTTCCATGAGGCGCCATCGAGCACGCGCAACGCCGGCGCGCCTTCGTCGGCGAGCACCCAGCCGCGGGAAGCTTCGCCCTGCCAGGCGGCAATCCGCTCGGGGGCCGGAACCGCGCCGACCGGCGGGCGCTCGATCTCACGGCGCACGTCCAGGTTCAGCACGCCGAGCGCGCCCGATGCGTCGATGCGCAGCACTTCATGCGGCGCACTGCCGCCGACCAGCGCGCGCGTCGCACCGGGAACCACGAAAGCGCGCGGCGTGAAGCGCCCGGGCAATTCGACGGCTTCGCGCATCCGATAGTCGTGCACGAGCCCGCGCAGCACCGGCGGCGCATCGCGGCGGTAGTCGATTTCCCAGATCTCGTCGAGATCGGAGAACGCGACGACGATGCGTGAGCGCCGCGGACGATCGACGAGCGACGAGACGCTCGCGCGCCGTCCGTCGTCGAGCGGGTACTCGTGCAGCGACGCGAGCGTTTCCGGATCGCGCGCCGACAACGGCGTCTGGCCGGACCCGCCCGCGAGCACGACGGCGTCGGCTCCGCCGGCCGCCACGAGCGAGGTGGCGGCGAGATCGAGCGTCACGCGCGCGGCCGGCGCGAAGGCCGGCAGTCGCAGACGTAGCAGCTGCGCGCCCGAGGCGACGAATGCGCTGTCGTCCTTCGGCGCGGGCGCGACCGACGTCGCGGCCGACGGCAACAGAAACGATGCGGCCTCGCGCCCGTCGGCGCAATCGAGCGCGCGCAGACGCGATGCATCGGTGGAGGCGAGCACGACGACGGTGGCGGACGCTTTGGACGTGGCGCCCGATCGGCGACCATCGGCGTCGGTGTCGCCCAGCGCGCTGGCCGCGGCGGCCAGCGCGAGCAGCGCCGAGGCAACGGCCGTACGCCCGGCCGCGCGGAGCGGGAAGGCGCCGCTGCACGCGCCCCGGCGCGAACCAAAGAAAAAGGGCGACCCGTCGGGGTCGCCCTGTTCCAACGAGGGCGGCCCCTTCGGGTCGCCCTGTTCCGATCGAGGATCGCGCCGGCTTACTTCGCCCCGGCGAGAATCCATTCGACCAGCGCCTTCACGTCGGCATCGGGAACGTTCGGGTTCGGCGGCATCGGCACCGCGCCCCAGACGCCGGAGCCGCCTTTCTTCACTTTCTCGATGAGTTTCGCCTCCGCGGTCTTGTCGCCCTGGTATTTCTTGGCGACGTCCTGGTACGCCGGGCCGACGAGCTTCTTGTCGACCGCGTGGCACGCGGTGCAGTTGTACTTCTTCGCCATCGCGACATCGGCCATGGCCGGCGCCGAGACGGTGGCGATCGCCGCAGCGGCCGCCAGGCCCATCCAGAGGGAACCCTTCATCGCTTCGCTTCTCCCGTGATCAGTAAACGTCGTGTTGCGTGTTGTAGACGTTGAACTTGCCGGTCGGCGTGATCAGTTTCGGATCCTTGATGACGGCCTTCAGCTTGCGCGTCTTGTCGTCGACCACGACGATCGCGGACTCCTGGTTCTTCGCGCTCCACACCGAGAACCAGACCTCATCGCCGGCCTTATTGTACTCGGGTTGCGTGACCCGCTTCGCGCCTTCGCCCACCTGCGCCCATTCGGCGATCGGCAGCACCTCGTACGGCTTGTCCAGGTTCTTGATATCGAACACGGCGATCGACTGGTTCATCTTCGCGTCCGGGTTCAGCGGGGTGTCGACCCACAGGTTGGTCGACTTCGGATGCGTCTTGATGAACAGGTTGCCGCCGCCCTGCGCCTTCAGCGACTGCACGACCTTCCACGCTTCCTTCTTGTGCTTGTCCGGATCGGTGCCGATGAGCGCGATCGTCTCGTCGCCGAGGTGACCGGTGGCCCAGACCGGACCGTATTTCGGATGCACGAAGTTCGCGCCGCGGCCCGGGTGCGGGATCTTGCCGACGTCGACGATCGCTTCGAGCGCGTTGCGCTTGCTGTCGACCACGGCGACCTGGTTCGACTGGTTCGCCGCGACCAGGAAGTAGCGCTTGGACGCGTCCCAGCCGCCGTCGTGCAGGAAGCGCGAGGCGCCGATCTCGGTGGTGCGCAGGTTCTTCAGGTCGGTGTAGTCGACGAGCATGATCTTGCCCGTCTCCTTCACGTTCACGATGAACTGCGGCTTGTCGTGCACCGCCACGATCGAGGCGACGCGCGGCTCCGGGTGGTACTCCTGCGTGTCGACCGTCATGCCGCGCGTGGACTGGATGCGCAGCGGCTCGAGCGTGTCGCCCTTCATGATCACGTACTGCGGCGGCCAGTACGCGCCGGCGATGGCGAGCTGGTCCTGGTACTTCTTGTCCTTCGAGGTCTCGACCGAACGCGCTTCCAGGCCGATGCGGATCTCGGCGACGTTGTCGGGCTTCTCCATCCACAGGTCGATCAGGTTGATCTTGCCGTCGCGGCCGATCACGTAGACATAGCGACCCGATGCCGACGTGCGCGAGATGTGCACCGCGTAGCCGGTCTTCACGATGCTGATGATCTTCTTCGACGCCCCGTCGATCAGCGCCACCTCGCCGGTGTCGCGCAGCGTCACCGAGAAGATGTTGGAGATGTCGTAGTTGTTCATCTTCTTCTTCGGACGCTGGTCCGGAGCGACGACGACCTTCCACGTCTTCTTCATGTCGTCCATGCTCCACTCGGGCGGAGTGGGAGGCGACTGCTGGATGTAGCGCGCCATCATGTCGACTTCGGCGTCGCTCAGTTCACCCGACGTGCCCCAGTTCGGCATGCCTGCCGGCGAGCCGTACTTGATGAAGGTTTTCAGGTATTCGGAACCGCGCTCGAGCGTGATGTCTGTCGTCAGCGGCTTGCCGGTGGCACCCTTGCGCAGCACGCCGTGGCAGCCGGCGCAGCGCTCGAAGTAGATCTGCTTGGCCCGTTCGAACTCCTTCTCCGTCATCTTCGGAGCCTTCGGGTTCACGTCCTGGTGCATCTCGTCGGCGCCGAGCGGCGAGCCGCCGGCCTGGTAGGCGGCCTCCGGCGGCGAAACGTGTTCCTTGGCGTTCTGCTGGGCGAGCGCCAATGCGGGTGCGCCAGCCATCAGGGTGGCGACCACCCAGGCGGCCGGCTTCATGCGTGCGATCACTTTCATTTGCGGTTTCCTCTGGAAATCGCCCTGAAACCCCACGGGCGCTGCGGAAATCATCAACGAGCGCAAGGAGGCGCTCATTGATTGGAGTCAACGGTTGCGCTGCGTTGCAACACGACAATGCGCACCGACGCGAAAGAACGACGAGCGATTGCGAATGAATCTGTTTTCTGCTTCGGGGCTCCGCAGGGCTCCCGTCTACGGTCGTCCCTGGTCCCGGGACGTCCCGGCGGATCTTCCGAGTGTGGCTGCCGACGCGAATCCCGCGCAACCGCGGGAATGGAGATCGCGGAACGCGAAGTTCCGTGGCGTTGCCGTTTCCCCGCGCCGCGTTCCGCTTTTCGTCGCCCTGCGCGATGCGGCGGCGACCGCCGCAGCGGTGCTGTGCGTCGTGTTGGCCGTGCCGGCTTGCGCGTTCGCGCAGGCCGGGAAGGCGGCGCCCGGCGAGGGGGCCTCGCCCGGCGCGCGCCCGGCCGGTGAGCCGCCCCGTGCCGACGGCCGGGCGCTCGAATCGGTGGTCGTCACGGCCACGCGCTCGCCGGCCGAGGCGCTCGGCGCGCCGGCCAGCGTGACGGTCGTCGATTCGGCCGAGCTCGAGCAGCGCGCCCCGGCGCGTCTGGGCGATGCGCTGGCCGACGTGCCGGGGCTGTACATCCGCGGCGCGGCCATGGGGAACAACTTCCCGGGCACCGGGCAGGGCGTGCTGTCGCTGCGCGGAATCCCGCGCACGCCGCGCACGCTGGTGATGATCGACGGCCAGCCGGTGAACAACGCGCTGACCGGCGGCATCAACGTCGTCGGCATTCCGCTGGACAGCGTCGAGCGCGTGGAAGTCGTTCGCGGGCCCTATTCCGCCCTGTACGGCGGCGCCGCCATGGGCGGGGTCGTCAATTTCGTCACCGGCAGTCCCGACGATCCGCTGACCGAGGTGCGCGCGGGCGTCGGCAACCTCGGGCAGCGCGGCGGCGCGATCATCCATCGCAAGCGCTACGAGGGTGGGCTCGGCGTGTCGCTGTCGGTGGCATACCGCGAAAGCGAAGGCGATCCGGACAGCAGCTATCTCGTGAAGTCGCTGCCGCGTACGGCCGCTCCTCCCGTGGTTCCCGTCACCGGCGTGCGGCCCACCCGCGACCCCGACGGTACGCCGCGCTACTGGGTCGGACTGCAGGGCGCGCGGCCGTGGTCGCAGACCAGCGCGCAATTGAGCCTGCACTACTCTCTGTCGCCGGCGACGAAGCTGGTCGGCGGGCTCGGCTGGGCCGATTACTCGGTCGGCTACTCGCGGCCGCACAGTTTCCTCGCCGACGCGGCCGGCGCGCCGGTGTATGCCGGAAGCGTCTCCTTCGGTGACGCGGGCGTCACGCGGCGCCTGTCGCTGGCGCAGACCGACTGGTTCACCGCCACGCCGGCCGGCGAGCGCGATCGCCGTGTCTTCGTGCGGGCCGAACACCGGCTCGAAGGCGGCAGCGAGTTGCGCGCGCAGATCGGCACGCTGCAACACAATCTGTTCTTCGCGCAGGCCGATCCGGGCGCCACCTACGGTTCGGGCGTCGGCAACCTCACCGACCAGCCGAACCGCCGCATCGACGCCGAAGCCACGCTGCGCACGCCGATGTCGTCCACCTGGTCGCTGGTCGGCGGCGTATCGCTGAACCGCAGCACGCTCGATCGCAAGACGCGCGAACTGTCCGACTGGCGCGATGCCGACAGCCGCACGGCCGTGCGAAACGCCGACGGAGGCCGCGCGCACAACCTGGCCCTCTTCGTGCAGAGCGAGCACGACCTGGCCGAGGGCCTGACGGGGTATATCGGCGGCCGCTACGACCGCTTCGAGGTGCGCGGGCACGCATTGCAGAACGTCGCGTCCACCTTCGACCAGCGTTACGACGAGCGCAGCTTCGACCAGTTCAGCCCGAAGCTCGCGCTCGTCTGGGCCGTGCAGCCCTGGGTGTCGCTGCGCACGTCGTACGGAACGGGTTTCCGGCCGCCGTCGCTGTTCGACCTCTACGGCCTCACCGTCGTGCGCACCGGCGGTCCCACGCTGGTCTACGAGCCTTCGCCCGCGCTCGAGCCCGAGCGGGTGCGCGCCTTCGAGGTCGGCGCCGACCTGAAGCTGGCGCGCGACGCGCGCGCGTCGGTCACGCTGTATCGGCAGCGGCTCGAGGACCTCGTCTATCGCCGCACGCTGTCCACGAGCACGCCGCTGATGACGCGAACGCGCGCGGAGAACGTCGGCGAGGCCGACGTCGACGGCATCGAGGCGGGCGTGCACTGGCCCACGCCGGTCGCCGGGCTGCGCGCCTTCGGCGCGCTCACGCACCAGTTCCGCTACGAGATCAGCCGCAACGACACGCAGCCGGCGATGGTCGGCAAGAAGCTCACCGACGTGCCGCGCACGATCTGGTCGGCCGGCCTCGAGTACCAGTTGGGCCAGTGGTCGGGGCTCTTCGTCGCGCGCCACGTCGATCACGTCTTCGCGTCCGGCGACGACCTGAACCGCGATGTCGTCGAGGGCGTCTTCGGGTCCTATGACAGCTACACCGTGTACAGCGCGCGCGTCGGCTGGTCCTTCGACCGGAACTGGCGGGTCAGCCTCGCCGTCGACAACCTGTTCGACCGCGAGTATTTCGTGTCGACGCGGCAGCCCGGGCGCACCGTCTACGCGGAACTTGCCTATCGCTTCTAGAGCGGAGCGGGCGCGACGGGAACGGGGCCGCTCAGGGGCCGCTCAAGGGCCGGATCAGGCGACGAGCGCAGCGAGCCACAGCGGCAGCGTCACGGCCGCGATGAGCATCGACACCGTCATCAGCAGCGCGGTGAACGACGCATCGCCGCCCATGCGCGCCGCCAGGATGTAGGCCGACGGCGCGGTCGGCATCGCCGCGTAGAGCACGACGATCGTGCGGCTCGGCGCGTCGAGCCCGAGCAGCGACGAGAGCGCGAAGGCCGCGGCCGGCATCGCGAGCATCTTCACCGCGGTGATCCAGCCGCCGAGCGCGAGCGTCGATCGCGACTCGTTCCAGCGGCCGCGCAACGCGTCGAGCTGCAGGCCCGCGCCGACCGCGAGCAACCCGAGCGCGATCGATGCGCCGCCCAGGCGGCCGAGCGTCGCCTCGACCGGTGCGGGCAGGCGCAGCCCGAGCGCGTGGCCGACCAGGCCGGCAAGCGTGGCGAGGATCAGCGGATTGCGCGCCAGCTCGACGCCGAGCCGGCTCTGCGCATGCCGCGCGAGCGGGATCACCGCCGCGAAATTCACCACCGGCACGCTCACGCCGATCAGGATCGCCGCCAGCGACAGCCCGGCGTCGCCGCCGATGCGTTGCGACAGCGCCAGCATCACGTACGAATTGAAGCGGAACGCGCACTGCACGCCGGCGGCGAAACGCGCGGGTTCCGGATCGAGCAGCGGGCGCGCGAGCCAGCCGAGGCCGATGCCCACGCCGACCGCCGCCAGCGCGACGACGACCGCCGGCAGCGCCGTCGACAGCTCGAGGCGCATGTGCAGGATCGTGTCGAACAGCAGCGCCGGGAACAGCACGTAGTAGATCAGCTTCTCGAGCCCGTTCCAGACGCCGCGCTCGCGCACCAGCGAGCGCAGCAGCAGCTGGCCGATGGCGATCAGCGCGAGATCGGGGAACAGCGCGGTAACCGGATTCATGGCGGCTGCAGTGTATAGCCGGCCGCGTCGCGCCGATTCCGGGCGATTCGCGCGTGCGCCTGCGCTCGCTCGCGTTATAGTCGCCGCCCATGAAGGCTTCGGGCACAGGTGCGGCGATCGCGTTCGTGGCGGCGCTCGCGATGCTCGCCGTGCCCGCGCGCGCGGCCGAGGTCGCCGGCGTCGAGCTGGACGACTCGATCGAACTGGGCGGTGCGCTGCTGCAGTTGAACGGCGCCGGCGAGCGCACGCTGTACGTCGTGCGCACCTACGTCGCTGCGCTGTACGTCGCGCGTCCGTCTTCGCAGGCGCAGGCGCTTCTCGGGCAACCCGGCCCGCGCCGGCTGTCGCTGACGATGCTCGCCGCACTGTCCACCGACTGGGTCGTCGAACGCATCGTCGCGGCGATGCGCGCGAACATGGGCGAAGAGGCTTTCGCGCTGCTGCAGCCGCGGCTCGCGCGCCTGCTCGAACCGCTCGTCGCGCTCGAACGTCTGCAGAAGGGCGATCGCGTGGACGTCGACGCGATAGGCGGATCGATTCGCGTGAGCGTGGACGGCCGGGCGCTCGGCGCCGAGGCGCCCGGCGGCGACCTGTTCGATGCGCTGCTGCGCGCCTTCATCGGCGAGCGCCCGCTCGATGCCGCGCTCGGGCGCGCGCTGCTCGGACTGCCGCCGCCGAAGGACGCGACCGGAAACCGCGGCACGTGAGCGCGCCGCGCGACCCGCCTAGGGCCGCCACACGCTGGATCGACGCGTTCTGCGACGCCGTCTGGCTCGAGGACGGACTGTCGCGCAACACGCTCGCCGCCTACCGGCGCGATCTCGCGGCGCTCGCCGCGTGGCTCGCCGACCGCGCGCGCGCGGCGCTGCACGAGGCGAGCGCGGCGGACCTGCAGGACTACATCGCGGCGCGCCACGCGGCATCGCGTCCGTCGACCAGCAATCGCCGCCTCACCGTCTTTCGCCGCTTCTACCGCTATCTGGTTCGCGAGCGGGTGCGCGACGACGATCCCACGCTGCACATCCGTTCGGCGCGCCAGCCGCCGCGCTTCCCGAACGCGCTCTCCGAGCGACAGGTCGAGATGCTGCTGGCCGCGCCCGACGTCGAGACCGCGCTCGGACTGCGCGACCGCGCGATGCTCGAGACGATGTACGCGACGGGATTGCGCGTGAGCGAGCTGGTCGGGCTGGACACCGTGCGCGTCGCGCTGAACGAAGGCGTGGTGCGCGTCGTCGGCAAGGGCGACAAGGAGCGGCTGGTGCCGCTGGGCGAGGAGGCGCGCGAGTGGATCGTGCGCTATCTGCGCCAGGCCCGGCCCGGGCTGCTCGGTGCGCGCGCCGCCGATGCGCTGTTCGTCACGCAGCGCGGCGGACCGATGACGCGGCAGATGTTCTGGACGCTGGTCAAGCGCTACGCGCGCGTGGCCGAAGTGCACGCGCCGCTGTCGCCGCACACGCTGCGGCACGCGTTCGCCACGCATCTGCTGAACCATGGCGCCGACCTGCGGGTCGTGCAGATGCTGCTGGGCCACGCGGACATCTCGACGACGCAGATCTACACGCACGTCGCGCGCGAGCGGTTGAAGACGCTGCACGCGCAGCACCATCCGCGGGGATGATGGCGGACGCGGCAGCCGAGGCGCTTGACGCGATCGGGAAGCGCCTTTAGGGTTACGGCCCTTCGAACGGGAAACTTCCGGCAACGGTTTTCCCGGTTCCCTGAATATCGAGTGGCTATCGAGTCGCTTACACCAGCGGAGGGCTACCGTGAATGCAAACGGAGCAGCCACGCGGTTTCGTAACGACGATTTCGAACCGACGGCATTTCGGCAGGTTGCAGTGATCGGCGGCGGTGCCAGGGGCACCGCGTCGGCGGAGATTCCCGGGGCGATCGGACGCGCGCGGAAGGAGTCGACGTCCGCGTGAGGGGTCCGAACCTGACTCTCGCGACGGATCTCGACGGCACGTTCCTGGGCGGCAGCGAAGAACAGCGGCGGGCGCTGTATTCGCATCTGGTCGCGCGCGCCGACGTCACGCTGATCTTCGTCACCGGCCGCGACGTCGAATTCGTGGCCGGACTTGTCCGCACGCCCGGGATGCCGCGTCCCGACTACGTCGTCGGCGACGTCGGCACGTCGATCTACGACGGCGCGACGCTCGAGCCGGTGGAGCATCTCGAAGCGCCGATCGTCCGCCGGTGGAACGGCGCAAACGCGCGCGTCATCGAGATGCTGGCGAACGAACCGGGCCTGCGCCTGCAGGGCACGCCGTTCCGGCATCGGGTCAGCTACGACTGCGATCCCGCGCTGCTCTCGCCGGACAGCATCGCGAAGGTCGAAGCTGCGGGCTTCGATTGCCTGCTGTCGGCCGACCGGTTCTTCGACGTCCTGCCGAAAGGCGTATCGAAAGGGCCGACGCTGATCCGGCTGGTCGAGGCGCTCGGCCTCGACCCCGCGACCGTGCTGGTCGCCGGCGACACGATGAACGACCTGTCGCTGTTCCGCGCGGGCTTCAAGGGCGTCGCGGTGGGCAATTCCGAGCCCCGCCTGATCGACGCAGTGGGCGGCATGAAGAACGTATATCGCAGCCCGCTTCCGGGCACGGCCGGAATCGCCGATGCCATTCGCAACTTCAGACTCGAGGGGAGCCGAAGCCGTGAAATCGAAGAAATCGTCGCTGGTCATCGTCTATCACCGACAACCGAACGAAGAAGTGCTGATGAACGGGCGCGTCTTCTACCGGAACCATAAGAGCCCGAACGGCATCGTCCCGACGCTGAAGAGCTTCTTCCATCGCCTGCCGCCCGAGGCGGGCGCCTGGATCGCCTGGAAAACCTGGGATCCCGACAAAGGCGTCGATTTCGAGCGCGTGATCCACGTCGACGATCCGAACGGCGGCTATTTCGTTTCGCGTCTGCCGCTGACCCCGGAGCAGGTCGAGAGCTTCTATCACGTCACGTCGAAGGAGGCCCTCTGGCCGATCCTGCATTCGTTCCCGTACCTCTTCCAGTACGAGAACGTCGACTGGAACACGTTCCGCGAAGTGAATCGCCTTTTCGCCGAGGCCGCGGCCGAGCAGGTCGAAGAGGACGGACTGGTCTGGGTGCACGACTACAACCTCTGGCTCGTGCCTGCCTGGCTGCGCCGCCTGAAGCCCGACGTGCGCATCGCGTTCTTCCACCACACGCCGTTTCCGGGGCCCGACGTCTTCAACGTGCTGCCGTGGCGACGCGAGATCGTCGACAGCCTGCTCGATTGCGACCTGGTCGGGTTTCACATTCCGCGCTACGCGAAGAACTTCGTGGACGTCGCTCGCAGCCTGAACGAGGTTGTCGTGGAGAAGACCGGCCCGGTCGAGGACGGGCTGAAGCCGTTCGGCAGCGCGCTTTCCGAACCCGAGGTGCCGATGCTGATCCGCGGCCCGAAGCGCTCGGTGCGTCTCGGCGTCGCGCCGGTCGGCACCAACCCGGAGCTCGTCCGCAGCTACGCGAATTCCGGGCGCAGCCAGGTGCTGCAGCGGCAGTTGCTCGACGATCTCGCCGGGCGACGGCTGTTGTTGACCGTAGGCCGCACCGACTATACCAAGGGCATGATCGAGTGCCTGCTCGCCTTCGAGCGCCTGCTGGAGCGGCGGCCGGAACTGGTCGGCCAGACGAAGATGCTGGTCGTCTCCGTGCGCGCCGCCTCGACGATGAAGGTGTACGAGAAGACGCAGTGCGAGATCGAAGGCCTGGTCGGGCGCATCAACGGGCGGTTCTCGACCCTCGACTGGACGCCGGTCGTGCTCTTCTCGAACGCGATTCCCTTCGAGCAGCTCGTCGCCTATTTCCGCATCGCCGACGTCTGCGTGACGACGCCGCTGCGCGACGGGCTGAACCTGGTCGCCAAGGAATACGTCGCCGCCAAGCAGGGCGACCCCGGCGTGCTGATCCTCTCGGAGTTCGCCGGCTGCGCGGTCGAGCTGACGCAGGCCGTGCTGACCAATCCCTACTCCAATCGCGAGATGGACCGCGCGCTGGACGAGGCGATCGACATGCCGAAGGCGGAAGCACAGCGCCGGATGGCTGGGATGGACGAGGTCGTGCGCCACTACGACATCGCCCGATGGGCAGACCAGGTCGCCGGGCAGTTCGACGATCTCGCCGCGCTGCCGCGTGAGGGGAAAGCCCGGATCGCCGCGTGATGCGATCGCGCGCGCCTGCACTGGTTCGGGCAGGACGGGCGACGCATCGAGCCGTCCGCCGATCCGGCGCTCGCCATCGGCGGCACCCGGTGACGCCGGGCACGAAGCGGACCGCGTCGGCAAGGCCTGCGCCGCCGCGCCCTCGGGCCGGTCGCCGATTCCGAGTCTCGTCGCTGCACGGCTATAGTGGGTGCCCTCCGGGCATCGACAAGGAAGGGGATCTTTCGTGCGGATCGCGATCGTCGGGCTGGGCGCCGTGGGCGGGTTGCTGGCTGCGCGGCTGGCGGCGGCAGGCGAAACGGTGTCGGCCCTCGCGCGCGGGGACACGCTGCGGAACGTCGAGCGGGACGGCCTGCGGGTGCTGGCGGGCGGCGAGCCGGAG
This sequence comes from uncultured Burkholderiales bacterium, assembly GCA_937903095.1. Lineage (GTDB taxonomy): Bacteria > Pseudomonadota > Gammaproteobacteria > Burkholderiales > Burkholderiaceae_E > Zeimonas. The sequence goes on from CALCZN010000081.1 coordinate 13,386, forward strand.
GACGCAGGCGGCGTCGAGCGCGTTCGCATCGACGTGCGCACGACGCCTGCCGAGCTCGGCGAGCAGGATCTCGTCGTCGTCGCGCTGAAGGCGCCGGCGCTGGCCGGCGTCGCGTCGACGCTGGCTCCCCTGCTCGGCAACGACACGGTCGTCGTCCCCGCCATGAACGGCGTGCCCTGGTGGTTCTTCCACGGACTCGACCCGGCGCTGTCGGCGCGCCGCTGGGAGACGATCGACGGCGAGGGCATCATCGGACGGGCGCTACCGGCGGCGCGCGTCGTCGGTTGCGTCGTGCACCTGGCCTGTTCTACGCCGCGGCCGGGCGTCATCCTTCACGCGAGCGGAAACCGCCTGATCTTCGGCGAGCCCGACGGCACGAGGAGCGCGCGCGTCGAGCGCATCGCGGCGCTCTTCGCGCACGCCGGCTTCGACGCCGAGCTCTCGCCGCGCATCCAGCAGGAGGTCTGGTTCAAGCTGTGGGGCAACATGACGATCAACCCGATCTCGGCGATCACCGGCGCCACCACCGACCGGATCATGGACGATCCGCTGGTGCGCGATTTCGTCAGCGCGACGATGCGCGAGGCGGCAGCGGTGGGCGCGCGCATCGGCCTGCCGATCGGGACGACGCCCGAAGAGCGCCACCGGATCACGCGCAGGCTCGGCGCGTTCCGCTCGTCGATGCTGCAGGACGTCGATGCCGGCCGGCCGGTCGAGCTCGATGCGCTGGTCGCGAGCGTGGCCGAGATTGCGCGCGCGGTCGGCGTCGCCACGCCGAACATCGACGCGCTGCTCGGGCTGGCGCGGCTGCACGCGCGTGTGCACGGGCTGTACCCGCAGTGATCCGGGAATGAGCCGCAGCGAGACGCCTGCGACGCAGTTCCTGCGCAGGAACGGCGTGGAGTTCGGCGAGCACCGCTACGACTACGTCGAGCACGGCGGCACCGCCGAGTCGGCGCGCCAGCTCGGCGTCGACGAGCACGCCGTCGTCAAGACACTCGTCATGCAGGACCAGGACACGCGTCCGCTCGTCGTGCTGATGCACGGCGACCGGCGCGTGTCCACCAAGCGGCTCGCGCGCGAGACCGGACGCACGAGCATCGAGCCCTGCGAGCCGCGCACCGCGCAGCGGCACAGCGGCTACTTCGTCGGCGGCACCTCGCCTTTCGGACTGCGCAAGCCGATGCCCGTGTTCGTCGAGGCGAGCGTGCTCGCGCTGCCGCGCATCTACATCAACGGCGGGCGACGCGGATACCTCGTCTCGATCGATCCGCGCGTGCTGGTCGACACGCTCGGCGCATCGCCCGTGCACTGCGCGCTCGACGATTGAGCACGGCGCCGGCGCGCATCCGGAGCCGGTACACTCGCGCCGGTGCCCGATGCGGGCCGGGTTCGACTCCACAGGCTGCGGGGAGACGCGTTGCACAACGGATATCCGCTGATCGCCATCGTGCTGGCGTATCTGCTCGGCTCGGTCTCCTTCGCCGTGCTGGTCAGCCGCGCAATGGGGCTGGCCGATCCGCGCAGCTACGGTTCGCACAATCCGGGCGCGACCAACGTGCTGCGCACCGGCAACAAGCTGGCCGCGGCGCTCACGCTGCTGGGCGACGGCGCGAAAGGCTGGGTGGCGGTGATGCTCGCCCGCGTCTTCGGCCCGCGCTGGGGACTGGACGAAGGCGCGATCGCGCTCGTCGCGCTCGCCGTCTTCGTCGGCCATCTGTATCCGGTGTTCCATCGCTTCCACGGCGGCAAGGGCGTCGCCACCGCCGCCGGCGTGCTGCTCGCGCTGCATCCGCTGCTCGGCATCGGCGCGCTCGCCACGTGGCTGCTGATTGCGTTCTTCTTCCGCTATTCGTCGCTGGCCGCGCTCGTTGCCGCGGTGTTCGCGCCGCTGTGGGACCTGTTCCTGTTCGGGCCCGGGCCGAACGCGCTGGCGATCGCCGCGATGAGCGCGCTGCTTGTCTGGCGCCATCGCGGCAACCTCGCGAAGCTCATGCAGGGCAAGGAATCGCGCATCGGCAGCCGCTCGCGCTAGCCGCGGAGCGGCAGCCCGGGCGCTTCGTCGTTGCTTCGTCGCTGTTTCTTCGCGCGGTTTCGTGGTGATCAGGCGGCGGGCAGCGATTCGAGCGGCCAGCGCGGCTGCACGACGAATCCGCCGATCGCGCGTCCGCGCGGCAGCGCGTCGCTTTCCGCGTGCTGCAGCCGCAGCGCGCCGGCGAGGGCGATCATCGCGCCGTTGTCCGAGCACAGTGCCGGCTCGGGGAAATGCACGCGGGCTCCGGCATCGATGCAGGCCGTCGACAGCCTCTCGCGCAAGCGGCGATTGGCGCTGACGCCGCCGGCGACGACCAGCCGGCGCTGCCCCGTCTCGCGCAGCGCGGCGAGCGACTTCGCGACGAGCACCTCGACGATTGCCGCCTCGATCTCGGCGGCCAGGTCGGCGCGCGCCGCGTCGTCGGCAAGGCCGCGCCGCACCAGCGTCGCCACCGCCGTCTTCAGTCCGCTGAAGCTGAAGTCGAGCGTATCCGAATGCAGCATCGGGCGCGGCAGCGCATGCCGTCCTGCCGTGCCGCCGGCGGCCAGTTGCGCGATCTGCGGGCCGCCCGGGTAGCCCAGGCCGAGCAGCTTCGCGCTCTTGTCGAAGGCCTCGCCCGCGGCGTCGTCGAGCGTGTCGCCGAGCAGGCGATAGCGGCCGACGCCGCTCACCTCCATCAGCTGCGTGTGCCCGCCCGAGACCAGCAGCGCGACGAAGGGGAAGGCCGGCGGATCGCTCGACAGCAGCGGCGACAGCAGGTGGCCTTCGAGATGATGGATGCCGATGCCCGGCACGCCCAGCGCGAAGGCCATCGCAGCGCCCACGCCGGCGCCGACGAGCAGCGCGCCGGCGAGCCCCGGCCCTTCGGTCCAGGCGATCGCGTCCAGCTCGCTGCGCGCGACGCCGGCGCGAGCGAGCACCTCCTCGACGAGCGGGAGCAGTCGGCGCACGTGGTCGCGCGAAGCAAGCTCGGGCACGACGCCGCCGTAGCGCTCGTGCAGCTCGACCTGCGAGTGCAGCGCCTGCGCGAGCAGCCCGCGCCCGGTGCAGTACAGCGCGACGCCGGTCTCGTCGCACGAGGTCTCGATGCCCAGCACTCTCATGCGTGGAGTTTAGTGTCCTGTCCGACAAATAGCTCGCCAAAGGCAAGCTATTTGTCGGACAGGACTAGACGACGAGCAGCGCGAGGTCGGGCTGGTCGGCCGGCGAATCGGCGGAGACGACGCGGTTGCGTCCTGCGCGCTTCGCCGCGTACAGCAGCTCGTCGGCGCGCGCGAGCAGCTGCGCGAGACGCTGCCCGTGCTCGTGGATCGCCACGCCGATGCTCACCGTCATCTGCACCGTGCGGTCGTTGACCACGCAGGGCTGGCTCGCGATCCGGTGGCGCAGCCGTTCGGCGGCGACGAAGGCGTCGCGTTCGCGTTCGATCGGCACGAGCAGGCAGAACTCCTCTCCGCCGTAGCGGGCGGCCAGCGCTTCCGCGCGCGCGCCGGCGCGCAACTGGCGCGCGCAATGGCGCAGCACCGCGTCGCCGGCCGCGTGGCCGTACACGTCGTTGATCTGCTTGAAGTGGTCGATGTCGACCATCATCGCCGCCACCATCCGTCCGGACAGGCGCGTCGACGCGAGCAGCGGTTCGCCGCTGTCGAAGAGCACGCGGCGCGACAGCAGCCGCGTCAGCGGATCGGTGGTGGCCATCGCGCGCAGCTCGTCGGCCATCCGCGAATGCACCGCGGCGAGCATCAGCGCGGTGATCGCCATCGGCACCAACGCGCCGAGCGCCATCGTGACCAGCCCCAGCGTGTCGACCTCGGTCGCCGGAACGGCAGCGGGCAAGGGCTTGCGCAGCACGAGCACCGCGTTGGCGATCGATGCCAGCGCGTAGACGCAGGCCGCGGCGACGAGCGCGCGGCGAACGATTTCGGCGGCAGGATCGCGCGCCCGCGCGACGCGAATCGCCGTCAGCACGGCCGCGACCGCCACCAGCGATTCGACGTAGGCGGTGCGCGGCGTGCCGTTGCTGCGCAGCGAGTCGAAACCGAGCGTGCCGGCCACGAGCAGGAATAGGAAGGCGAACAGCATCGCCGGGCGCGGTTTCGCGCCGTACAGTCTTCGCACCGCCTCGCATCCGACGATCGCCGCGGCGCCCACGCCGACCACGGCCACGCCGCGCGCGATCGACTCGTGATTGTCGGCCGTCAGGCCGGCCACCAGCAGCGCATTGCCGCCGAGCGACATCGCGAGCGCATGCAGGCCGAGCACCGGCGCCGACGCGTCGTGCAGCGAGCGCAGGAACATCAACGTGGCCGCTGCCGTCAGCACCGTGACGCCGCTGATCAGCCACAGCGTCTGCATGTCGACGATCAGCACGGGTGCCATTCGGGGGGTGCGAGCGGTGGGTGCGGGCCGGCCCGGAAAGTGAGCGGGAAAGCGTGGGAGAAACTGAGGGGCAGTGTGACATCGGCCACCGTCGCGGACAACCCGCGATCCTGCCCCGCGCCGTGAATCCCGTGCCGTCCGTCGGGCACGAGGACCGCTCGGCGCTTCGTCGATCGCGCGGCTCAGGCTGCGACGAGCGGGTCGTCGGCGACGACGCGGTTGCGCCCCTGCGACTTCGCGCGATACGCGCGGCGATCGGCTTCGTCGAGCATCTCGCGCAGCGTGCGGCCCGGTCGGTGAATGCTCACGCCGATGCTCATCGTGATCGGCAGCGGCAGCGACTCGTGGCAATAGGGCGATGCTTCGATCGTCGCGCGCAGGCGCTCGGCGACGCCGAAGGCCGCCGCTTCGCCGGGCACCGGCACCAGCGCGCAGAACTCGTCGCCTCCGTAGCGCACGATCAGCGAATCGGGCCGCAGCGCGCCCCGCAACAGCGCCGCCACATGGCGCAGCAGCTCGTCGCCGACGCCGTGGCCGTGGCGATCGTTCACCTTCTTGAAGTCGTCGAGATCGATCATCAGCAGCGCGATGCATTCCCGCGTGCGCGCGAGCAGTTGCGGCCCGGCCTCCTGCAGCGAGCGGCGCGAGACGAGACCGGTGAGTTCGTCGGTGGAGGCGAGCTGCCGAAGGCTCGCGCTCAAGCGGCCGTTGGCGATGCTCAGCACCAGGACGGTCAGCGCGAACGGCAACGAGCCGAACATCATCGCGAACAGCGCGCGCAGCAGGTCCGGCGGCGAGGTGCCGTCGGCGTTCAGCGCGATGCCCTGGACGAGGAACAGCACCATGCGCAACGCGATGACCGCGCAGAAGCCGATCAGCAGACCGCGCATCACCCGCACCGAGCGCATCGTGCGCAGCAGCGGCGATCGATGCGTTTCGAGCGCCGCCAGACCGAGGAAGACGAGCGTGAAGACGCTGCTCAGCCCGATGCGCGCGAGCGCGCGCTGCGCGGTCGGCTCGTGCAGGATCACCATCGCCGCGACGTAAGCCAGCGCCAGCGCCGCAGCCGGCCAGGGCGATGCCGGACGGCCGAACAGATGCGTCGTGCCCAGCCAGAAGAGCAGCACGGCCGCGCCGAGTGCGGTGTAGCCCAGCGTTGCGCCCCACGACGCCGCCAACTGCCCGGGCAGCGCGAAGAACAGGAAGCCCACGCCCATCGCGAGAATGCCGCCCGCGAGGATCTGCATCGCCCGGCCGGCGCCGGCGTGATCCCTGCGCAATGCCAGCAGGATCGCCGCTCCCGCCGCGCTCGAGAAGCCGGTCATCAGGTACAGCGTCGGGATGTCGGCGAAGAAGGAATCCATCGAGCGACGAAGGGCGGGTACGAGGGGGCGCGGCCCCGGGGCGCCGGGCGCGCGGGAGGCGATTTTCGCTCGCCAGCGGGCGTAGCGTCGCATTTTCCGATCGGAGGCGGCGCAGGCCCGGCGCACGCGCAACGGACGAGCCGGCCGGCGTCCGGCTTGTGGCCCCTTGAGGGTCGGTTCGCGAAAAGCTATACTTGCGGGTTCCACATGAGGGGTTATTGTTAATGCCGACCGTTCGCGTCAAGGAGAACGAGCCGTTCGACGTCGCGCTTCGCCGTTTCAAGCGCACGATCGAGAAAGCCGGAATCATCACCGAGCTTCGGGCGCGCGAGTTCTACGAGAAGCCCACCGCCGAGCGCAAGCGCAAGAAGGCGGCGGCGGTCAAGCGCCATCACAAGCGCCTGCGCAGCCAGATGCTGCCCAAGAAGCTTTACTAGCCCCTGCGGTGGGCGCGGCGCAAGTCGTGCGCCGGCGCACCGCCCCGCACCTGAGCGTCGCGAGGTGCCAAGCGCAGCCCGCCCGGGTATCCTGAGGCGGGCTTCGTCATTTGCGGATCAGCCATGAGCCTGAAGGACCGAATCGGCGAGGACATGAAAGCCGCGATGCGCGCGCGCGATGCCGACCGCCTGTCGGCGATCCGCATGCTCGTCGCCGCCGTGCGCCAGAAGGAGATCGACGAGCGCATCCAGCTCGACGATGCGCAGACCATCGCTGTCGTCGAGCGGCTGAGCAAGCAGCGCCGCGATTCCATCGAACAGTACGAGAAGGCCGGCCGGCACGACCTGGCCGCGCGCGAGAAGTTCGAGCTGGACGTGCTCGCCGGCTACCTGCCGCAGCCGGCGAGCGCCGAGGAACTCGCCGCCGAGATCGACGCCGCGATCGCCGCCATTTCGCCCGCCACTTCCACCGCCTCGCCGCAGGACATCGGAAAAGTGATGGGCCTGCTGAAGCAGCGCCTGGCGGGCCGCGCCGACCTGTCGAAGGTGTCGGCGCAGGTGCGCGCGCGCCTGTCGGCGCCGCGCGGATAGGAGCGGGGCAGGAGTCTGCCGCGCGGTGATTCCGCAGGCGTTCATCCAGGACCTGCTCGCGCGCGTCGACATCGTCGACGTGGTCGGTCGTTCGGTGAAGCTGCGGAAATCGGGCGCCAACTTCGTCGGCCTGTGCCCGTTCCACGGCGAGAAGACGCCGTCGTTCAGCGTCAGCCCGCAGAAGCAGTTCTACCACTGCTTCGGCTGCGGCGCGCACGGCACGGCGATCGGCTTCCTGATGGAGCATGGCGGGCTGGGCTACGTCGACGCGATCGAGGAACTCGCGCGCTCGGTCGGCGTGGAGGTTCCGCGCGAAGGCGCGGCCGACGCCGAGCGCCGCTCGCCGGCGCTGCTCGCATTGCTCGAGCAGGCGGCGCAGTACTACCGGAAGCGGCTGAAGGACGCGCCGCAGGCGATCGAATACCTGGTCGGCCGCGGCCTGCTGGGGACGACGGCCGCGCGCTTCGCGATCGGCTATGCGCCGGCGCAATGGCGCGGCCTCGAGGCGGCGGTGGCCGACTACGACGCGCCGGAGATGGCCGCTGCGGGGCTGGTCGTCGAAGGCGAGGGCGGCAAGCGCTACGACCGCTTCCGCGACCGGATCATGTTCCCGATCCGCAATCCGCGCGGCCAGGTCATCGGCTTCGGCGGCCGGGTGCTCGGAGCGGGCGAACCGAAGTACCTGAATTCGCCCGAAACGCCGCTGTTCTCGAAGGGTCGCGAGCTCTACGGCCTGTTCGAAGCGCGCGAGGCGATCCGCCGCGAGGATTGCGTCATCGTCGTCGAGGGCTATCTCGACGTCGTGATGCTCTCGCAGCACGGCGTGGGCAACGTCGTCGCCACGCTCGGCACGGCCACCACGCCCGATCACGTGCGCAAGCTGCTGCGGCTGGTCGAGCGCATCGTCTTCGCCTTCGACGGCGACGCCGCCGGCCGCAAGGCGGCGTGGCGCGCGCTCGAGGCGTCGCTGTCGCAGACCGACGACACGAAGCGCATCGAATTCCTCTTCCTGCCGGTCGAGCACGATCCCGACAGCTACGTTCGCGCCTTCGGCGCCGACGGCTTTCGCGAGGCGCTGGCCGGCGCGCTGCCGCTGTCGGAGCTGCTCGTGCGCGAGCTGGCCGAACGCGTCGACCTGGCGGTTCCCGAGGGTCGCGCGCGGCTGCTCGCCGAGGCGCGCCCGATGCTGCACGCACTCTCGGCGCCCGCGCTGCGACTGCAGCTCGTGCACCGGCTCGCCCAGCTCGCCGGCCTGGGCGCCGACGAGGTCGACCGATACATCGGAGTTGCGCCGCAGGCCGCAAGCGGCGGGCGCCGGGCGCCGCCCGCACACGGGCACGGGCACGCGCCGCAGGCAGACGCCTTCGCCGACGTCATGCACGAGGCGTCGCATCGCCTGCCCCCGGCGGGAAGGCGCGGCCACGGCGCTGCCGGCGCCGGGCGGGCGCCGTTTCCGTCGTCCCGGCGAGCCTCGCGCGCGTCGCCGGCGGCGAAGCCCGATCTGGAGCAGCGGGTGCGTTGGCTCGCCGCGTTGCATCCGGTGCTCGCCGCGCGCGCGCTCGAAGCCGGGGATTCGCCGGACGGCGCGGCCACGGGAGTCGACGGCGCGGCCACGGGAGGCGCGCACGCCGCCGATGCCCCTGCCGGCGGCGTTCCGGCGCTTGGCGCCTTCGCTTCCGCGGACCTCGTCGACTGGCTGCGAAACATCGCCGCACTGCCGCCGCGCTCCACGCTGGCGGACGTCTGCGAGGCCTTGCGCGCGCAGGCGCCGTCGCAGGTGCAGCGGCTCGAGCGCGAGGGCGCCGCCGACGACTGGGTGCTCGGCAGCCTGTCGCTCGACGAGGCGCAGGTGGAGTTCGACGCCGCGCTCGCGCAACTGCGCGATCGCGAAGTGGCGCGGCAGATCGACGAGCTGGTTGCCTCGGGCATGTCCACCGTCGAAGATCGCGAAAGATATCAAATACTTATGGCGAAACGGCGTCGTTCTTGATATGATTGACGGTTTCGCTTCGCCGCCACACGCTTCGCCGCCAGTTTCGCCTCCGTAACCGATTTTCCGTCGCTTCAGCAGTCATTGCTGGAATCCCGGGCACGCGTCCCCATATCCGTCGGGAGCGCGCTTCGTTCATCGCGAGGGGTATTCGACAGGTGACTTCCAGAACCGCAGCGAAAAAACCGGCGGGAAAGCCCGCTCGCGCAAGACCGCAGAAAACCGCCCGAACCCGTGCGGGCGGGAGCCGGCCGGCTGCCGCGAAGAAGGCATCGCCGGCACGGCGCACCGTTTCGAACCCTGAACCCGTCGCTCGCGCGACGACCGGAC
>CALCZN010000082.1:0-10204 GCA_937903095.1 uncultured Burkholderiales bacterium
GATGCGAACCGGCAGGCGCAGTTGGTCGCGGCGGAGATCGACCGCATCCGCCGGCTCGCGCCCGATACCGTGCTTGGAGACATTGCGGTGCTCGCGCGCACGCACGAGGCGCTCGAGCCGATGCAGGCGCTGTGCGAGATCGACGGCATCCGCTATTCGATCGTGAAGCCGCAGGAGGCGGGCGGCGCGATCTCGCTGATGCAGTCGCGCGAGGGAAGGCGCACGCTCGATGTCGTGCGCGGTTATCGTAAGGCCCTGCTGCTGCCAGCCGTGCTCGCTCGATGGCTTCGTGCACGCCTGCGCGCGCAGCCCGCCAATCCGGCCTGGCAGGATCTGTGCGCGGCAGCGGACGATCTGATGCTGGCGTTTCCGCAGACGAGTCTGCCGGTGCGCGAGGTCGTCGACTGGCTCTACGAGAGTTCGGGCGCCGCGCGTCGCGACGGCAGTGTCGATGCTTTGCGCCTGATGACTGCGCATCGCGCCAAGGGCCTAGAGTTCCGGCACGTGATCGTGATGGACTGCGGCGACTGGAATCGCTCGGAAGACGAACGCCGGTTGCTCTACGTGTCGATGACGCGTGCGAAGGAGACGCTGACGTTGTTTCGCGCGGACACGTCGTCGAATCCGTTTCTTGCCGATCTCGACGCACTCGAGAGCACTGTCACGCTTGCCCCGGAGATTCCACGCGCACGACGGGATTTGCGGACGCGGTATCGATCGCTGAGTCCAGCGGACGTCGACATCGGTTTCGCGGGTCGGTATCCGGGAGAGCATCGCGTACACCGAGACATCGCGCGCGTCGTGCCGGGCGATAGGGTGGAGATCCGCGATCGCGAACTGGTTGCTCCCGACGGTCGCGTCGTCGGCCAATTGTCGAAGAACACCAGCCTGCCGGATGGCCACTACGCAGCGAAGGTGACGGGAGTAATGATACGAGCGCGCGAGCAAACGGCGCCGGCGTACCTGGACTCGGTTCGTGCGGACCGATGGGAAGTGCTGTTGGTGGAGGCGGTGGAGCCGCCGGTCGAGCCGGATCGGCTTCCGTAAGGCGCGTCGTTCCGGTTTCACGCTGACGCACCGCCCTCGACTGCAGACGAGACGCTGTTCCGTCCGCGTCGCCGCGATGGAATCTGCATAGTCACGTTCGCACCGCGTCGCCGGAAGCCTGGGCGGTGGCGGGGCCCGTTCGTGCGATTCCTCACCGGACGATTTACGCTGGCGGTGGCCGAGAAGACGTCCAGCACGACCTTCGAAGAAGGAACTGCGACACCAGGACGCGTGTCGGCCGGAACGATAGCGTCGCTACAACCGAAAGAGGCAATGGCAGATGTCGCGTTCAGAAGTGGAGGAGGGTTTGCCGAGGAAGGCGAACGATCTGGTTCTCCTGCTCGAAGATATCCTCGACGTCATTCCGAATTGTCTGATCGCGATCGACAAGTCCGGGAAGATCGTCTACATCAACAACATCTATTGCGAGCTTCTCGGGCTGCAGAAGAAGGACATCATCGGCCGGCACGTGACCTCGGTGATCTCGCCGGAGACGCAACTGCATCTGGTGGCACGCGGCGCGCCGCCGACGCGAAACCAGACCCTGGTCGTTCGCGGGCACAAGATGATCGTCAACCAGGTGCCGATCCGAAACGGCGATGACGTGGTGGGTGCGGTCGGCATAGCGCTCTTCACCGAGGCCGACCAGATCCTCGGCGTTGCCCGCCGCCTCTTCTCGATCGACATTCGCAACCAGGTGCGACCGTGCACCTGGCCGTCGAGATATGCGCTTGTCGACATCATCGGAACCAGTCCTGAGGTGCAGCAGCTTCGGGAGAGGGCGCTGCGCGCCGCAAGGACTCGCGCGACGGTTCTGATCGTCGGGGAATCGGGAACCGGAAAGGAACTGGTCGCGCACTCGGTCCATTCCGCGTCCAGCCGTGCCGGGCGGCCGTTCGTTCATGTCAACTGTGCAGCGATTCCGCAGACGCTGCTCGAAACGGAGTTGTTCGGCTACGAAGGCGGGTCTTTCACCGGCGCGAAGTCCAGGGGCCATCCGGGCAAGTTCGAACTGGCGAACGGCGGAACGATCTTCCTCGACGAAATCGGCGACATGCCGCTGGAGATGCAATCGGCGCTGCTGCGTATCCTGCAGGAACGCGAGCTGGTGCGGGTCGGCGGGACCGCGCCGGTGTCGATGGATACGCGCGTCATCTGCGCGACCCACCGTGACCTGCGCGGCCTCGTCGAGGAGGGACGGTTCCGGATGGACCTCTTCTATCGGATCAACGTCTTTCGCATCGAGGTGCCGCCGTTACGCGAACGCCGCGGCGACGTGGCTGTGCTGACTCGCCACCTCCTGGCCGCGCTCTGCGACGAGTACGAGATGGAGGAAGTGACCGCCGACGACGAGGCGATCGACCATCTGAGTCGATACGATTGGCCGGGGAACGTTCGGGAATTGCGGAATGCGCTCGAGTTCGGGCTGCACGCCCTGGACGGCCGCGTGCTGAGGAAGCAGCACCTGCCTCCGCTCACAGACGAGAAGGCTCCGGCATCTGCTTCCGGCCGCTCGTTCCATGAGACCAGGGCGAGCGCCGAGCGTGCGGCGCTGCGGGAAGCGCTCGAGCGCGCCGACGGCAACAAGTCGAAGGCGGCGACGATCCTCGGAATCGACCGTACGTCTCTCTACAAGAAGCTGCGCGCCTACGACCTCATCTAGTAGCCGATGCGCTGCAGCCACTGCAGCGCGATCTGGTTGAAGGTATGAGGTCGCTCGAGCATCGGAAAGTGCGCCGCCTTCGGCACGATGTGCAGCTCCGACCCGGCGATCGCGTTGTGCAGGAAGCGCGAAGAGGGTTCCGGCGTGATGGCGTCGTTCTCCCCGACGACCACGAGCGTGGGCATCTTCAGGCGATGCAGCTCCGCCCGAACGTCGAACGCGTCGAGCGAGCGGATGGCCGGTTCCGCGACGTGTCGAGGTGTCTTGACCACCTCTCTCCTGGCCCATTCCACGATTGCTTCGTCGGTGCTCTCGTCGAAGCTGTGGACGATGACCTCCTCGCTCGCGGCCTCGATGCCGATTTCGGCAACGCGCGCCAGGACGTTTCGTGCCTGGACCATCGGACCGAGGCCGAAGGCCGTCGTGCCGACGAGCCCGAGCGCCTTCACACGCTCCGGATGGTCCAGGGCGAAGCGCATCACGACTGCGCCACCCATCGAAAGACCCACGATCGCCGCAGCGGCGATGTCGAGGGAGTCCATGACGGAACGGAGATCGTCGCTGAAGGCCTCGATCGTATAGGCGATGTCGCGCGGCTTTCCGGAGTCGCCGTGTCCGCGCAGGTCGAAGCGTACGGTGCGATAGCGTTTGGCGAGGTCGGGGATCTGGTGCCACCAGAAGTTCGACGTCGTGGTGAAGCCATGCACGAAGACGATCGGCGGGCCCGAGCCGTCCACCGAAACGTTCAGTTCGACATCCGAAGTCTTGATCATCGTGTTTCCTGCCCAGGATATTGAGCGCCCGCTTGCTAACCGAACAGCAGGTGCGCACCGTTGTCGGCGGCCATCCGCCGGATCTGCTCCTCCGAGTAACCCCACACGAGCAGCAGGCGAAGCAGCAGTCGCATCGCTTGCGCGGCGTCCGGTTCGAGCAGGTAGCCCTTGTCGGACCCGAGCACGCACCGTTCCACGCCGACCCGGTCGATGACCGCCTTCGTGAGATCGGGGTCGGTCACGGGCGCCTTGATCACGTCGGGGATCGTCGGATAGCAGAAGATTCCCGCGAACGCGCCGCAGGACGTAAGGTGGGCGATCTGGTCGACCGTGTAGGCCGAGACGGGCTGGTCGAGCAACGTCTTCGCGCCCAGCCGGCTGATGCACTCGACGAGCGTTTCGACGATCGGGTAGTCCTCGGCGCCTCCGTACTTCGTGCTGTGGTTCGGCGGGCATACGGTGATGGGGATCCGGTGCTCGGCGGCGATGCGGATGATGTCCTGGACGGCCGGCAGGACCTTTCCGCCGTGCACCAGCACCTCCCCGTGGATCGCGTTCATGAAGATCATCCGCATGAACGGCGAGGCTGCAGCCGTCTCGACGAACTTCGGGTCTGTCGTGTACGCCAGCGGAAGTCCGCCATAGATCTCCACGCGATGGTCTATTCGTCCTTCCTCGAGAAGGTGATCGATGTGGCGCTGTGCCACCTGGGCGACGCCGACGGTGGAGTAGTGATGGTCCTTGTGCACGATGGCCCGGGCACGGCGACGTGCGTAGTCGACTGCGACGTCGACGACGTCCTGGCTGCGAATTCCGAGGCTGTCCGGATTGCCGTGCACGTGCGCGTCGACAAGCCCGTCGAACAGGCCGTCGGCACAGTCGGCCGGCAGTTCCCGCACTCGCGGGTACCGTTGCATGAAGTCGAACAACCACTCCACGCCCTGGAGCGAGCGCAGGCGTTCGGGTGCTACCGGTTTCAGCTCTCGCGTGCTCATGTTCGCCTAGCTGCCTAGATACGCTTCCTGGATCCGCGGATCGCGTCGCAGGTCGCCGCAGTTCCCTTCGAGCGCGACGCGTCCCATCTCGAGCACGTAACCGCGTCGCGAGATGCGCAGCGCCGCATACGCGTCCTGCTCGACCAGAAGCACGGTGAGCCCCGAATCGTTGAGCTCGCGCACCGTGCGGAATACTTCCTGCGTGATGTTCGGTGCGAGCCCCAACGACGGCTCGTCGAGCAGCAGGACCTTGGGTCGTGCCATCAGCGCCCGGCCGAGCGCCAGCATCTGCTGCTCGCCCCCCGAGAGCGACCATGCGAGTTGGCTTCGGCGTTCCTTCAGTCGCGGAAACAGCGCGAAGACGCGCTCGATGTCCGCGGCCATGCTCATGCCGCGCCGACGCCAACGCGTGGTGCCGACCAGAAGGTTCTCTTCGACGGTGAGGCCGGTGAACACTCGCCGACCTTCCGGGACGTGCAGGATGCCGAGGTCGACGACGCGCTCGGGGCCCAGCTGGTCGATACGCTCGCCTTCCAGCCAGATCCGGCCCGAGGTCGGCTTCAGGATGGCGGAAATGGCATTCAGGGTTGTCGTCTTGCCGGCGCCGTTGGCGCCGATGAGCGCAACCATCTCGCCGGCGCCTACTTCCAGCGAGAGCCCATGCAACGCAGGGATCTCGCCGTACGAGACGCTCACGTTCTCAAGCCGCAGCATCTTCTTCCACTTGTCCGAGATAGGCCTTTATGACGCCCGGATCGTTGCGCACCTCTGCCGGCGATCCCTCGGCAATCTTCTTTCCGAAGCTGAGAACGGTGATGCGATCGGCCGCGCGCATCACCAGTTTCATGTTGTGTTCGATCAGCAGGATGGCGATGCCCCGGTCGCGGATCTGGAACAGGATCTCGACGAGCTTGTTCGCCTCCTGGGGATTCATTCCTGCCGCAGGTTCATCGAGGAGCAGCAGCGACGGTTCCGTGGCGGCGGCACGGGCGAGTTCGAGCAGCCGTTGCTGCCCGTAGGAGAGCGAACCTGCGAGCCTCTGCGCCATTCGATCCAGGCCCACCAGTTCAAGGCTTTCGAGCGCCTTCTCCCGTGTCTTTCGTTCGTCCTCCCGGCTTTTCGGAGAGCGCAACAGCACGTCGAGCAGGCCTGACTGCGTGCGACACTGGAAACCCACCATCGCGTTTTCCAGCAGGCTCATCTGCTTCCAGATGCGAATCGTCTGGAAGGTGCGGGCCACGCCGAGCCTCGCAATGGTTGACGGCAGTTCTCCGGTCAAGGCGTGGCCGCGAAGGCTCACCGTGCCGGCGGTAGGGCGGTAGACACCGGTGATCAGGTTGATGACCGTCGACTTGCCCGCTCCGTTCGGGCCGATGAGCGCATGGATCTCGCCTTCGGCCACTTTCATGTCGAGACTGTCCACGGCAAGCAGCCCGCCGAATCGGCATACCAGGGAGTCGACGGAAAGCAGCGTTTCGCTCGTGCTCATGACGCCGCCCGGTTCGTCGTCTGCTCGAGCGCTCGGCCCGTTTCTACACGGGCCGCCTGCAGGCGGGCCCGCTTGACCCGCAGGGCATCGAGCAGTCCCATGATTCCCTGCGGCAGGAAGACCATCAGGAGCACGACGCCTGCGCCGTAGATCATCATGTAGTACTGATCGAGGAAACGCAGCCACTCCGGCAGCAGCACGATGAGCACCGTTCCGAGGATGGCGCCCGTGATGATTCCCGAGCCGCCCAGGAGCAGGCTCACCAGGACCACGACCGAAACGTCGAAGGAAAAGACGTCGGGGCTGATCACCGTGTTCAGTGGCCCATAGAGCGCGCCCGCCACGCCGGCGAACACCGCGCTCAGGGTGAAAGCCGTCTGCTTCGCCTGCCTCGTGCGGATACCCATCGCCTCCGCGGCCAGTTCGCTCTCCCGGATGGCGAGGAGCGCGCGCCCGATCTTCGAATGTTCGATTCGCACCGAGACGAGGACGCCGAGGAGCGCGAAGAACACGACCAGGTAGTAGTAGGAAACGTCGGTGTCGAACTGGAACCCGCCGATCGCGGGGGTCGGGATGCCCGAGAGGCCAGAAGCTCCATGTGTCAGACCGTCCCA
Organism: uncultured Burkholderiales bacterium; assembly: GCA_937903095.1. GTDB lineage: Bacteria > Pseudomonadota > Gammaproteobacteria > Burkholderiales > Burkholderiaceae_E > Zeimonas. Next base: position 6,582 of record CALCZN010000082.1, read on the forward strand.
GTTCACGGCGACCAGGCGCACGACTTCGCCGAAGGCGAAGGTGCCGAACGCGAAGTAGTGCCCGCGCAGCTTCAGCGTCGGTGCGCCGATCAGCAGAGCGGACAGCCCCGATGTGACGGCTGCGGCCGCAAGTCCGATCCAGAACGAGAAACCGTAGTCGGCCGTCAGGATCGCGGTGGTGTAGGAACCGATTCCGAAGAACCCGACCTGTGCGAAGGAGAGCTGCCCGGCGTAGCCCAGGATGAAGTTCAGTCCGAGGACCAGAAGCAGATAGATCCCGATGACGTTCGCCAGCCGCAGGTGGTAGCTGGACTCCAGAAGCGCGGGGAGCGACAGCACCAGGGCGAGCGCCGCTACCCCCAGCGCGATGTGCGTAGCTTTGCGCACCGCTACACCTTTTCCTGTACCGACTCGGAGAAGATCCCCTGCGGTCGCAGAAACAGGACGGCGAGCAGAACCATCATCGTGATGACGTCCTTGTAGTCCGAGGAGATCAGGCTGGCCGTGAACGTTTCGAGCAGCCCAACGATGATTCCGCCGACGATCGCACCGGGCACGCTGCCAAATCCGCCGATCACCACGCCGATCCACGCTTTCACCACCAGTCCGAAGCCCATGTTCGGCGAGGCGAGGAAGATCGGTACGAGCGCGAAGCCCGCCATGCCCGCCATCACGCCGCTGATCACGAACGCGAGCGCGATCATCCGGCGCACCGGTATTCCGGTGAGCCGCGCGGCGTACTTGTCGTTCGCAGTCGCCCGAAGCATTCGCCCCACGTTGGTTCGAAAGAAGAACCAGTACTGAACGGCGAAGAGGATCACGGTCAGAACCGCGATGAAGATGCTTTGCGAGGGAATCGTCAGTCCCGAGACGTGAACGAGCTCTGTATCGAAGAACGGTTTCATCGTGTACGGCTCGGGTCCGGCGAGGTTCTGGGCAGCGTTGCGCAGGAAGATTCCCGCGCCCAGACAACTGATGACGACGTTGATCGTCGGCCCGTCGCGCAGGGGGTAGTAGGCAAGTCTTTGGAACACATAGCCGACTGCTGCGCTCCCGAGCACGACAACCAACATGGCGCTGATCAGGTCGAGCCCCAGCAGACCGACACCGAGAACCCCGAAGTACGAGCCCGCCATCACGAGGTCGCCCTGCGCGAAATTGACTGCGCCCACGGCGTTGTAGATCAGGATGAAACCGAAGGCGATGAGCGCATAAATGCACCCCATCGTCAGTCCGTTGATGACGAGCTGATACATCTCGGGGCCCGCACTTGTCGTTCAGGGCTGCTTCGACCAAGGCTCGAAAGGCATCGATCCGCGTTCGATCGGAACCTGCTTCTTGTCGCGGATCTGGACGATGGACGCTTCGTGGTTCATGTTGCCTTTGGCGTCCGACTGGTATTCCGTGTCCAGTCCGCGGTACTTGATCGTGTGCAGGCCCTGAACGATTGCCTGGCGGTCCGTGCCGAAAAGTTCGATGACCTTTGCGAGCATCTTCATCGCGTCGTAGTCGATCTGCGCCGTGTAGTCGGGAACGATGTCGAAGCGTTTCTGCACCTCCGCGGCCCACGAACGCACTTTCGCTTCGGCGCTGAAGGGCGGGTCGACGACACCGGTCTCGGCGTAGAAGCCTTCGACGTCGCGTGGTTCCACGAGTCGCAGGGCCGATGCGCCGACCGACGTTACGCCCAGGCCGAACGGAATTCCCAGATCCAGCTGGCGAGCCTGTTTGAGGATCAGTGCCGAAGGTGCTTCGAAGGTCTGCAGGAGGATGATCTCGGCGCCGGCAGCCTTGAAGGCCTGTAGCTGCGCGGTAAAGTCCTTGTCGGTCGGTTGGTGTGATTCGACGGCGACCGGCTCGAGCTTCAATTCCTTCAGCGTCTTGATGATTTCGTCGCGCCCGCTGGAGCCGTAGTCCTCAGCGGAGTGGAAGACGCCGATCTTCTTCTTGCCGAGCTTCTCCGCCGCGAAGCGTGTGAGGATCGGCTTCGTAACCCCATCGTTCGGATAAAACCGAAAGATGTAGTCGTTGCCCTGCTCGGTGATCTTCTTCGTGCCGCTGATCGTGAGACCCGCGATCTTCGCGCGCTGCAGCAGCGGCAGTTGCGGCAGTACATGCGTGCCCCGGATCGACAGCAGAACTGCAACCGGGTCGTCACTGAGAATGCGGTTCAGCGCGTTCACTGCAGTAGTCGGCGACATGGCGTTGTCGCCGTAAACCAGCTCTATCGGCCGACTCTCGCCCTTACCAGGCACCCCACCGGCACGGTTGATTTCGTCGATCGCCATCTCGATTCCGGCTTTCTGCTGCAGTCCGGAGATCGCGAAGTCGGATGTCAATGAGATGCTGACGCCGACTTTGATCGGCTTCTTGTCGGCGGCATTGGCGCCCGTCGTGTGCATCGTTGTCAGGGCGATCGCACAAGTAGTGGTCGCCAGCAAGAAATTGCGTCGGGCCTTCATCGCGTTTCCTCCAATAGTGACAATCGGTTCCACGCCCTTTTTTCTTATCCAATCCGGGCTGCAAGGAGACTTGCAAGGTCCGTACCAGAAGGTGAACGGCTCGCCATCGTCTTCCGCGGTGTGCCGCTGTAGACGCTGCTCTGCCGCCTGCTTCCTATAGCGACATCCCTAACAGAGCGGCGCTCAAATGAACTCTTGTGTTCGGCAGGTGGCCAGATCCGCGTGCTCTCACGAGCGATGCCTCCTATGTGGCCGAAGAGCTACACGCTGTCAGTGACTCTCTACAACTGTCCCTGCACGAACGACAGCGGCTGCCCGTAGCTCACCTCCACCGTCGCTTCGTCGTCACGTCGGGGCGGTTCACGAGCGAGGCGCGTGCGTTCGCCGAAGGGCGCAACGTCGAGCTTGTGTATGGCGCGCGACTCGTGCGGATGATCGATCGGGTGCAGTCGACAAGGGGCTCGACCGCCACCAGCGGAGCAGGTGCAGCGCGGCGCGCCGAATCCGCGTCGGGGAATGCTCCGCGGCGTCCTCCCTGCGGCTCCGGCATGGTTCCTTGCGAAACGCAAGGCGCGCGGCAAATGCAGGGAGCGCGTTCTGGGGTTGTTCGCGCTATCCGGCGTGCAAGGGGACGCGGGCGATCGATTCGCGGGGCTGATGCAGTCGAGTTCGCTCATTGCACGTCCTTCTGTCGTGCGCGCCGGAAGATCAGAGACGACAAAAGGCACACAAGAAGTTACGATCTGCCGGTGAAGGCCTTTCGATGGAATGTCGACAAGAACGCCGAGTTGCTGGCTGAGCGTGGTGTGTCGTTTGAGCAGGTTGTGGTCGCCATCGAGGACGGGGGCTTGCTCGACGTTCTGGCGCATCCAAATACGAGGAAGTATCCGAACCAGCGTCTCCTGGTCGTGACATGGGATGACTACGTCTACCTCGTGCCCTACGTCGAGGAAGACGACTATTACTTCCTGAAAACCGTCATCCCGAGCCGGAAGGCAACGCGTGAATACCTGAAGATCGGAGAGCCAGATGACGCAACCTGACCCTTTCGAGATCGAGCTTCTCCAAGCCTATGAGTCCGGCAAGCTGAAGTCGATCGCAACCAAGGCTGAACTTGCCCGCCTGCGTGCGGCAGCACGTGCGACAGCCGTCAAGGACCGC
>CALCZN010000083.1:0-10173 GCA_937903095.1 uncultured Burkholderiales bacterium
CGAAGGCACGCACGACATCCATGCGCTGATCCTCGGGCGGGCGCAGACCGGGATCGCTGCGTTCTCGAACTAGGCACCATGGCCGCCCGCCAGGACGCGGGCGATCACGGTGTCCAACCGTCCAGTCATCCGGAGTACGGTGATGAGCGAGTCGATCGCGGACGACACCCGGCGCGAAGCGCCGGCCTTCGAGCGACGCGCGCCCCCACTGCAGGGCGTGCGCGTGCTCGACCTCTCGCGCGTGCTGGCCGGGCCGTGGGCGAGCCAGCTTCTGGCCGATCTCGGCGCCGACGTCGTCAAGGTCGAGCGTCCGGGCGCGGGCGACGACACGCGAGCGTGGGGGCCGCCATGGCTGAAGGACGAGGCCGGCCGAGACACGGCGGAGTCGGCGTACTTCCTGTGCGCCAACCGGAACAAGCGCTCGGCGGCGATCGACCTCGCGGCCCCGGAAGGCCGCGAACTGGTGCGGCGACTGGCGGGCAGCGCCGACGTGCTGATCGAGAACTTCAAGCTCGGCGGGCTTGCGCAGTACGGGCTCGACTACGCGAGCCTGGCGCCGACAAACCCCCGCCTCGTCTACTGCTCGATCACCGGCTTCGGGCAGGACGGGCCGTATGCCGCGCGCGCCGGCTACGACTTCCTGATCCAGGGAATGGGCGGGCTGATGAGCATCACCGGCCGCGCCGACGACGAGGAGGGCGCGGGACCGCAGAAGGTCGGCGTCGCGCTCACCGACATCACCACCGGGCTCTACGCGACGATCGCCGTGCTCGCCGCACTGGCCGAGCGCGCGCGCTCGGGGCACGGACAGCACATCGACCTCGCGCTGCTCGACGTGCAGGTCGCCTGCCTGGCCAACCAGGCGTCGAGCTACCTCGCCGGCGGCGTCGTGCCGCGCCGCATGGGCAACGCGCACCCGAACATCGTTCCGTACCAGGATTTCCCGACCGCCGACGGCGACATGATCCTCGCGATCGGCAACGACGGGCAGTTCGCCCGCTTCTGCGCGATCGCGGGGCATCCGGAGTGGGCCGCCGATCCCCGCTTCGCCACCAACCCGCAGCGCGTCGCGCACCGCGGCGAGCTGATTCCGCTGCTGCGCCGGACCACCGTGCTGCGCACGACGCGCGACTGGATCGCCGCGCTCGAGGCTCAGGCCGTCCCCTGCGGTCCGATCAACCGGATCGACCAGGTCTTCGACGACCCGCAGGTGCGCGCGCGCGGGCTGCGCATCGAGCTCGATCACCCGCTGGCCGGCGTCGTGCCGCTGGTGGCCAATCCGATCCGGCTCTCCGATTCTCCGATCGTGCATCGCAATGCGCCGCCGCTGCTCGGGGAGCACACCGACGAGGTGCTGCGCGGCTGGCTCGATCTCGACGCCGCGCAACTCGACGAGCTGCGCTCGCGCGGCGTCGTCTGAGCGACATCGCATCGCCAGGAGAAAAGCGCATGCATCGCAATTCGGTGAAGACGGCGTACACGTCGACCTGACCGCGACAGGACACTAGGGCGCGGAGAGGGACGCGCGCACGCGTGCGACGGCGGCCTCGAGATCGGTCCACGCCGGCTTCGACGGCGCGTAGCGCCGGCGCATCCACGCGGCCAGCTCCGCCACCTGGCGATCGTCGAGCGCATCGGCGAAGCCCTGCATGAAGCCGATCGCGTGCGTGGCGGGCGTGCGGATGCCTTCGAGGATCACGCGCAGCAGATTGTCCGGACGGTCGCTGTGCAGGTTGCTGTTCAGCGCGAGCGGCACGTTCGCGCCGAGCAGGCGCGGCCCTTCGCCGTCGTGGTGGCAGGCGCCGCAGGCCACGGAAAACATCCGCGAGGCGCTCGACGGCATCGCGGCCGATGCGCGGGCCTCGAGCACCGCGGTCTGCGCCGCGGCCTTCGCCTGCGCCTCGGTGACCGGCGGGTTGAACGACGCGAGGTAGTGCGCCATCGCGCGCACGTCCTCGTCGGGAAGCGCCGCCAGCTCGGCGATCACCGGGCCCATCGGTCCGGCCGTCGCCCCGTGCAGCGGGCTGTAGCCGTTGCGCAGGTAGCGGTAGAACTCGTCCTCGGTCCACGGCACCGGCGCGCGGCTGGCCGAGGTCAGCGGCGGCGCTTCCCAGCCTTCGACCATCGCGCCGCCGAGATATGCGGTTCCGGTTCGCTCCGCGCCCAATGCATTGCGCTCGGTGTGGCACGCGCCGCAGTGCCCCAGGCCGTTGACCAGGTACTCGCCGCGGTTCCACTGCGCCGAGCGCGAAGGGTCGGCCTGCGCCGTGGCGCCGGGCTGCAGGAAGAGCGCATTCCACAGCGCCATCAGCGGCCGCACGCCGTACGGAAACGCGAGCTTCGACGCAGCCACGTCGTTGCGCACGGCGGGCTGGCTCATCAGCCACGCATAGAGGGCGGTCAGGTCCTCGTCGGTGGTGCGCGTGTACGACGGATAGGGGAACGCCGGATACAGGTGGCGTCCGTCGCGCGCGATTCCCTCGCGCATCGCGCGCTGGAACGCGGGGAGCGACCAGCCGCCGATCCCGGTCTCGACGTCGGGTGTGATGTTGGTCGTGCGGATCGTCCCGAAGGGGGTGGGCATCTCCAGGCCGCCGGCGTTCGGCGCGCCGCCCGCAGCCGTGTGGCAGCCGACGCAGTTGCCGACGGCGGCGAGCTGGCGGCCGCGCTCGATCGTCGCCGCCGTGTACATCGAGACGTCGGCGCGCGGGATCGGCGGCATCGCCGCGCGCCAGCCGAGCGCTCCGGCGGCGAAGCCGGCCACGCCGGCGAGCAGCGCGCCGGCGCCGGCCCACCAGCGCTTGCCGCGCGGCCACCTTGGGGCGGCGGGTGGCGGGTGCGTGGGGCGCGTCGTCGGCACAAAGCGCGGCGCACCGCGCGCCGCGCCTGCGGCCGACGACGCGCCCGCGGCGCCGTCGCCCGCAGCAGGCAGCGGATGCAGCGCCGCGCGAACGACCTCGGGCGTGAACGGCGGCTGCCGGAAGCGGATGCCGGTCGCATCGAAGATCGCGTTGGCGATCGCCGCCGTTCCGGGCACCGACGCCGACTCGCCGACACCGAGCGGCGCCTCGCCGGGCCGCGGCATCGTCACGACCTCGATGACCGGGACCTGGCGGAAGTCGAGGATCGGGTAGCTGCCCCATTCGCGCCCGGAGACGACGCTCGTCTGCGGATCGATCCGCACGCGTTCCTGCAGCGCGCGGCTCGTCGTCTGGATCACGTTGCCCTGCACCTGGTGCCGCGCGCCCGCCGGGTTGACGACCAGCCCCGAATCCTGGCCGACGACCACGCGCCGCACGTGCACCTCGCCGGTGGCGCGATCGACGTCGACGTCGGCCACCCACGCCGACCAGGCCGCGGCGACGCCCGGCCACTGCCCGTGCACGTAGCGCGCATAGGCGACACCGCGGCCGTGCAGCAGGTCGCCGCTGCGGCCGAGCTGCTGCGGCCCGTCGTGCGCGACCCAGCCGGCGCGCTCGGCAGTGGCGCGCAGCAGTTCGCTGCCGCGCTCGTCGTTCAGGTGGCGCAGCCGGAACTCGACCGGATCGACGCGTGCCAGGCTCGCCAGCTCGTCGACGAAGGATTCGTGCGCGAACGAATTCGGCAGCGCCGAGACGCCGCGCAGCCACGACGCGCGCAGGATCGGCGCCATGTCCTGGATCGTCACGCGCAGGTTCGGCACGGCGTACGGCGGCCGGGCCGTGCGGTCGCCCATCTCGAAGGAGCGCGCCACCGGGTCGATCGCGCGCGTGAGCAGCAGCGCAAGCGTGGGCGCGCCGTTCGACGGATAGGCGACCGAGAAGTCGTAGGCGTCGAAGGCGCCCGTGCCGTCGAGCGCGCCGCGCACCTGCATCCACTGCGCGGTGCCCTTCGGCTCCCACAGATGCTCCTGCTCGCGGCTGAGCTGCACGCGCACCGGCGCGCCGACCGCGCGCGAGAGCAGCGCCGCGTCGGCGGCGACGTCGTCGGCGCAGTTGCGGCCGTAGCAGCCCGCGGCCTCCATCCGGATCACCTCGATCGAGACGTCCGGCAGCGCGAGCAGCGTCGCCAGGTCGGCGCGCAGCACGTGCGGGTTCTGCGTTCCGGCCCAGACGGTCAGCGCGTGCGGCTGGCCCGCTTCGCCGTGCCAGGCGGCGACCGCGCACGACGGGCCGATCGACGCGTGCATCTGGTACGGCCAGACGTAGCTGCGCGAGATCGCTCGCTCGCCTTCGCCCAGCGCCGCGTCGACGTCGCCTTCGTCGACGACGCGGCGCGTGGTGGACGGGTTGGCGCGCAGCGCCTGCTCGAGATCCTCCAGCGGCGGCAGGCCGGGCCACGGTTTCCAGTGCACGCGCAGCGCGGCCGCGGCCTGCTCGGCGTATTCCTCGCGCTCGGCGACGACGCCGACGAAATCGCGGAGGACGACCACCGCGCGCACGCCGGGGATGTGCGCGATCGACGATTCGTCGACCGACTCGAGCGTGTTGCCGATGAACTCGCCGTGATCGGCGCCGGCGTAGGGCGGACGCACGACGCGACCGTGCAGCATGCCGGCAACCCGCAGGTCGTGCACGAAGCTCGTCTCGCCGAAGACCTTCGCCGGGATGTCGACGCGCGGCACCTCGCTGCCGACGACGCGGTATTCGGTGGCGGGCTTGACGCGCGCCCGCGGGTCGAGCTCGAGCACATCGCGTCGGCCGCGGACCAGCTCGCCGTAGCTGATCCGCCGGACGCCGGCGTCGCCCTGCGCGTCGTTCGTGCAGTCGACACCGTCTCGCGCGCCGCTCGCGCATTCGACGATGCCGTCGCACACGCGCAGCGACGAGGGCGGCGCGCCGAGCGCCTCGGCTGCGCGTTCGACGAGGTACGCGCGCGCCTGCGCGGCGGCCTGCCGCAGCGGGACGGCCGTCACCTGGATCGTCGCGCTGGCGATCGTCAGGCCCTGGTTCGGCGCGCGGGCCGTGTCGCCCAGCACCATCTCGACGCGCCCGGGCGCGACGTCGAGCTCCTCGGCGACGATCTGCGCCAGCGCCGTGCGGACGCCGGTGCCGAGGTCGACGTGGCCGTTCAGCGCGACGATGCGTCCGTCCGCGTGGATCGACAGCAGCACCTCGGCGCCCTCGGCCGGGTTCGGCGGCACGCCGGGCGGCTGGCCGCGCGCCGGCGGGGGGGGCGCGGGCGGCTGGCGGACGACGATCAGCGCGTCGTCCTGCTCGAGAAAGTCGCGCCGCGTGCGCAGCGGATGCGGGCGATCCACGGCGGCGTCAGTAGGCTTCCGGCTGCGTGGCATTCGGCTGCGCGGCGTCCGATAGCGCAGCGTTCGCCTGCGTGGCGCCCGGCACCGCGTCCGGCTCGCGCACCGCCTGCCGTTCGAGCAGCAGAGCCGCCTTCCGCACCGCCCGCACGATCTCGACGTGCGTGCCGCAGCGGCACAGGTTGCCGCTGAGCGCCGCGCGGATCTCGGCCTCGTCCGGATGCGGCGTGTGCTGCAGCAGCGCGACCGCGGCGACGATCATGCCGTTCAGGCAGTAGCCGCACTGCGCGGCCTGCTCGTCGATGAACGCCTGCTGCACCGGATGCGGGCGGCTGCGCGTGCCAAGCCCTTCGAGCGTCGTGATGCGCCGCCCGGCCGCGCCGGCCAGCGGGATCACGCAGGCGCGCGCCGCCGTTCCGTCGACGAGCACGGTGCACGCTCCGCACTGGCCGAGGCCGCACCCGTATTTCGGGCCGTTCAGGCCAAGGTCGTTGCGCAACACCGTCAGCAGCGGCGTGTCGGGCGCCGCCGCGATGCGGTGCTCGGCGCCGTTCACTTGCAGCGAAATCGGCGAAGCGCAGGCATGCGGCGGCACGACGATCTCCGGTTGCGGGAGCGGACTACGCCAGTTCATTCGGCCGCGCCGCGCTCCTCGCCGACGAGCCGGCGCAGCAGCCGGACGATCGTCGCGCGTTCGTCCTCGTCGAGGTCGCCGAAGGTGAGTTCGGAGATCTGCGCGGCCAGCGGCGTGATCGTGTCGACGACGGTGCGGCCGGCCGGCGTGAGCGCGATGTCGAGCTGGCGCGCATCGCCCGGTTCGTGGGAGATGGCGATCAGCTCGCGCCACTTCAGCCGCTCGAGGATTCCGCGCACCGACGGCTCGTCGATCGCCGTCGCCCCGGCGATGTCGCGCACCTGGCAGCCCGGCAGGTCGCGCAGCGTGCACAGCACGACGAACTGCGCCGCCGTGAGCTGCGAGTCGGGAACGATCTCCCTGAAGATCGCCGTGTGGCGCTGGTAGGCGCGGCGCAGCAGGAATCCGATCTGCTCGGTGAATCGGTAGTCGGCGGCGGTGACGGGCATGAGGCTCTCCGGTCGCAATGGGGAGTCGTCGATGGGATGTCGTCGATGTGGAGTCGTCGATGTGGAGTCGTATCAGACGCTGAGGTACGCGCGGCGTACCTCTTCGTTGTCCGCCAGCTCGCGCATCGAGCCGGCGAAGCGGATCTGTCCCTTCTCGAGCACGTAGGCGCGATCGGAGACGAGCTCGGCGAAGTGCATGTTCTGTTCCGAGAGCAGGATGCTCACGCCGCGCGCCTTCAGCTCGACGATCATCTGCGCCATCTGCTCGACGATCACCGGCGCGACGCCTTCCGACGGCTCGTCGAGCAGCACGACGAAGGGGTTCCCCATCAGCGTGCGCGCGACGGTGAGCATCTGCTGCTCGCCGCCGCTCATGCGTCCGCCGGGGCGGTCGGGCATCTCGCCCAGGTTGGGAAAGAGGGCGAACAGCCGCTCGGGCGTCCAGTGCGGCGCTTCGCTGCCGTCGGGCCAGCGGCGCGGCGCCTGCCGGCCGACCTCGAGGTTCTCGAGCACGGTGAGGTCGGTGAAGATCCGCCGATCCTCGGGGACGAAGCCCAGCCCGTGCGAGGCCACCTCGTGCGGCTCGCTGCGCGAGATGTCGCGATCCATGAAGACGAGCGCGCCCTTGCGCCTGTCGAGCATGCCCATGATGGCGCTCAGCGTCGTCGACTTGCCGGCGCCGTTGCGACCCATCAGCGCGACGACCTCTCCGCGGCGCACCTGCAGGTCGACGTCGAAGAGGATGCGCGCCGCGCCGTACCAGGCCGACAGCGCGCGCACGTCGAGCAGGACGTTCGCCGGCGTTGCCGCTGCGTCGTGCGCGCTCACGGCACCGCCTCCGCCGCGACCGCCTTCTTCTCGAAGGTCTTGCCGCTGCCGAAATACACTTCCTGCACCTTCGGATCGTCGCGGATCTCGGCCGGAGCGCCCTGGGCGATCAGCCGCCCGCGCGCCAGCACGACCATGCGGTCGGCGTAGGCGAACACGACGTCCATGCTGTGCTCGGTGAAGAGCACGCCCATGTTGCGTTCGACGACCAGATCCCTGGTGAGCGCCATCAGGTCGTTGCGCTCGGCCGGGGCCATCCCGGCGGTCGGCTCGTCCATCAGCAGCAGCTTCGGCGCGTTGGCCATCGCGATCGCCAGCTCGACCCGCTTGACGTCGCCGTAGGCGAGCACGCTGCACGGCCGGTCGGCCTGCGCCGCCATGCCGACTTTCTTCAGCAGCTCGATCGCCTCGTCGCGCCTGTGCTCGCGCGCCGGCCGCCAGAACGAGTACAGCCTGCGATCGGCCGAGATCAGCGCCATCTGCACGTTCTCGACGACGGTGAGCGAGGCGAAGGTCGCCGCGATCTGGAACGTGCGTCCCACGCCGAGGCGCCAGATCTGTCGGGGCTTCAGGCCGACGAGCTCGACGCCGTCGAGGCGGATCGAGCCGCGGTCGGCGCGCAGCTGGCCGTTCACCATGTTGAAGGTCGTCGACTTGCCCGCGCCGTTCGGTCCGATCAGCGCGAGCAGCTCTCCGGCCTTCAGCTCGAAATCGATGCCGTCGACCGCGCGGATGCCGCCGAAGGACTTGCCGAGGCCGGATACCGTCAGCAGGCTCATCGCGGCTCTCCTTTCGCTTCCCGGCGCCCGTAGACGATCTGTCGTACGAAGCCGGCGATTCCCTGCGGGAACAGCATGACGAGGACCAGGATGATCGCGCCCAGCATCGCGCGCCAGTACTCGGTGTTGCGGGCGACCGCGTCGTGCAGCCAGGTGAAGGTGACGGCGCCGACCGCCCCGCCCGACAGCGTGTTCAGCCCGCCGAGCAGCACCATCACCAGGCCGTCGACCGACTTCGTCACGTAGAGGCCCTCGGGCGAGATGCTCCCCTTGGAGAACGCATAGAGGGCGCCCGCGACGCCGGCGAACAGGCCGGCGACGACGAAGGCGACCCACTGCACGCGCCGCACGTCGATGCCGATCGCGTCGGCGCGCAGCGGCGAATCGCGCGTGGCGCGCATCGCATAGCCGAAGGGCGCGTAGAGGAAGCGCCACAGCAGCAGCACGCCGGCGGCCGCGAGCGCGAAGGTGAGGTAGTAGTACGCGCTGCGATCGGCCAGCCAGGCCGGCGGCCAGACGCCGGTCAGGCCGTTGCTGCCTCCGGTGAGGCTGTCCCACTGGTAGACGATCGCCCAGGTGATCTGCGCGAAGGCCAGCGTGAGCATCGCCAGGTACACGCCCGACAGACGCACGCAGAACCAGCCGTACACGAAGGCGCCGAGCGCCGCGGCCAGCGGTGCGACGACGAGCGCGGCTTCCATCGGCAGCGCGAGCGCGCGCACCAGCAGCGCCGCCGCGTAGGCGCCGAGCCCGAAATACGCGGCATGGCCGAACGAGTGCATGCCGGCCGGGCCCATGATGAAGTGCAGGCTGCTCGCGAACAGCGCGGCGATCAGCAGGTCGATGGCGAGCACGAGCGTGTAGGGCGCCTGCGCACTGAGCGCCGGCAGCGCGGCCAGCGCGAGCAGCAGCGCCGCGGCGCCGGCCTTGAAGATCGTGTCGGGCCTGCGCAGAGGCTGCTCGACCGCCGCCGCGTTGCGGCTCGGCGCCTGCGGGCGCCCCATCAGCCCCCAGGGGCGCACGACGAGCACCACGGCCATCACCAGGAACTCGACCACCAGCGTCAGGCGCGAGAACGAGATGCTGAAGCCCAGCACGTCGACCAGCCCGAGCCAGATGCACAGCGCCTTGAGCTCGGCGATCAGCAGCGCGGCGACGTAGGCACCGGGAATCGACCCCATGCCGCCGACGACGACGACGACGAAGGCCGCGCCGATGGTGTGCAGGTCCATCTCGAGGTTGGCGGGCTCGCGCGGCAGCTGCAATGCGCCGCCCAGGCCGGCGAGGAATGCGCCGAGCGCGAACACCGCGGTGAACAGCCACGCCTGGTTCACGCCGAGCGCGCCGACCATGTCGCGATCCTGCGTGGCCGCGCGCACCAGCGTTCCCCAGCGCGTGCGCGTGAGAACGAGCCACAGCAGGCCCAGCACGACCGGGCCGATGACGATCAGGAACAGGTCGTACGTGGGGAAGGCGCGGCCGAGGATCGGCACCGACCCCGACAGGCCGGGCGCGCGTGGCCCGAGCAGCTCGGCCGGCCCCCACAGCCACAGCACCGCGTCCTTGATGACGAGTACCAGCGCGAAGGTCGCCAGCAGCTGGAACAGCTCGGGCGCGTGGTAGATGCGCCGCAGCACCACCAGCTCGACCAGCGCGCCGAGGATCCCGACCGCGACGGCCGCCAGCAGCAGCGCGGGCCAGAAGCCCACGCCGCTGCCGAGCCGATCCACGAGCGTGTACGCCACGTAGATCCCGACCATGTAGAACGAGCCGTGCGCGAAGTTGACGATGCGCGTCACGCCGAAGATCAGCGAGAGCCCCGCCGCCACCAGGAACAGCGAAGAAGCGCCTGCCAGTCCGTTGAGGAGCTGGGCGACGAAGCTCGAGAAGCTCATGAACGACCCCGGCGCGAAGAGGCGTTCTAGCTCGCCGCGCGCAGCTTGCGGACCACGTCGTCCGGCGGCATGAACTTCGCGCCGTCGAGGTAGCGGTAGTCGACCATCACGCCCTTGCCGCCGTCGTTCTTCGTGCGTCCGACGTAGGCGCCCATCGTCGACTGGTGATCGAGCGGGCGATAGAGGATCCTGCCGAACGGCGTGTCGACCGACAGGCCCTCGAAGGCGGCGATCAGCTTCTCGGTGTCGGTGGAGCCGGCTTTCGCGATGCCGGCGGCCAGCGACTTGATCGCGCTGTAGCCGACGATCGAGCCCAGCCGCGGATAGTCGTTGAAACGCGCCTGGTAGGCCT
>CALCZN010000084.1:0-5394 GCA_937903095.1 uncultured Burkholderiales bacterium
CGCATTCAACAAGAAAGCCGACTTCAACCCCCCTCCGACCCGCTCCCGATCCGCCCCGCCTCCAGCGCCGCAAGCAACTTCGTGAGCATCGCGAACTCGATCGGCTTGACCAGATGTGCGTCGAAACCGGCCTGCAGCGTGCGCTGGCGATCTTCGGTCTGTCCCCATCCGGTCTGGGCGATGACGATCGCGTCGCGTCCCCAGGTGCGCTCGCGCAGCGCTCGGCAGGTTTCGTAGCCGTTCATCTGCGGCATGCCGATGTCGAGCAGGACGATCTGCGGCCGGAAACGTTCGCCGATCTCGAGCGCCTCGACGCCGTTGTGCGCCGTGCGCACATCGTCGCCGTGCAGTCGCATCAACAGTGCGAGCGACTCCGCGTTGTCGGCGTTGTCGTCGACGACGAGAGCGCGCCGATGCGGCGCAACCGTCGGCGCGCGAGCGATGGATCGTGGTGGTTCGGACACGTCGGGCCGGATTCGAAGCGCAGCGATTGTAGCGGCGCCCGTTCCTCCGGGAGATATTCCCCGCTGCCCTCACCCCGGTTTGCAGCGTTATTGGTTAGAGTCTGCTGTTTGTAAATCGGCGACGACTGCGCATGGGGCAGACGAGCAGGCGGATCGGACTGATCGGTGTGGGGCTTATGGGTCATGGCATCGCGCGAAGCCTGCTGCGCTGCGGGCACCGGCTCGCCTTCCTCGAGCACCGTGGAAACCAGCCGGTGGACGACCTGCGCGCCGCCGGCGCGCGTTCGGCGGCCCGCGCGGCCGAGCTCGCCACCGGCTGCGAAGTGCTGATCCTGTGCGTCACCGGCACGCCGGAAGTCGAGGATGCGCTGTTCCGCGAAGGCGGCGTGCTGGAAGGCCTGCACGAAGGCAGCATCGTCATCGACTGCTCGACGTCGATCCCCTCGTCCACCATCCGCATCGCTGCCGCGATCGAGCGCGCCGGAGGACGGTTTCTCGATGCGCCGATGACGCGCACTCCCCGCGAGGCGGCCGAAGGACGCCTGAACGTGCTCGTCGGCGGTGATGCGGCGCTGCTCCAGGAATGCCGTCCGGTGCTCTCGTGTTTCGCGGAGAACATCGTGCACACCGGCCCGATCGGCTCCGGGCATCGCCTGAAGCTGCTTCACAACTACGTCTCGCTGGGCTTCGGCGTAGTGCTCGCCGAAGCGGCCGCCTGCGCAAGGCGCGCCGAAGTCGACGACCGGGTGTTTCTCGAGGTGCTCGGACAGGGCGGCGGCCAGAGCATCGCGCTCGATCGGCTGCGTCCGTTCATCGAGACCGGAGAAGACGCGGCGTTTCGCTTCACGATCGCCAACGCAGCGAAGGACATGGACTACTACGCGACGATGGCGCAGGAGATCGGCGCGTCGCGCGACGCCGCCATGGCGGTGCGCGACGCCTACGTGCGCGCCGCCGCGGGCGGGCACGCAGGCTCCACCGTCCCGCAGTTGATCGACCTTCTCGTGCAGCGCAGCTGATCGCGCCGACTCAGCGGCCTGCGGGCACCGACCGTGGCGCCGCGGCGTGCCGCCGCTCGTCGATGCTGAAGCGGCCGGCGCCGAACGCCACGACGAACAGCAGGCCGCCGAAGATCGCGACGTTCTTGTCGAAGTTGATCTTCTGCATTCCCTGCTTCTCGGGCGGCATCGTCCAGTAATTGTGGAACCCGAACGCGGCGACGATCGTGAAGAGCGCCAGCAGCGCGGCCGCCCAGCGCGCCTGGTAGCCGACGAGCAGCGCGAGTCCGGCAACCAGTTCGATCGCGATCGCGATCACCACCATCACCGGCGGGAACGGCAATCCGGTCGACGCCACGTAGCCGACGGTTCCGGAGAATCCGACGAGCTTGCCCCAGCCGGCCGGCACGAACAGCCAGGCAATGCAGATGCGGCCCAAGAGCGGAAGATACTTCTGCAACGCGTCCATTCGATCGCTCCTTGTGAGATGGCGGCACAGGCGGATGCCGCCCGACGATCCTAAGCCGTAAACGCGCGGGCCGCTTCCTGTTACGCTTCGACGTCGCGACGGCAGGCGACGTTCCCGTGCCCCCGCCGCCCCGCCCCGCCCGATGGATCTCTCCGCGTTCTTCGAACAGTCGTCGCCCTTGCTCGCCGCCTTCGTGGCGAGTCTGCTGGGCGGCGCGCTGGCCACCGCGCTTGGCGCGGTTCCCGTCCTCTGGATGGGGCGCCTGTCGCCGCGCAGCAGCAATGCGATGCTGTCTTTCGCCGCCGGCGTGATGCTTGCCGCCACCGTGTTCTCGCTGCTGCTGCCCGGCCTGGTGCTCGCCGAGGCGATGTTCGACGATCGGGTCGGCGCGTCGCTGGCGGTCGTGGCCGCGCTGCTCTTCGGCGGGATGTCGATGGGGCTGGTGAACCGGGTCCTGCCGCACGAGCACTTCCTGAAGGGGCCCGAAGGTCCGAGCGGCGAGCGCATCGCGCGCGTGTGGCTTTTCGTCCTGGCGAACACCGTGCACAACTTCCCGGAAGGACTGTCGATCGGCGTCGGTTCCGCAAGCGGCGACGCGCGGATCGGCCTGGGCGTGACGATCGGCATCGGGCTGCAGAATCTGCCCGAGGGCCTGGCCGTGGCGATGGCGCTGGCCGCGCTCGGCTATTCGCGTCTCTATGCGCTGGGGATCGCCGTGCTCACCGGGCTGGTGGAACTGGTTGGCGGCATGTTCGGCGCAGGTCTGCTCGTGCTGTCGACCGCCATCCTGCCGCTGGCGCTCGCGTTCGCCGCCGGAACGATGCTCTTCGTCATCAGCGACGAAGTGATTCCCGAAACGCACCGGGGCGGTTTCGGCGAGACGGCGACCGCGTCGCTGTTCGTCGGCTTCGGGCTGATGTTCGTGCTGGACGTCGCCCTGCGCTGAGCCGGCTTCGTTCCTATTCGCGCGCGCCCGGCAGGCGCGGCGCCTCGAGCCGTTGCCTGCGCTGCCGTTCCTCGGCGATCGATTCGGCGCTGCGCGGCCGATCGGAGGTTCCGTAGCGGCGAGCGAACTCGGCCGCGCGTTCTCGCAGCCAGCGCGCCTCGTCCGGTTTGTCGTTGGCGGCGAGATAGTCGGCGGCGTCGCGGCCGGCGTCGTTGCGCGGCGTCGGGTCGGCGCCCGCCTCGACGAGCAGCCGCACCGCGTCGATACGGTCCTGCCGCGCGGCCATCATCAGCGGCGTCGTACGATTCGGCGATTGGGCATCGATATAGGCGCTTTGGTCAATCAGATATCGCAATAGATCGACGTTCCCGCTCACCGCGGCATAGTGCAGCGGCGTCCATCCGGGCCGGTTCACCTCGGCGCCCTTCTCGACGAGCAGGCGGACGATTTCCAGATTGCCGTGCAGCGCCGCCAGCATCGCCGCCGTTTCGCCGCGGGCGTTCGGCGCGTCGATCCGCGTGCCGGCGATTCCGGCGAGTTCGCGAACCACGTTCCATGCGCGTTCGCGTGCGGCGGCGACGATCGCCGGCCCGAACTGCGGATGCACCGCGTTGGTGTCGGCGCCGCGCAGCAGCAGCGTCTGCACGCGCTCGGTGTCGTCTCGCGCCACCGCTTCCCAGAATTCGTCGCCGGCCGCCGGCGCTTTCTTCGCGGCCGGTGTCGGCGTTCCCCGTTGTGCCGATTGCGCGAGCGCATCCATGGCGGCAAGGCTCGTGCCAAGGCCGCCCATGAGGGACAGGAACGCGACGCCCGGCAGCGCCGCTCTCATCGCTCGTTCAATCGCGCGCATCGCTTGCCGGCCTCGCATCCCGGAACAGGCGGAAGAAGTTCCGCGTCGTCAGCGTCGCGATCTCGTCCAGCGTGCGCCCGCGCAGTTGCGCCAGGCACTCGGCCACATGCAACACCCAGGCCGGTTCGTTCGTCTTGCCGCGCCGGGGTACCGGCGCCAGATAGGGCGAGTCGGTCTCCACCAGCAGGCGGTCGTCGGGAATGCGCGCGGCGACCTCGCGCAGCGACTGGGCGTTGCGGAAAGTCAGGATGCCCGAGAACGAAACGTGGAAGCCGAGATCGAGACCGGCGCGAGCCGTCTCCCAGTCTTCGGTGAAGCAGTGCAGCACTCCGCCCGCTTCGTCGGCGCGCTCCTCGCGCAGCAGGCGGATCGTGTCGGTCGAGGCGGAACGCGTGTGGACGATGAGCGGCTTGCCGCTCTCGCGCGCTGCCCGGATGTGCACCCGGAAGCGCTCGCGTTGCCATTCGGTGTCGCCCTCGGTGCGGTAGTAGTCGAGGCCGGTTTCGCCGATCGCGACGACCTTCGGGTCGGCAGCCAGCCGCGCCAGCGTCGGCACGTCGGGCTCGAGCGCGTCGGGGGAGTCGGGATGCACGCCGATCGACGCGCTGAACCGGGGGTCGCTGCGCGCGATCCGCAGCACGTCCTCGAAGCGGTCCAGCGCGACGCAGACGCACAGCGCGTGGCCCACGCCATTGGCCTGCATGGACGCGAGCAGTTCGTCCAGGCGCCCGGAGAGTTCGGGGAAATCGAGGTGGCAGTGGGAATCGACGAGCATCGGCCGTGCGCGCATGCGCGTCGCGCGCCTTCGCGACATCGGGAAAGCGCGCGCCTCGGGTGCGCGACCTGCATTGTATCGGCCCGCTTGTATCGGCCGCCCGCGCCTCAGATCGTGTGCGTCGGGCGATTCGCCTTCAGCGTGCCGCCCAGCAGATCCTCGATGCGGCTGCGCGCGCGCGTGCCTGCCTCGTCCTTCGCGAACTGCACGCCGAGCCCCTGCTGCCGTTGCGGAGTGCCCCCCGGGGTGATCCAGACGACCTTGCCGGTCACCGACAGGCGGTTCGGATCGTCCATCAGCGACAGGAGCAGGTACAGCTCGTCGCCCAGGCGCACCGGCCGCGTCGTCGGCACGAACAGGCCGCCGCCGTCGAGAAAGGGCATATAGGCGGCGTAGAGCGCCGCCTTCTCGCGAATGGCCAGTTGCACGACGCCCGGCCGGGCGCCGGAACGTGCGGCAGCCGCGGGGAGCACCGGGTTCGATGCGCTCGCGGCGTTCGCCATCGTGGCGGTTTCGACGCCGTGGATCGGTCCGGGCGCCGTCAGCGGTCCGGGAGCGGTGGCCGGAGCCAGGCGGACGCCGGTATCCAGCCCGTCGAGCAGCAGCGCCCCGGTGTCGGGCCCGGCCGACGTCGCACCGCCGGAGGTGATCGGCCCGGCCGACGTGTCGAACGCTGGATCGGCCTCCGCATTCAGCAGGGACCGGATCGTTCCTCCATCGGCTGCGCTCACTTCGTCGTCCTCCCCGTCGCCGTTCCTACCCCACCCAGGCGGCCCGGACGCGGAGCAGCGCGTCCTCGATCATCAGCCGCGGATTGAGCGGGTGATCGACGGCTCGCGCCAGCGTTGCGATCCCGCACGCGAGCCGGTCCAGTGCGGGCATCGACGTCCGC
>CALCZN010000085.1:0-7504 GCA_937903095.1 uncultured Burkholderiales bacterium
GGCGGCGGCCCGCGCCCTCAGCCCAACGGCTCGCCGCGACGCGCCGCCAGCAGCGGCACCCGCATCTCCTCCTCGCTCAGCCCCCCATGCATCCCGATGAACCGCATCGGCTTCTCGCCCTCGAGCGTATCGACCAGCGTCACGCACCGCCGCGGCACCAGCACATGCGTACCCAGCCGCCCGGCGAGCGCATTCCCCTCGCCGAACCACCCCGCCTCGATCAGCTCCTGCGCTCGACGCACCTCGAAAACGTCGCCCAGCGCCGACCGCACCGTCTCGCCGAAACGCTCCTGCGCATCGACCCGCACCGTGCAAAACGGCACGCGCGGCTCGCCCGTCAGCGGACGCTCCAGGCACTCGGCGATCCGCGGAAAATCCTCGAGCTGCAGCTGATCCTCGTCGGCAACGTCGACGAACCCGTGATCGGCGGTGGCCAGCACGAGCGCATCGCGCGCGCGCATGCGCTCGACGAGCTGGGCGAACCACGCGTCGAGCCGGTGCACCACCGCGCGAGCCTTCTCGCTCGCGCAGCCCGCCTCGTGACTCACCGTGTCGAAGTGCGGCAGGTAGACGAAGACGTACGCCTCGTCGCCGACGCCGGCGAACACCTCGTCGATCCGGTCGCAGACCTCGTTCAGGCTGCGGTACGCGACGATCGTCGACCCGGCGTAGGTGTGGCGGGAGAACTCCGAGCCGGCGATCTGCGCCGGCAGCAGCGCGAAGGCCGGCACGCGGCAGCGGGTCGTCCACGCCGACCAGTGCCAGGTGTCGACGGCGAGTACCTTCGCCTCGTGGTCGGTGCGCAGATCCATCGGCAGCGTGCGGATGAGCGCCTGGGCCGCCTCCGACCACATCAGCCAGCCGGGGTTGCCGTGCGCGGCGGGCGGCGCTGCCGCCGACAGCGCGGACAGCGCCGGCGCCGTGCTGGACGGAAACACGGAGCGGAGCGAACGGAAACGGAAATGTCTCAACGCTCCATCCGGAGCGTGCGCATCGAGCGCGCTCTCGCCGAGACCGTCCATCAGCACGAAAACGGCGCTGCGACTCGACCGCAGGGCCTCGACGAAAGCGGACTCGCGCAGCGCGGGAACCGCGCCGCCGGCGGCGAAGCGCGCCGCCAGCGAAGCGGCCGCCGAAACGATGCTCGAAGCGGCCCCGAAATCGGTGGGGCCGCGAAACGTGGAAGGGATCACCCGGAACCTCCGCTGCAGACGTGCGGCGCGACGGTTCCGAGCGCTCCTTTGGCGACTGCGCCCGAAGGAGCGCGAAAAAGCGGTCGGTCGGTCAGCCGATCAGTGGCGATGCCCGCGGCCGCGATCGCCGCGATACCCGTGGCCGTCGTGCGACCACCCGCCGTGCGACCACCCATACGCCGGACGATACAGCACGCGCGGCGGCGTCTGGTAAACGACCCTGGGCGCACGATAGACGACCGCCGGAGGCGCGTACACGACCGGGGGCGGCGCATAGTAGACGGGCGGCGGCGGCGCGTAATACACCGGCGGCGCGGGCGCGTAGACCGGCGGCGGATAGCCGACCACGCCGACGCCGACCGAAGTACCGTAGCCATAGCCGTGGCCGTGGCGCGCGTTCTGCGCTGCCGCGGCGCCGGCCGCCGCGCCGATCGCGCCTCCGATCACCGCGCCGTCGCGCCCGCCGATCGATTGGCCGATCACCGCGCCCGCACCGCCGCCGACGATCGCGCCGAACACCGATCCCGAAGCGTGCGCGCGCGGCGCGAGCGCCGCCGCCGAAACGACCAGCGCGGAAACCGCCATCCACCGCACGACCTTCGGCGACACTCGTGATGTCGTCCTCGTGTCCCGCGTCTCGTTCATGTCGACTCCTTGTTTCGCGTCCGGCGCACTCGCCCGACCGTCGAACAGAGCGTAAGTCTGCCGCAGCACCGCCGCCAGCCCCGATCCTGCAAAAGGCGTAACAGGATGTAAGGCAAAGGATGCAGGGCCGATTCCGCCGATGCCGTGCCCGGCGCGCTGACCCTCGCGCGATTTTGCCCTTAGCATCGTCCCGGGCCGCGCCGAACGTGCGGCGTTCGAGGGGATCGACGGAAGAACAATCGCCATGCGCCTGCGCACAGTATGGATCGGACTGGCCGTCGTGGTCGCGCTCGTCGCGCTCGCGCTCGTCGTCTTCGTCGCGACCTTCGACGCGAACCGCTACAAGCCGACGATCGTCTCGCTCGTCGAGCAGTACACCGGACGCAGGCTCGACATCGAAGGCGAGCTGTCGCTGTCGATCCTGCCCGACATCGCCCTGTCGATGGGCAAGGCCACGCTTTCGGGCCCGAAAGGCGAAGGCCGCTTCGCCAGCATCGACTCGGCGAAGATCGGCGTGGCGCTGTGGCCGCTGCTGTCTCGCGAGGTGCAGGTGAAGCGCGTCGCGCTCGACGCGCTGCATATCGACGCCGTGCGGCACAAGGACGGCAGCACGAACTTCGACGACCTGCTCGCGCGCCTGAAGTCGCAGCAGCCGCAGGCCGGCGCGCAGCCGGGCGCCGCGCCTTCGCCTGCCGATGCCGCGTCCGCCGCCGCGACCACGGTCACCGTGGCCGAGATTGCGCTGCACGACGCCGCGCTCGTCTGGCAAGACGAGGGCAGCGGCGACGAATGGAAGCTGCAGAAGCTCGACCTCACGGCCGACCGCATCGGCAGCGGCGAACCGGGCAAGCTCCAGGCGAGCGGCCGCCTCACCGGAAAGAAGGCCGGGATCGACGCGCAGCTCAATGCGGCGAGCGGCTACCGCGCCGATTTCGCCACCGGGCACATCACGCTGTCCGACGCGAAGCTCGACGCGACCACCGAGGACGGCATCACCGCGCACCTCGAGGCGCCCGCGCTGACCATCGCCGGCGGATCGGTCGACGGCAAGCCGATCGCGCTGCAGCTGCAGATGCAGCGCGACGCGACCAAGCTCGACGCGTCGCTGTCGACGCAGGTATCGGCCCCCGCCAACCAGCCGATCGCGCTGCGCGACATCCGCGCCAACCTCACCGCTTCGGGCGGCTCGCTTCCCGCCGACGGCGTGAAGGCATCGATCGGCGGCGACGGCACGATCGACCGGCAGCGCAAGACCGCATCGCTGAACCTGCAGGGCCGCATCGAAGACTCTCCGATGCAGGCGCGCCTGACCGCGCCCAGCCTCTCGCCGCTGTCGCTGCAGTTCGACGTGCAGGCCGACCGGCTCGACGTCGATCGCCTGCGCGGCGCAGCGGCGCCGGCGCAGGCGAAGAAGGGGAACGGCTCCGCCCCGGCCGCCCCCGCCGGAGCAGCGCCGAAGCCTGCCGCGGCAACCGGCGCGCCGATCCCCGTTCCGCCGATCGCCGACGTCGACACGACCGGCTCGCTGCGCATCGGCGCGCTGCGCGCCGCGGGTGTGGAGCTGCGCGATCTCGCGACGACGCTGCGCTCCGGCAACGGCCGGATCGAGGTCACGCGCCTGGTCGCGGCGCTGTACGGCGGAACGCTCGCCGGCAACGCGTCGCTTGCCACCAGCGGGCGTACCGCAGTGAAGATGCAGATGAACGGCATCGACGTCGGCCGCGCGCTGCGCGAGTTCACGCAGCGCGAGATCCTCGACGGCAGCGGCAGCGTCTCGATCGACGTCACCGGCACGGGCAAGACCGTGCCGGCGCTCGAGCGCTCTCTCGCGGGCAACGCGCGCATCGCGCTGCGCGACGGAGCGATCCTCGGCATCGACCTGAGCAAGGTGCTGCAGAAGGTCGAGAGCACGATCGCCGCGGTGCGCGGCGGCAGCGCAGGCAAGGCGCTCGAGAGCCGCGCGGGCGGCGGCGAGAAGACCGCCTTCTCGTCGCTCGACGCGAGTTTCGCGATCCGTGACGGAGTGGCGCACAACGACGACCTCGACCTGCGCTCGCCGTTGCTGCGCGTCGGCGGCAACGGCAGCCTTGACATCCCCGACCAGACGATCGACTACCTGCTGAAGGTGTCGCTGGTCGGCACGTTGGCCGGACAGGGCGGCGCGGCTCGCTCGGCGTTGCGCGGCCTCACGATCCCCGTTCGCGTGTCCGGCCCGATGGCATCGCTGTCGTACCGCGTCGAGGTCGAGGACCTCGCCCGCGATGCCCTGAAGAAGGAAGTCACGAAGCAGCTGGAGGAGCGCCTGCTCGGCAAGGACGCCGCGCGCGACGGCGGCAAGCCCGGCCAATCGACGAAGCCGAACCCGCGCGACCTGCTGCGCGGTCTCATCGGTCGCTGAGCGGTCGCTGAACGGTCGCTGAGCAGCCGCTGGGGCAGCAGACGGCTCATCGAGCCGTTGGCGAATTTCCGTATCATTGCGCCGATACGCGCGCCCGCCGTGGCGCCCCTCCTCTTTTCCGCTACGCACCGAATGAATTCCCCGCTGGCCCTCGACCCGATGCGCTTCACCCCGAAGTCGAGCTACGCCTACGAAGAGCTGATCGAATGCGGACACGGGCGGCTGTTCGGCCCGGGCAATGCCCGCCTGCCGCTGCCGCCGATGCTGATGTTCGACCGCATCACCGAGATCTCCTCCACCGGCGGCGCCTTCGACAAGGGCTTCCTGACGGCCGAGTTCGACATCCGCCCCGACCTCTGGTTCTTCGCCTGCCACTTCGAGAGCGACCCGGTCATGCCCGGCTGCCTGGGGCTCGACTCGCTGTGGCAGATGCTCGGCTTCTTTCTCGGCTGGACCGGCGCGCCGGGTTCGGGCCGCGCGCTCGGCCTGGCGCAGCTGAAGTTCACCGGACAGATCCTGCCCGAGACCAGGCGCGTCGATTACCGCATCGACATCAAGCGCGTGATCAACCGGCGCCTGGTGCTCGGCGTGGCCGACGGCGAGGTACGCGCCGACGGCGAGCGCATCTACCAGGCCAGCGATCTGCAGGTGGGCCTGTTCGAAAACCCCAACTCGATCCGCGCATGAACGCCCTGCGTCGCGTCGTCATCACCGGAATGGGCATCGTCTCGTGCATCGGCACGAGCATCGAACAGGTGCTCGCGTCGCTGCGCGCGGGCCGCTCGGGCATCTCCTTCGTCCCCGAATACGCGGAGCTGGGCTTTCGCAGCCAGGTCGCCGGCAAGCCCGAAGTCGATCTCGACGCGGCCATCGACCGCAAGCTGCGCCGCTTCATGGGCGACGGCGCCGCCTACCTGCACCTGTCGATGCAGCAGGCGATCGCCGACGCGGGCCTGGCTCCCGACGAAGTCTCGAACGAGCGCACCGGCATCATCGTCGGCTCGGGTGGTCCGTCCACGCGCAACCAGGTCGAAGCGGCGGCCCTGTGCAAGGAACGCGGCCCCAAGCGCGTCGGCCCGTACATGGTGCCGCGCTGCATGTCGTCGACCACCTCGGCCACCGCGGCGACGAACTTCCGCATCCACGGCGTGAACTACACGATCTCGTCGGCCTGCTCCACGTCGGCGCACTGCATCGGCAACGCCGCCGAGCTGATCCAGTGGGGCAAGCAGGACCTCATGTTCGCCGGCGGCGCCGAAGAACTCGACTGGACGCTGTCGGTGCTCTTCGACGCGATGGGCGCGATGTCCTCGAAGTACAACGACCGCCCGCAGCAGGCCTCGCGCCCCTACGACGCGAACCGCGACGGCTTCGTCATTGCCGGCGGCGGCGGCGTCGTCGTGCTCGAGGAACTCGGCCACGCGAAAGCGCGCGGCGCGAAGATCTACGGCGAGATCGTCGGCTACGGCGCGACCTCCGACGGCCACGACATGGTCGCCCCCAGCGGCGAAGGCGCGGTGCGCTGCATGCGGCAGGCGCTCGCCACGGTGAAGGCCCCGGTGAGCTACATCAACACGCACGGCACCAGCACGCCGGTGGGCGACATCACCGAGCTGGACGCGATCCGCACCGTGTTCGCCGAGCGCGGCGAGCCGCTGCCGCGGATCTCGTCCACCAAGTCGATGACCGGCCATTCGCTCGGCGCCACCGGCGTGCAGGAGACGATCTACAGCCTGCTGATGCTGCAGAACGATTTCGTCGCGCCGAGCATCAACATCGAGACGCTCGACCCGGGCGCCGAAGGCGTGCCGATCGCGCGCGAGCGCATCGACGGCGTGCGTCACGAAACGATCCTGTCGAACAGCTTCGGCTTCGGCGGAACGAACTGCACGCTGGCGCTGGCGCGCTTGCAGCCCTGACGCGCGCGCGGGCGGGCGTGCGCCGCGTTCAGACGATCGTGTAGGCGCCGTCCACGACGAGCTGCGCGCCCGTCACGAAACTGGCCTCGTCCGACGCCAGGTAGACGTAGGCGCCGGCGATCTCGTCGGGCTCCGCGAAGCGTCCCATCGGCTGCAGCCGTGCGAACGACGCCATCGCGGCATCGAAGTCGGCGGCCGTTTCGCGCACGCTCGACACGAGTCCGGGCGTCCTCGTCGTGCCCGGACACACCGCATTGACGCGGATGCCGTCCTTGATCAGCGAGATCGCCGCCGCCCGCGTCAACGAGCTGACCCCGCCCTTCACCGCGTGGTAGGCGGCGTATCCGGGCGAGCCGACGATCGCGAAGGTGGACGAGGTATTGACGATCGAGCCCCCGCCCGCGCGCCGCAGGAACGGAAGCGCCTGGCGGATGCCGAAGAAGACGCCCTTCAGGCCGACGTCGACGATGCGCTGCCACTCGGCCTCGCCGGTCTGCTCGATGTCGTGCACCGACTGCACCGCCGCGTTGTTCACCAGCACGTCGAGCCTGCCGAAGCGCGACTCGCACTGTGCGAAGGTCGCATCGAGCTCCGCCACGCGGCTGACGTCGCAGCGATGGAAGGCGGCTGCGTCGCCGAGATCTGCGGCGAGCCGGGCGCCGGCGTCGTCGTCGACGTCGGCGACGAGCACCCGCGCACCCTGCGCGACGAAGGCGCGCACCACCGCCTCGCCGATGCCGTTCGCCGCGCCGGTGACGACCGCGACCTTTCCTTCGAGCCTTCGACCCGCCTGTCCGGCCTTCGCCGGGGCAGCCTGTGCCGCGTTCATGCGATCCCCGCGATCGTGGTCAGCGGGCTGCCCGCGCGAAGCGCGTCGACGACGAGCCCGGAGCGGCTCACCACGCCGAAGTGCGTGGCGACGTCGTACAGCGTGCTCTGCTGCTCGCGCTCGCCGGTGGCCGCGCAGCAGTCCTCGGGAACCACCACCTCGTAGCCGTTGAAGAAGGCGTCGTGCACGGTGGAGCGCACGCAGATGTTCGTCACGATGCCGAAGACGACGAGCTGGTCGCACTGCATGTCCTTCAGCAGCAGGTCCAGCGGGGTCTGGAAGAACGCCGAGTAGCGGTGCTTGTAGAGCCTGAAGTCCTGCTCCCGCGGCTCGAGCTCCTCGACGATCTCCACGCCCCAGGTGCCGAGCAGGCAGTGCTCGCCGCGCTTGAGCAGCTCGCGGTCGCGGCGCAGCCTCGGATCGTGCGACTGGATCACCCAGAAGATCGGCGCACCGGCCGCACGCGCCGCGTCGATCACCCGGCGCTGCGGCCCGATCAGCCGTTCGTAGCCCGGCAGCA
>CALCZN010000086.1:0-3937 GCA_937903095.1 uncultured Burkholderiales bacterium
TGAACATGTCGGCATTGTATTCATGTTGCGTTATTTACGTGTTCAAGTACTAGTCGACGATCGTCCGCGACTGCTCGCGCAGGTACAGCGGCAGGTACCAGAACGAGCCGATCGCCTTGCCGGTGCTGCCGCTCGCCTTCCAGCCGCCGAAGGGCTGGTAGCCGGGCCAGGCGCCGGTCGTCGCGCCCTGCGGGCGGTTCACGTAGACGACGCCCGCCTCGATCCCGTCGAGGAACTGCTGCGCCTCCTCGGGTGCCCCGTAGAAGCCCGCCGTCAGTCCGTAGTCGGAGCGGTTCGCCTCGCCGATCGCCTCGTCGAGCGAATCGACCTCGCTCACCAGCACCAGCGGCAGGAACTGCTCGTCACGCCACAGCGCATCGTCGCGCGGCGCCTGCGCCACCGTGGGCGCGACGAACCAGCCGCGCGCGAGCGTGCCCTCGTCGAGCACGCGCCCGCCGGCGTCGATGCGTCCGACAGCCTTCAGCCGCTCGATGCAGCGCCGATAGCGCATCTGCGCCCGCTCGTCGATGACCGGCCCCATCCAGTTGCTTCGCTCGGTGGGATCGCCGACGGCGATCGCCGCCGCGGCGGCGGCGAGTCGCTCGCGCAGTTCGCGCGCCACGGCACGCTCGACGAGCACGCGCGAGCAGGCCGAGCATTTCTGTCCCTGCAGGCCGAAGGCCGAGCGCCAGATGCCAGTGACGGCGCGTTCCAGATCGGCGTTGCGGCTGACGATCGCCGCGTTCTTGCCGCCCATCTCGGCGATGCACGGGCGCGGCCAGCGCTGCTGGGCGAAGCGGCGAACGATGCCCATGCCGACCTCGTACGAACCGGTAAATGTGATGCCGGCGACGTCCGGGTGATCGACGAGCGCTGCGCCCGCTTCCGTCCCGGCGCCGCTGACCAGGTTGGCGACCCCCGGCGGAACGCCGGCATCGTGCAGCGCCTGCATCAGCAGCTGGCCGCACAGCGAGGTCGCGCTCGCCACCTTGAAGACGACGGTGTTGCCTGCGACGAGCGCCGCGCCGATCGGGCCGCCGGCCAGCGCGAACGGGAAGTTGAACGGCGCGACGACCGCCCACACGCCGTAGGGACGCAGCGTCGTCCGGTTGCGGCTGACGAAACCGGTCAGCGGGTCGTTCGGCAGCTCGCGGCGAAAGCCGTCGTTCTGCTCGAACTGGTCGCAGTACCAGCGGAACAGGTCCGCCGTTTCCTGCACCTCGCCGAGCGCTTCCATCCGGTTCTTGCCGACCTCGATCGACATCGTGGCGGCGATGAGGTAGACGCGCTCCTCGATCAGCGCCGCGACGCGGCGCAGCGTCGCGACGCGTTCGGGCCACGGCGTGCGCGCCCAGCCGGGCTGCGCCCGTTGCGCCGCGCGCACCGCCGCGTCGACATCGGCGGCGCCACCGGCGGCGAAGCGGCCGATCAGCCGGTCGCGATCGATCGGCGAACGAAGCTCGTAGCTCGACGCCGCCCGTCGTTCGCGTCCGTCGACGAACATCGCGTGGTCGGCGCCCAGCGCGCGCGTCGCCTGCACGAGCGCCGCGTCGAAGCGTTCGTGCAGCGCCGCGGGCGGATCGAACATCGTCGAGTAGGTGAGGCGGAAATCGCTTGCCGTGTCCATCGTCGCACCTCGCGAATCGCATGAGGGCCCGGGAAAGGCCGAGGGGAAAGGGTACCCGCAAGGCGCCCGCAATCTGCCGTTCGGCGGCCGGAACGTGACGCACGGCAATGAGAGTTTGCGCAATAGGCCGAATGGCCTATGGCGACCGTGAAACAGGCCGCGTCCGCGCAGCTCGGACGGTGCTAGAAGCGGACGGTGTGGGAATTCCAGGCGGGGAGTCGTCTTGTCCGACAGGCGCTTCGAAGACACCCGCGCGCAGCTCGAGCGCGCCGACGGGGCCTTGCGCCGCGGCGAGCACGACGAAGCTCGCACCTGCGCGGTCGTCGCCTCGCAGCTCGCGGCGGACGCCGGCGATCCGCACGGGCAGGCGCAGGCGCTGTTGCGCATTGCGCGCGTGGACACCTTCGTCTCGCGGCTGCGCAGCGCGCACCGCGCGGCCCATCGGGCGGTGCAGCTCTTCGAGCAGGCGGGCGACCCGGCCGGCGAGGCGCGATCGCTCGTCATCTACTCGTACGTGGCGAGCTGCCTGCGGCGCAACGAACTGGCCGTCACTTCCGCGATCATGGCGACCGCGCTGGCGCAGCCGCTGGGCGATCCGCGGCTGCTCGCATCGGCGTACAACGCCCGCGGAATCGCGCTGATCGCCAACGGCGACTTCGACCGCTCGGCCGACGCGCTGGACAAGGCGGCCGAATGCGCGGCCCGCTGCGGCGAGGCTGCGACTTTCCAGCCACGGCTGAACCGCTGCTACGGCGAGATCGTGCGCGCGAGCGTCGAACGGCATCTGTATTCGCATCCGGCCGACGGCACGAGGCTGGAGCAGGCGCTGCAGGCTTGCCACCGCCTGGCGCAGACCGTACGCATCGCCCAGCTGGGCGACGATGCCGAGCCCACGCCGCGCGCGCTGCTGGCCTTCGCCCGGTGCATCGCCGCCGCATGGCGGGGCGCGGCGGACGAGGCCGATGCGCAGGCCACGCGCGTTGCTGCGCACGCGGCCCGCCACGCGCGCACGTCGTGGCTGCATGCGGTGGCGATGTGGGCGCAATGCGAGGTGGCGCGCTGCCGGGGCGAGCTCTCCGCGTCGGCCGCGTCGGTGCGCGCGATGATCGACGTGGCCCTGTCGGTCGAGCACGAGCAGATCGCGCGCACCGGCCACATGCTGGCCAGCGACGTGCTCGATGCGCAGGGCCGCAGCCGCGAAGCGATCGCCGAGCTTCGCGCGCTGGCGCGGCGCGACATCGAGATCCGCCGCGAGAGCCTCGAGCATCACGATCGGGTGGCGCAGCGCCAGCTCGAGTTGCGTCGCCGCTCGCAGCAGCTGCGCGAGCTGGAAGCCGAATCGCGCCGCCTCGAGCAGTGGTCGCTCGAGGATCCGCTCACTGCGCTGCCGAACCGTCGCCAGCTCGAGCAGTTCATCGTCGCGGCGCTGAGCCGCGGCGCCGTCGCGCGCCGCGGCCCGTCGATCGCGCTGATCGACGTAGACCGCTTCAAGGAGATCAACGACCGGCATTCGCATGCGGTCGGAGATCGCGTGCTGCAGTCGCTCGCCGCGCTGCTGCGCGCTCACGTGCGCCAGGGCGACCTTCCGGCGCGGATGGCCGGCGACGAATTCGTGATCGTCTTTTTTGACGCCGATCTGGGCACCGCGCGCATGGCCTGCGAGCGGTTGCGAGGTGCGGTTCGCGAGTTCGCCTGGCGCGAACTGGCGCCCGGCGTGGACGTCGACATCAGCATCGGCCTGGCCGAAGCGACGCCGCAGGACACGATGCACACGCTGCTCGCGCGCGCCGACGAGGACATGTACCGGATGAAGAGCGTTCGCCGCGCCGACGACGCGCCGGTGCGCTGAGGCCGCTTCGCGCGCCGCGGGCGCGCGAAGCGCGCTTCGCTCAGCGCGCGCCCGCCGCCTCGAGCATCGCCTCGATCGATTCGAACTTGTGCCGGCAACGATCGGCGCCGGCACGGGCCAGCTCGGCGGCGTCGATCCGGCGCCACGCCGCGTGGTCGACCACGTGGACGCCGCGCGCGGCGAGCGTTTCGGCCAGCGCATCCGAGCCGCCGCGGCCGTGATCGACCAGCTCGGTCGCGATGCGCTGTGCGATGCGTTGCGCCTCGGTGCGGTTGGTCGGGATGGTTCCCGACGGACCGCGGCCCGCCCATCCGGCGACGAAGAGTCCGTCCTCGATGCGCGCGCCTTCGTTGGCGAAGACCCCCGCTTCGGGCGCAGCCGTGCAGCAGGCGATGGCCTGGTAGCCGATGCAGGTGACGGCGAGCTGCGCGGGCAGCACGAGCGGCTCGCCGCCCGCGCGC
>CALCZN010000087.1:0-14966 GCA_937903095.1 uncultured Burkholderiales bacterium
GACCTGTGCCAGCGTGGCCTGGGAACGATCTGCCGCAGGCAGAAGATGCCGGGCAACGACATCCAGGGGGGGTTCGGTTCGCACATCGTCGTGCCGGCGCGCGGCCTGTGCGGGGTCGACGAAGTGCGCCTGCAGAAGGCGGGGCTCACGCTCGCCGAGGTGTCGATCGTCGCCGACGCGCTCACCACGCCGTACCAGGCGGTGCGTCGCGCCGGCGTGAAGGCGGGCAGCCTCGCGGTGGTCATCGGCGCGGGCGGCGTCGGCGGCTACTGCGTGCAGATCGCCGCCGCCTTCGGCGCGAAGGTCGTGGCGATCGACGTCGACGACGCGAAGCTCGAGGCCATCGCCGCCGGCGGCGCCTCGCTCACGCTGAACAGCCGCAGGCTCGACGGCAAGGCGATCAAGTCCGCGATCGTCGAGTTCGCGAAGAACAACGGGCTGCCCGCCACCGAATGGTTCATCTTCGAGTGCTCCGGCACCGCGCCCGGGCAGCTCACCGCCTGGGGCCTGCTGGTGCACGGGGCGACGCTGTCGGTGGTCGGCTTCACGATGGACAAGGTCGAGGTGCGGCTGTCCAACCTGATGGCTTTCGATGCGCGCGCGATCGGCAACTGGGGTTGCCCGCCCGAGCTGTACGCCGGCGCGCTCGATCTCGTGCTCGACGGAAAGGTCGCGATCAAGCCTTTCGTGGAAACGCATCCGCTCGACGACATCAACCGCGTGTTCGACGCGGTTCACCACCGCGAGATCCGCAAGCGCGCGGTGCTCGTACCCGCCGCCTGAACCCAGGAGTATTCCGACGTGCGCGAATTCAAGAATCACGATCTGGTCGACGACATCAGCAAGCCGGGTGTGCGCTACGAGAAGCGCCCGGCGAAGACGCCCGACGGCAAGATCGTTCCCGGCCTGTACAACGCCTGGATCACGCTGGACAACCCGACGCAGTACAACTCGTACACGACCGACATGGTCAAGGGCGTGATCCTCGCCTTCCGCGCCGCGTCGAACGCGCGCGACGTCAACTGCGTGGTCTTCACCGGCGCCGGCGACAAGGCCTTCTGCACCGGCGGCAACACGAAGGAATACGCCGAGTACTACGCCGGCCATCCGCAGGAATACCGGCAGTACATGCGGCTGTTCAACGACATGGTCTCGGCCATCCTCGCCTGCGACAAGCCGGTGATCTGCCGCGTCAACGGCATGCGCATCGGCGGCGGCCAGGAAATCGGCATGGCCTGCGATTTCTCCGTGGCGCAGGATCTGGCCCGCTTCGGGCAGGCCGGCCCGAAGCACGGCTCGGCGCCGATCGGAGGCGCCACCGACTTCCTGCCGGTGATGGTCGGCGCCGAGCGCGCAATGGCCGCATGCGTGCTGTGCGAGCCGTTCTCGGCGCACAAGGCCTACCAGATGGGTGTCCTCACCGACGTCGTTCCGGCGCTGAAGGTAGACGGCAAGTTCGTCGCCAACCCGCTGGTGGAAACGCAGCAGCTGTTCGACGAGTACGGGCGCAACGCCTACGGCGAGGCGAAGACCGGCGCGGCGGCGAAAGAGGGCAAGGCGCTGATGGCGCGCGGTACGGTCGATCTGTCGCTGCTCGACGCGAAGGTCGAGGAGCTGTGCGCGAAGATGCTGCTCACCTTCCCCGACTGCACGACGAAGACGATCGAGGAGCTGCGCAAGCCCAAGCTCGAGATCTGGAACAAGAACAAGGAAAACGCGCGCGCCTGGCTCGCGCTGAACATGATGACCGAGGCGCGCGCCGGGTTCACCGCGTTCAACGAGGGCACGAAGGAAGATCGCGAGGTCGACTTCATCCTGCTGCGCCAGAAGCTCGCCGCCGGCGAGAGCTGGGTCGGTCCGCTGCACGACTCGATCCAGCCCAAGGCAAAGCACAAGGGTTGAAGCGATGACCCAGGCTCCGGCCTCATCGTCGGTCCCGCCGGTCGACTCTCCGCTGCGCGTCGCGCTCGAGCGCGACGGCGCGCTGCTGCGCCTGACGCTGGCGCGCCCCAAGGCGAATATCGTCGACGCGCAGATGCTCGGCGCGCTGTCGGCGGCGCTGTCCGAGAACCGCAGCCGCCGCGGCCTGCGGGCGGTGCTGCTCGACGCCGACGGTCCGCACTTCAGCTTCGGCGCGAGCGTCGAGGAGCACCTGCGCGAGCGCTGTGCGCAGATGCTCTCGACGCTGCACGCGCTGGTCGCCGCGATGGTCGAGTATCCGGCGCCGATTCTGGTGGCGGTGCGCGGGCAGTGCCTGGGCGGCGGCCTCGAGGTGGCGATGGCGGGCGGCCCGATCTTCGCCGCGCGCGATGCGCAGTTCGGCCAGCCCGAGATGAAGCTCGGCGTGTTCGCGCCGGCCGCCTCCGTGCTGCTGCCGTACCGCGTGAACCGGCCGGCGGCCGAAGACCTGCTGCTGAGCGGGCGCTCGATCGGCGCCGACGAGGCGAAGGCGATCGGCCTGGCGCTGCAGGTGTCCGACGACCCGGCCGCTGCCGCGCTCGCGTATTTCGACGCGCACCTCGCCGACAAGAGCGCCTCGAGCCTCGCGCTCGCGCTCGCCGCGGCGCGCGCCCCGATGATCCGCCAGGTGCGCATGCGCCTGGCCGAGGTCGAGGCGCTCTATCTCGAAAAGCTGATGCAGACGCGCGACGCCAACGAGGGGTTGGCCGCTTTTCTCGGCAAACGCAAGCCCGCTTGGGAGCACCACTGATGACAACCGCAAACCCTGTACAGGCGATCGTCGAGCGTTGCCAGACGCTGTTCGATGACCTCGATTTCAACGCCGTCAAGCAATGGAAAGCGGCCGTGCCGGGCCGCAAGGCGATCGGCTACATGCCGATCTACGTGCCGCGCGAGCTGATCCATGCCGCCGGCATGCTGCCGGTGGGCATCCTCGGCGGCGGCGACCAGCTCGAGGTGATCCAGGGCGACGCCTACTACCAGAGCTACATCTGCCGCATTCCGCGCTCGACGATCGAACTGGGCCTCACCGGCCGGCTCGACTGTCTCGACGGCATGCTGTTCCCGTCGATCTGCGACGTGATCCGCAACCTGTCGGGCATGTGGCAGCTGATGTTCAAGGACAAGTACGTCCGCTATTTCGACGCTCCGCAGAACTACGAGGACGAGGTCGGCGGGCGCTTCTACGTGCACGAGCTGGAGATCCTGCGCACGGATCTCGGCAAGCTGCGCGGCAAGCCGATCACCGACGCCGAGCTCGACGCGTCGATCGCCGTCTACAACGAGAACCGGCGCGCGATCGCCGATCTGTACGCCTACCGTGCCGCCAAGCCGTGGCAGGCGCCCACCTCGGAGGTCTACCTGATCCTGCGCGCGGGCATGGTGCTGCCGCCCGAGGAGCATACGCAGCTGGTGCGCGACTATCTCGCCGCAACCGACGCGGTGCAGCGTCCCAGGCGCGACAACGCGCGCATCGTCATCAACGGCTCGTTCTGCGAGCAGCCGCCGCTGAACCTGATCAAGTCGATCGAGATGGCCGGCTGCTACATCGTCGACGACGACTTCATGCTTGTCACGCGCTGGCTGCTCGACGACGTGCCGACGGTCGGCAAGCCGCTCGAGGAGCTGTCGAAGGCCTTCCTGCATCGCTCGGCGTCCACCGCCGCCAAGTACGACGCGAAGCGCGAAGACAAGGGTCAGTACCTGCTGAAGCAGGTGAAGACGGGCAGCGCCGAAGGCGTCATCTTCGCCGCTCCGTCGTTCTGCGACCCGGCGCTGCTCGAGCGCCCGATGCTGCAGGACGTGCTCGCCAAGCAGAAGATTCCGTACACGGCGTTCAAGTACGCCGAGAACACCGGCCAGATGGCTCCGATCCGCGAGCAGGCCGGCACTTTCGCCGACTCGATCAAACTGTGGAGCGCTGCATGACTACCGCCGCCAAACCTGCCGTCGCGGCGAAGAAGCCGCAGAACGTCCAGAAAGAAGACGCGATGTGGCTCCAGAAGGAGCTGATCAACGCGAACTACATGGACCTCGCCACCGCGCATCAGAACGGCCGCAAGGTGGCGGCCACCTTCGTTCCGGGCAACCTGAACGAACTGCTGATGTGCTTCGACTTCGCGCGCAGCCTGCCCGAGACGAACGCGCTGCAGAACGGCATGCGCAAGAAGTCGGGCAAGTTCATCATGGATGCCGAGCGCGAAGGACACTCGGAAGACGTCTGCACGTACGTCAAGTCCGACCTCGGCATGATGGCCGGCGGCGAGATCGGCCCCACCGGCGATCCGCTGCCCACGCCCGACGTGCTGCTGCTGTCCTACACGGGCTGCTTCACCTTCATGAAGTGGTTCGAGCTGATCCGCCACAAGTACGGCTGCGAAACCACGATGTTGCACGTGCCGTACCAGGGCGAAGGCCGTATCGAGCCGAACATGCGCGATTACGTCGTTCGCCAGCTCAAGGAGTCGGTGATCCCGACTCTGGAGCGCGTGTCGGGTGTGAAGTTCGACATCGACCGGCTGCGCGAGTACATGAAGGAGTCGGCCAAGGCCGAGGAAGATCTCGTCGCCGTGCTGCAGTCGGCGAAGAACCGGCCGTCGCCGATCGACGGCTACTTCGGCGCCGTCTACTACATCGGCCCGATCTTCACCGCCTTCCGCGGATCGAAGGACGGCACGAAGTTCTACCGGATGCTGCGCGAGGAGATCGAGCAGCGCGTGCGCGAGGGCAAGGGCCCGATCACGCCCGACGGCGAGATGACCGAGGAGAAGTACCGCCTCATCGTCGAGGGACCGCCCAACTGGACCAGCTTCCGCGACTTCTGGAAGATGTTCTACGAGGAAGGCGCGGTGGTCGTC
Source organism: uncultured Burkholderiales bacterium (assembly GCA_937903095.1). Classification (GTDB taxonomy): domain Bacteria; phylum Pseudomonadota; class Gammaproteobacteria; order Burkholderiales; family Burkholderiaceae_E; genus Zeimonas. The sequence goes on from CALCZN010000087.1 coordinate 4,818, forward strand.
GCCTCCACCTACGCGAAGGTGGGCGGACTGTACGACTTCGGCTTCCGCCACAACCCCGACAAGCCGCTCGAGTCGCTCGCCGAGTATTGCCTGGGCTGCTACACGAACCTGAACCTGCCGTCGCGGGTCGACATGATCTGCCGGTACATGGAGCAGTACGAAGCCGACGGCCTGCTGATCAACTCGATCAAGAGTTGCAACAGCTTCTCGGCGGGCCAGCTGCTGATCCTGCGCGAGGTCGAGAAGCGCACCGGCAAGCCGGCGGCGTTCATCGAAACCGATCTGGTCGATCCGCGCTACTTCTCGGCGGCGAACGTCAAGAACCGGCTCGAGAGCTACTTCCAGATGGTCAAGCAAAAGCGCACTGCGCACGCAGCGGCGTAAGGAGAGGGAACGCATCATGCGCTGCTTCATCGGCATCGACCTGGGCTCGACGACCACGAAGGCGGTGGTCATCGACGAGAACCAGAACATTCTCGGCCGCGGCATCACGAACTCGCGCTCGAACTACGACACGGCGGCCGAGGTCGCCAAGCAGGAGGCGCTGGTCAACAGCCGCTTCCACCTGTTCCGCAACGCGCTGGGCCAGAGCGGCGCGCTGAACGGCTCGCTCGACAGCTTCCTCGGGCAGCTCGAGCGCGACTTCCGCGCCGAGCAGTATCTCGAGCAGCTCGACGACCTCGAGGAGACCTGCAACCGCAGCCTCGAGACGGCCAAGTTCGGCGACGACACCAAGGCGGTCGGCGAAGCGCTGAACGAGACCTTCGAGCGCATCAAGATCGAGGCGCCCACGCTCTTCGCCGAAGGCGCCAAGCGCAAGTCCGACTTCTTCCGTGACATCGCGGGCAGCCAGTACCTGGCGATCGGCGAAACCGTCGCGAAGGAAGCCAACACGCGCTACGACTACCTGCTCAACGTCTTCGACCGTTCGATCATCGAGGTGGAGAACCGCGTCTACAGCGACTCCATCCGCCGCCACCTGCTGGCGGCGCTCGAGCGTACTTTCGCGGCGCTGCCCGAGACGGCGGCGCGTCGCACCCAGGTAGAGGCGCCGATCAAGGGCATCCTCGACACCGAGATGGAGGAAACCTACGTCGTCGGCACCGGCTACGGCCGTGCGCGGCTGCCGTTCTCCAAGGAGCACGTGCGCTCGGAGATCCTCTGCCACGGCCTGGGCGCGCACCAGATGTATCCGAACACGGCTACCGTGCTCGACATCGGCGGCCAGGACACGAAGGCGATCCAGGTCGATCCGGCCGGCATCGTCGAGAGCTTCCAGATGAACGACCGTTGCGCGGCCGGCTGCGGACGCTATCTCGGCTACATCGCCGACGAGATGAACATGGGGCTGCACGAGCTGGGCCCGATGGCGATGAAGTCGACCAAGCAGATCCGCATCAACTCGACTTGCACGGTGTTCGCCGGCGCCGAGCTGCGCGACCGGCTGTCGCTGGGCGACAAGCGCGAGGACATCATGGCCGGACTGCACCGCGCGATCATCCTGCGCGCGATGTCCATTCTCGCGCGCTCGGGCGGCATTCGCGACGAATTCACGTTCACCGGCGGCGTCGCCAAGAACGAGGCGGCGGTCAAGGCGCTCAAGGAGCTGGTCGAGGAGAACTACGGCAAGCTCACGCTGAACATCGACCCCGACTCGATCTACACCGGAGCGCTGGGCGGCGCCACCTTCGCGTATCGCGCCGTCGTGCAGGAAGGCAAGACGGCCGAGAAGCGCGCCTGAGACCGCAACCGAGCGAACCGCAAGAGAGGCAACCGAGATGACCTACACGATCGGAATCGACATCGGCTCGGGCGCGGTCAAGACCGTCCTGTTCCGCGTCGAAGGCGACAACGCCGAATGGCTGGCCAAGCGCAGCGAGCGCATCCGCCGGCGCGACCCGATGACGCTGGCGGAAGAAGGCCGCGACGGCGTGCTCGCCGACGCCGGCCTGTCGCCGGAAGACGTCGACTACATCGCCACCACCGGCGAGGGAGAGAACGTCAAGTTCGCCACCGGGCACTTCTACTCGATGACCACGCACGCGCGCGGCGGCGTCTACCTGCATCCGGGCGCCACCGCCATCGTCGACATCGGCGCGCTGAACGGTCGCGCGATCAACGTCGACGTGCGCGGCAAGGTGCTCGCGTACAAGATGACGAGCCAGTGCGCGTCCGGCTCCGGGCAGTTCCTCGAGAACATCGCGCGCTACCTCGGCGTGGCCGTCGAGGAGATCGGCGGGCTGTCGCAGGAGTCGAAGGATCCGGAGAAGGTCAGCTCGATCTGCGCGGTGCTCGCCGAGACCGACGTGATCAACATGGTTTCGCGCGGCATCGCCACGTCCGACATCCTCAAGGGCATCCACCTGTCGATGGCCTCGCGCATCGTCAAGCTGCTGAAGGTCACCGGCGTGAAGTACGGCACCACGCTGCTCACCGGCGGCCTGGCGCTCGACACCGGCCTGCTCGCGGCGATCCAGGAAGAAATGGCCAACGAGAAGGTCAACGTCGAGGTGGTGAATCACCCCGACTCGATCTACGCCGGCGCGATCGGCGCGGCGCTGTGGGGCGCGTTCCGCCACGACAAGCTGCGCGAACTCGAGGCCGCCTGAACGGCAAGAGATTCGCAACAATCACCGGTTCTGCATACGGAGCTTCAGGAGAATCGAAATGGCATTGATGATCGACGACAACTGCACTTCCTGCGACGCCTGTCGTCCGGTGTGCCCGAACGAGGCGATCAGCGCCGGAGACACCGTCTACGTGATCGACCCGGCGCGCTGCACCGAATGCGTGGGCGCCGAGGACGAACCGCAATGCATGCTCGTCTGCCCGGCCGACTGCATCGTCCCGCATCCCGATTTCCGCGAGACGCCCGAGGAACTGCAGGCGAAGTACGAGGCGTTGCATGGGTGAAGGAAGGACCTTCACTGCAGTCCCGGAAACAGCTCCCGCAGCCCCTCCGCCATCGTCTGCACCGCCATTGCGGCGAGCAGCAGGCCGAGGATGCGCGTGGCGATGTTCATCGCGGTGAGGCTCATGTGCGAGGCGATCCGCTGGGCGCGCGATAGCACGAACCAGGAGAGCGCGCTCACCACGGCGATGCAGGCGACGATCGCCAGGCGGTGAACGATGCCGCCGCTTTCGGCGGCGATGATCGTCGTGCTGATGGCCCCCGGGCCGGCCAGCAGCGGCACCGCGAGGGGCACGACACCGCTCACGTCGCCCGATTCCAGCTCCTGCGTCTCGGCCGGCGTGTGACGCACGGCGCCGACCTCCGCGTTGAGCATCGCCAACGCCATCAGCAGCAGCACGAGGCCGCCGCCCACGCGGAACGACGGCAGGCTCGCGCCGATCGTCACGAGCAGCGCCTGTCCGACGAAGGCCGCCAGCACGAGCACGAGAAAGACCGTGATTCCGACCGCGCGCGCCAGCCTCTTGCGCGCGGTTCCGCCCATCGACGCCGTGAAGGCGATGAAGAACGGAACGGCGAGGAACGGATCGACGACGGCGACCAGCGTGACGACGAAGCGCAGGTACTCGGTGGCCGCGACCATCGCTTCGCTTCGATGCGCGCTTGCGCCGGCTCAGGCGCGCGCGGGGCCGGCCGAGGTCCGGGTGCGCGACCGCTTTCCGCGCACGACCGCGGTGAGCATCGTGGCGATGAACACGGCGAGCGAGGCGGCGTTCAGCAGTCCGCCCGCCTTCGTCCAGCCGTACCCCGCACCCGCGTCGCCGATCAGGCGTATCGCCACCGACGCGTGCAACAGCGCGAGCGGCAGGTAGAACGACGGATGGTAGGGCAGCGTGACGCGCAGCACCGCCGGCAGGATGATCGCGGCGTGGCCGAACACCATCGAGAACACGAAGCCCAGCGTCAGCGCGTGCAGCGCGGCGTCGTAGCTGCGCGTGCCCGGCGCGAAGCCGCCGGCGGCGAGCGCGACGAGCGAGCCGATCGCCAGCCACGCGTAGCCGGCGAGCAGGCAGACGGCGATGAAACGCGTGAGCGCGCGTCCGCGCACGGTACGCCGCGCGATGTCCTGGCGAAGCAGCCAGGCCGAGAGCGCGAGCAGCGCGGCGGCGAACAGCAGGGCGCCCCAGGGCGCCCCCGAGGCTGCGAGCCCGGCCACGGCGGCGACGAGGATCGCGCCGAAAGCTGCCCTGGCGCCCGGCGACGGCGGCAGGAAGCGCGACAGTTCGAGCCGCTCGCCGGCGATCGTGAGCACGAGGAACGCGAGCCACCACGGCACCGCCGCGACGATCGGCCGGCCGGCGAGCCACAGCGCGGTTCCGATCGGCCAGCAGGCGGCGCCCAGCGCGAGAGTGACGGTGAACAGGGCTCGCTGGCGACGCAGGACGTCGAGCGACGCCGCAAGGAACACCAGGCCGCCGCCGAGGAAGAGGAGCGCCGCCCAGGGCATCGCGGGTACGGCGCCGCCGCCGAAGGCGGTGAGCAGCGCACCCGCTCCGGCGAGCAGCGGACCGGCGTACGCCCAGTAGCGGCCGATCGCGACCGCCCGCTCGAGCGCGATGACGACGCCGAAGAAGCCGCCGATCATCAGCGGGCCGTGCAGCGCGGCGACGCCGGCAATGGCGTCGGGCATCGGCCAGCCCAGGCGCACGAGCCCGGCGCCGGTGCCGAACAGCAGGCCGACGAAGCCGAGCATCAGCAGCGGCACGCGCCACGCGGGCGGCAGGCCCGCGCGCGACGCCGCGGCGTCGGCAGGGTGCGTCACCTCAACCCGGCGACCAGCCGAAGTGATCGCGGGCGAAGCCGGTCATCTTGTCGGGGGTCCAGGGCGGATCCCAGACGAGCTCGACCTCGACCGCGGTGCCTTCGGGAACCATCGCCTGCACGACGCGGCGCACGTCGTCCATGATCATGTCGGCCATCGGGCAGGCGGCGGTCGTCATCGTGACGTCGATGAAGACCGCCTTTTCGCCCACTGCGATGTTGTAGACGAGTCCGAGGTCGACGATGTTCATCCCCGCTTCGGGGTCGTCGACCTGGCGCAGCGCCTCGCGGATGGCGTCGTCGTCGGGCATGGAAGGCATCGGCGCTTTCCTCCGGACCGTTTCGTTTCCTCAGTCGAAGCGTCGCACGAATGCGATGCGTTGCGAGGGAACGAACCCGGTGTCGTTGAGGAAACCGAGCAGGCCGAGATTCTCGGGGCTGACGCTGGTCTCGACCCGCTCGACGCGCAGCGCGCCGAGGTTGACGAACAGCTGCGACAGCAGCGCCCGGCCTACGCCGCGGCCGGCGTAGGCAGGATCGACGCCGATCGTGTCGAGGACGGCCACCGACTCGGTACGCCCGTAGTCGCCGAGGTCGACGCGCGCCATCAGGAAGCCGATGACGAGATCGTCGTCGATGCGGGCGCTGAGCGAAACGCCGATCGCCGAGTCCGCGGTGGTCTCGGCGAAGCGGTGCGCCATGTATTCCTCGCGGTTGCGCCCGGTGATCGCGCGATCGATGCGGACGATGTCGCGCAGCTCGCCGGCGTTCATCGCGCGCACGTCGGCGGTGTCGCGCGCCAGGCGTTCGAAATCATTGGATGCCTGTCCGCCGAAGTTCACCTCGGCCGGAGGGGAGGCGGCGGCATCGGCGAGCACCGGGTCGTCGCGTTCGGGCGTGTAGGCGCCGCCGGAAACCGCGCAGTCGAGCACGAATTCGGGCGCGCGCTCGAAGCCCATCGCGCTCATCCAGCGCAGCATCGGCAGGTCGTTCCAGCGCGCCTGCGTACGCAGGCGGGCGATGCCGTGCCGTTTCGCCCACTCGGACAACGCGGCGAAGAGGTCGCGGCCGATGCCCTGGCCCTGGACGTCGCCGCGCACGCCGATGGCTTCGAGCCGCAGGGAGGGCTCGCTGCGGCCGAATTCGCCTTCGAGCACGCGCGCGAGGATGCAGCCGGCGAGCCCGCTGGCGTCGATCGCGGCGAACTGCGCGTGCAGTCCGGGTTCGCGGCGGGCGGATTGAAGGCGCCGCTCGAAATACGGGCGGCGCGAATGGCCCTCCACCGCAGCGTCGATGGCGACGACTTCTTCGAGGTCGCTCGGAGCGAGCGGGCGGATGTCGGCGCGAAGCGAGTAGGAAGCTTGCATCGGTTTGCCTGGCATGGGACTGCGGGATGAGAAATGCACGCTGGCGCCGATGCGCCGGCACGCGGATTCAGGCCGTTGCGTACGCGAACGCAAGCTCGCGGTCGGTTTCTTCGTCGAGCAGGTCTTCGAGCGCCGGCAGCAGCGCCATCGTTTCCTTCTGGATGTGCGCGACCTGACGCTCGACCATCTCGGCGACGCCGACCTTCAGCTGCGTCCAGGCGGCGTCGTCGAGCGTGCCGGCGGCGGCGGCATTCGCGAGCGGCAGCAGCGTTTCGGCCGCCTCGCGGATCGCCTGGTGTTCCTCTGCGAGCAGCTCGGCGATGTCGCCTTCGCCGGCTTCGGCGAGCCGGCCGAACAGCTCGTTCTCCTCGAACTCGAAGTGGCGCCCGACGTCCTGTTCGAGGTGGCGGGCGAATTGCCCGGCCAGGCGCGCGAGTTCGGGATTGCCGCTCGCGCCGGTGCGCGGCGCACGCGCGAAAGCCTGCTCGACCTTGCCCAGCAGATCGAGGCTCGCGCGGTGTTCCTCGTCGAGCGCATGAGCGACCTGGCCCTGGAAATTCATGACGGCTCCGAAATCTGCATCGCGCTACCAGAATAGGCGCGCGTGCCGGCAGGGCCATTGATACGGGTCAAGCAACGGGCGCTGGTGGCCGGGCCGGGCTGCGCGGCGCCGGAGGCAGGCGCATTCGACGCACGAGGATCGCGAAGAACACGAGGAACGACGCCGCGCCCACCGAGCCGACGAGCGCTGCGGCGAGCGAGAGCCACGCGGAGTCGAGCACCGCCGCGCCGGCCAGCAGCGCGAGCGCGCACAGGTGGCACAGGTAATGCACGGCGAGCGGACGCTCGGCGGTGAGCGACGAGGGTGTGCGCGGCAGCTTGGTGCCCGGCGCCTTGTGCATCGACGCGAGGAACGGGACGATGCGCTGCATCATGCCGAGCACGAGCGTGAGCAGCCACCCGGGAACGAGAACGATGCCGAACAGCGTCTTGAGCAGCGCAACGTCGGGAAAGACGACCATCGCGAACGCGAGAACGAGGCTGGCGGCGAGCAGCGCCCACGCGATGCGCACCAGGCGGAACGAGCGGCCGAGTTCGCGCCGCATGCCAGTGCGCAGCGCCAGCAGCACGAGCTTCAGGTGCAGCGCGACAGCGGCGCCCGCCGCGACGAGCGCGGCGATGCGCAATGCCGTGGCGTGGCCGTGGACGAAGGCCGCTGCGGCGGCGAGCGCGAGCGCGACGGCGCCGAGGCCGGCCGACACGCGCACCTGCGTCTCGTCGGGCGCCGGCGAAAGCGCGAACATCGGCACCAGGATGTACGCGAGCCCCAGGGCGAGCATTCCCATGAAGCCGTAGGCTGCGAAAGGCACGTGCAGCGCGAGCGCGCTGCCGTGCTCGAAGAGCGGCCAGCCGAGGTAGGTGAAAGCCAGCGACAGCGCGCTGACGACGACGACGACGAGCGAAGCCAGCGCGATCCAGCCGTGCGCGACGATCCCCGCCATTCCCCGCGCGCCGACGAAATTGCGCGCGCTCAGCCCGGCATAGGCGAGCAGTCCGGCCACCACGGCCACGGCGCCGGCACCCAGCCATGCGGGCTGGCCGGCGCCCATGCCGATCGCGGTGGCGGCCACGCCGCCGGTGTAGACCCACCAGATTGCCGCCGGCAGCCAGGTGGCGCGCACCGGCTGGCGCGTGGCGACCGGCATCAGCTGCAGGCTGGCGCCGATCGCGGTCATCGCGAGCACGCCCAGCGTGACGAGGTGCAGCGCCGCCAGCGGCCAGCCCAGTCCGCCGACGAAGCGCGGCGCGCCCGCCGCCCCGACGGCCAGCGCGATCCAGGCCGCGAGGTGGAAGACGGCGGCGGCGCCGAAATAGCGCAGCGGAATGGACGCCGGAAGCAGCCGGCTGGTCGCTCCGGCGAGGAATCCGGCCGCCAGCTTCGGGCGCGCGGCGTCGGGCTTCATGCGCTGCGCGAGAGACGCAGCCGGACCTCGCCCGGTTCGCCGTCGACGATCTCGGCCGACCAGCCGATCTCGGCGAGTTCGGGGTAGAGCAGTTGCGGGTCGCGGTCGTGATGGACGACGACGGTGCGGTCGTCGTCGATCGAGCGCACGAGCGAGAGGATCTGCACCAGCGGCTGCGGGGCCGACAGGCCCCGCACGTCGATGTGGATGCCGTCGGCTTCGGTCCAGCGCTTCATCTCACCGGGCCCTCATTGCGTCCCCTCACTGCGTCTTGTGCAGATCCTGCAGCTTGCGCCGGATGAGCTTCCCGGTGGCGGTGCGGGGCAGCGCGTCGATCGGGTGGAACCAGCGCGGACGCCGGAACGGCGGCATCGACTGCGTATGTTCGCGCAGCGCCGCTTCCGCGCGCGGCAGGCTCGCGTCGTCCTTCGGCACGTAGAACACGGCTACGGCATCGAGCCCGTCGTCATCGGGCACGAGGACTGCCGCCGCCTCGAGGATGTCGGGGCTGACCAGGCCGAGCGTTTCCTCGATCGCGATGAGATCCACCCAGCGGCCGTGCACCTTGACGAGCGATCCCTCGCGACCGGCGAAGCGCCAGGAGCCGTCGGGTTGCGGCTCGAAGAGGTCGCTCGGGCAGAAGCGCCCGTCGCGGAAATGCTCGGCCTGGTCTGCCGGCAGGTTCCAGTAGCCGAGCGCGATCATCGGCGCGGCGAACGACAGCCGGGTGGGCGATGCGCCGTTCCCGGCGAGCGGGCGCGCATCGATGCCGGGCGAGGGGCGCAGTCCGCGGCCGTCGTCGCGGTCGGTCATGACGAGCACGAGCGTCTCGGAGGCGCCGTAGCCGTTGATGATCGACGCGCCGGTCTGCCGACGCCATTCGTCGCGCAGGTCTACCGACAGCGCTTCGCCGGCCGAGACGAAGCGGCGCACGCCGTCGCGCACGAGCTGGGCGGCCAGGCCCTCCTTGAGGAGATTGCGGTACAGCGACGGCACGCTGCACAGCACCGTCGGATGGGTGCGCGCGACGGTCTGCGCAACGCCCGCGGCAGTAGGCCAGGCGGGGTCGAGAACGATCGAGGCGCCCAGCTTCAGGCCCGCGTACAGCGCGTTCGTCTGCGGGTAGGAGAAGAACATCTTCGAGCTGGCGAAGATCCGGTCGCCGGCGCCCGCGCCGACGACTTCGGCGGTGACGCGCTCGATCTCGCCGGCGAAGCGATGGCCGTGCACGACCGCCTTCGGCTTTCCGCTGGTGCCCGACGAGTGCACCCAGACGGCCGCTTGCGTCGGTTCGCAGGCCAGCGGCTCGACCGCCGCGCTCCTTTCCTGATCGGCCAGCCATTCTTCAAGGGGAACGACGGATGCGCGCCAGGGTTCGGGCGTCTGCTCGCGCGACTCGGCGAGCACGAAGCGGAATCCGGCGGCGTCGAGCATCGCTGTCCACTCCGCTTCGGAGAGTCGGGGATTGACGCCGACCGCGACGCCGCCGGCCCAGATGCAGCCGAGGAAGGCATCGACCCAGGCGAAGCCGTCGCACAGCTGCACCGCGACGCGCTCGCCCGGTTGCAGGCCGCGGGCCAGCCAGGCACCGGCGGCGCGGGCGACCGAATCGCGCAGCTGCGCGTAGCTGCGCGTCTGTCCGTCGCACACCAGGGCGATGTCGTCCGCCCGGCCGTTCTGGAGGAGAACCGGGGCCGCATTGCACTTCATGGCCGCTTCCTGTTCAGGCTTCGATGCGCTGCCTAGCCTTTCGGGCGCAGGTCGCGAACGCGAACCGCCTTGCCCTGCGAGCGCGGGATTTCGCCGGGCTTCTTCACCGATACCACGGTGGAGATGCCGATCATCGACTTGATGTGATGCGCGATCTGCTTGCCGATGTGCGCGTACCCGCTCTCCGGCACGCCCGGCTGCGCTTCGGCTTCGACCGACACGTTGTCGAGCGATCCCTGGCGCTCGACGACGAGCTGATAGTGCGGAGCGACGTCGGGCAGGCCGACGAGCACGGCCTCGACCTGCGACGGATAGACGTTCACGCCGCGGATGATCAGCATGTCGTCGTTGCGGCCGGTGACGCGCAGGATGCGCA
>CALCZN010000088.1:0-42999 GCA_937903095.1 uncultured Burkholderiales bacterium
AGGAACAGCATGTCGGAGGTCATCTGCGACAGCCGCTCGTACTCCTCGAGGTTCGAGTACAGGATCTCGCGATATTCGTCCGCGGTGCGCGCGCGGGCGAGTGCGACCTGCGTCTGCGTCATCAGGTTGCTGACCGGCGTGCGCAGCTCGTGGGCGAGATCCGACGAGAAGTCCGACAGGCGGCGGAACGAATCCTCGAGCCGCGCGAGCATGTCGTTGAAGGCCGCCGCGAGTGGAGCTAGCTCGGGTGGCATCGACTCCGGCGGCAGGCGCTCGCCAAGTCGATCTGCAGAGATCCGGTGCATCAGCTCCAGCGCCTTGCGCGCGGGCGCAAGGCCCCGGCGGGCAGAGAGCCAGCCGAGCAGCGCGGACAGCGCAATGCCGACCGCGACGCTCAGCCACAGGCTGTTGCGGAAGTCGGTCATGAACTTCCGATGGAAGTCGATGTCGAGCGCGACGACGACGGCCGCCGGCTGCGCGCCCGGAATTCCGGTGTCCGCTGCCGTCGAGATCAAGCGAAACAGTCGGCTTCCGTGCTCGCGCACGGTCGCTTCGGCAGCCCGCGGCGCGGTGGTCGGCGGGACCGACCATGCAGGACCGGTTGTCGACCCGAAACCCTCGGATGTGTACAGCTGCGTGCCGTCGGGCGCGACCACGGTGACGAACAGGTCGTGATGCCCGACGAGCGCTTCGGCCAATGCGTCGTGCACTGCGGCGAGTTCTCCTTCGGTGCGCACCTTCGCCAGCAGGTTGCGTACGAGTTCGAGCTTTCCTTCGAGCACTGCCTGGTCCTGCTCGACCAGGTGCGTTTCGACCAGTCGCCCGACGAAGTAGCCGCCGACGAGAAGAACGGCGGTCGAAGCGATCGAGAAATACAGTGTGAGAAGGAACGTGACCGACCGCCGTTTTCGCATCAGGCCTGCTCCGGCGGCTCGATCACGTAGCCCATTCCGCGTACGGTGCGGATGAGCTTCGGCTCGAAGTCATCGTCGACTTTTGCACGCAGACGACGCACCGCGACCTCGATGACGTTGGTGTCGCTGTCGAAGTTCATGTCCCACACCTGCGAGGCGATGAGGGATCGCGGAAGTACTTCGCCCTGGCGGCGCAGCAGCAGCTCGAGCAGCGCGAATTCCTTGGCGGTCAGATCGACGCGCTTGCCGGCGCGAACCACTCTGCGGCGGAGCAGGTCGAGCTCGAGATCCGCCACCTGCAATCGCTGTTGCTCGCGGCCCAGCCCGCGGCGCAGCAGCGTGCGCACGCGCGCGAGCAGCTCCGAGAAGGCGAACGGCTTGACGAGGTAGTCGTCGGCGCCGAGCTCCAGGCCCTTGACGCGGTCATCGACCTGGTCGCGTGCCGTCAGGAACAGCACCGGCATCGTTCGTCCCGCCGCCCGCAGACGCTGCAGCACCTCCCAGCCGTCGATGCCGGGAAGCATCACGTCGAGCACGACGAGATCGTAGTCGTTCTGCTGGGCGAGATGCGCGCCGTCGATGCCGTCGCGCGCGAGGTCGGTGACGAATCCGGCCTCGCTCAACCCCTGTCGCAGATACTCGCCCGTCTTGCGTTCATCCTCGACGATGAGGATCTTCATCCTGTCCTTCCTCCGCCTGATCGCAGGCTCCGATGCGGGTATTTTGCAGTCTGGAATCGAAGGGCGGTCGTCGATTACGCAGATGTAATGCGGCAGTCAGGTTGCTGTCGGCTGCGCGCCGCGAACATCGCGTCATGCGATTTCCACGAACGGCGGCAACGAACCTGGCGCTGGCGCTCTTGCTGCTGGCTTCGTCACCGGGCGCTCGCGCGCAGTCGCTTGCCGATGCGTTCGAGCAGGCCTGGTTGCGCAATCCGCTCGCTTCCAGCCTCGAGGCGCGCCAGGACGAAGCGCTCGCGCGCATCGACCTGGCCGACCGTCTCGTGCCCGGTGCGCCCGCGGCGAGCCTGGCGGCGCAGGGCGACCGCTTCCACCGCGACGAGGGTGCGCAGAAATGGGAAATGGAACTCGGCGTCCCGCTGTGGCTGCCCGGGCAGCAGTCGGCACGTCAGGCCGAAGCGCGTAGCCTGCAGGAACAGGTGCAGGCGCAACGCCCGCTGTTGCGCCTGGCGCTTGCCGGCGAAGTGCGCACGCGATGGTGGGCGCTGGCCGCCGCACGCACCGCCCGCGAGCTCGCTCTGCGCCGGGTGCAGACGGCGCGTGAACTCGAGTCGAGCGTGATGCGGCGCTTCGAGACGGGCGATCTTGCCCGTCTGGATGCGAACCTCGCGCGCAACGAGCGACTTGCCGCCGAGGCCGAAGCCGTGCAGGCGCAGGCGTCGGTGCAGGCACAGGAAGCGAGCCTTCGAGCGCTTACCGGCGTCGAAGCTCCGCCGGTCCTCGAGGGTGAAGCGGCTGCTGTGCAGTCCATCGCGCCCGAGGAGCATCCGCAGTGGGTCGCAGCGCGCGCCGCTGCTCGGGCGGCCGACGCGACGCTGCTGGCCACCCTGAAATCGGATCGTGCCGCGCCGCGCGTCGCTCTGCGCATGGAGCGCGACCGTGGCGCAAGCGCCGAGCCGTTCTCGAACGCGGTGGGGGTGCAGGTGAGCATCCCGTTCTCCTGGGAGCCGCAGGTGCGCCAGCAGACGGCCGCCGCGCGCGCAGAACGCCTGCGCGCCGAAGCCGAGCTCGCCACGACGAGGCTGCGGCTGCAGACCGTCGTCGACACCGCCCGTGCCGAGCTGGAGGCCGTGGAACGGCAACTCCGGATCGCGAGTGCACGACAGGCCGCGACTGCCGACAACCTGCGCCTGGCCGAGCGTTCATTCTCGCTGGGCGAGACCGACCTGACGTCGCTGCTCCGCGTTCGCGCCACCGCCCTCGAGGCGGACCTCTTCGCGGCACGCCAGCGCGTTTCGCTCGAGGCCGCCCGCTCGCAATTGAACCAGGCTCTCGGAGTCGTGCCATGAGTCGTTCCCTGACGCTGCTCGCCGCCGCACTGTTCGTGCTTCCCGTGTCCGCTCACGAAGGCGAGGATCACGGCGCCCCCGCCGCAGCCACCGTGCCTGCGGTCGAGGTCGGTACGCGCGCAGCCGCGGCCACCGAGATTTTCGAACTGGTTGCGGTCGTCTCGGGCGATCACCTGACGTTGTATCTCGATCGTTTCGGGTCGAACGAGCCCGTCTCGGGCGCGAAGATCGACGTCGAGACGGGCGATCTGAAGAGGACGGCCGAGGAACTCGAAGCGGGCGTCTACCAGGTGATCGCGGCTGAGCTCGCGCAGTCGGGACCTCACGCACTGGTGGTTGCCGTCGAGGCGGGCGACGACGTCGATCTTCTCTCGCTCACCATCGAAGGCCCCGTGCAGCCCGCGAGCGCTTCGCGAGCGGCTCCCGGGCTCACCGCTTCCGCCTTGCAGGGGTGGCGCCATCCGCTCGTCTGGGGCGCCTCGGGTGCAGTCCTGCTCGCGGTTGCCGGTGTCGTCGTGCTGCGACGCAAGGGTGCCGGAGCGAACTCCGACGAGGAAGCTACGAAATGAGCAGGAAGCCATCGCGCCTACCGGAAATCGTCGGTGCGCTCGCCATTGCCGCGGCGCTGGGCGTGCCATCGGTATCGGCGCACGAAGGCGAGGACCACTCGGATCCAGCTTCCGCTGCAACGTCCGTCGCCGATCCGGCGACGTCATTCGGTGTCGATGCGGCGCTTCCACGGCGCGAATCGGACGGAGCCGTGTTCCTGCCGAAGCCCACGCAGTATCGGATCGGGGTGCGTACGCGCCTGGTGGAAGCCGCGACGATTCCGCTGACGGTCGAGCTCGTCGGGAAGGTCGTCGCCGAGCCGAACGCCGGAGGCCGCGTTCAATCGACGCAGACCGGACGCATCGAAGCCGGCCCGAAGGGCTTGCCGGTGCTCGGACAGCGCGTGAGAAAGGGTGATGTGCTGGCCTTCGTCGAGCCGTCGATCGCCAGCCTCGAGCGCGCGAACCGGCAGTCGGAGCTCGCGGCGCTCGATGCGCAACTCGCGATCGCCCGCAGCAAGGCGGCGCGCTACGAACAGCTCGATGGTGCCGTGCCGCGCAAGGACATCGAGGCGGCGCGCATCGAGGTGAAGTCGCTGCTCGCTCGCCGAAACGCGACAGCGCGGGGGCTCAGCAGTCGGGAAGCGCTGCGCGCTCCCGTCTCGGGCGTGATCAGCGCAACCACCATCGTCGCAGGACAGATCGTCGAGCCGCGGGAGGTCCTGATCGAGATCGTCGATCCGTCGCGGCTGGCGATCGAGGCGCTCGCATACGACCCGGCGGTCGCGGGGGCGATCTCGGGTGCGAGCGCAAGCGTCGGTTCGACCCCGCTCGAGCTCGAACTGGTCGGCGCCGGACGGCAGTTGCGCGGGCAGGCGTTGCCGCTGTTCTTTCGCGCGAAGACACAGGGCGTGCCGCTCGCGATCGGACAGCCGCTGCAGGTGATCGGACGGACCACCGAGAAGCGCGAAGGTTTCGCCGTCGCCCGGCAGGCACTGGTGCGCGACCGCTCGGGCGAGCACGTCGTATGGGTACACGAGGCCGCCGAGCGCTTCGTGCCGCGACGCGTCGCGTTTGAGCTCCTCGACGCGGACACCGTCGTCGTTACCTCCGGCCTGGCTGCGCGCGACCGTGTCGTGGTGAAGGGCGCCAATCTCCTCGCGCAGGTGCGCTGACATGTTCGAGGCGCTGGTCCAATCGAGCCTGCGGCAGCGGCTGATCGTCCTTGCCGCATCGCTGCTGCTCGTCGTCTACGGCGCGCTCACGTTGCGGCAGATGCCGGTCGACGTCTTCCCCGATCTGAACAAGCCGACGGTCACGCTGATGACCGAGGCGGGCGGGATGGCGCCCGAGGAGGTCGAGCAGCTCGTCACCTTCCCGATCGAGGCCGGGATGAACGGCATGCCGGGCGTCACGCGCGTGCGCTCGGTCTCGGGGGTCGGCCTGTCGATCGTCTATGTCGAGTTCGACTGGGGCTCGGACATCTATCGCAACCGGCAGCAGGTGGCCGAGCGGCTGAACCTCGTGCGCGAGCAGTTGCCGCCGGACGTCGTGCCGCAGCTCGGCCCCATCTCGTCGATCATGGGCGAGATCCTGCTGATCGCCTTGCCGGCGGACCCCGCGCGCGTGAGCCCGATGCAGGTGCGCGAGTACGCCGACTGGGTCGTGCGGCCGCGACTGCTGACGATTCCGGGCGTAGCCCAGGCGATCGTGATCGGCGGCGAGGTGCGCCAGTATCGCGTCGAGCTGCGACCCGAGCAGCTGCGCACGCTCGGGGTGCCGCGCGAGCGCATCGACGCGGCGCTGAAGGACTTCGGCGCGAACACGAGCGGCGGCTTCCTCGAGGCGCAGGGCCGCGAGTACCTGATCCGGCAGATCGGGCGCACGAATCGCATCGAGGACCTGCGCAACCTGGTCGTCTCGAGCGACGCCGGGCAGCGCGTGCTGCTGCATCAGGTTGCGGACGTCTCCATTGCAGCGGCGATCAAGCGCGGAGACGCCGGCTACGACGGCAAGCCCGCGGTCATCCTGTCGGTGCAGAAGCAGCCGGGCGCCGACAGTGTGGAACTCACACGCGAGGTCGAGAAGGCGATCGCCGATCTGTCGAAGAGCCGTCCCTCGGGAATCGACGAGCCGCAGTTCCTCTTCCGGCAGGCCGATTTCATCGAGCGATCGGTCGGCAACGTCGAGGAGGCGCTTCGCGACGGCGCCATCATGGTCGCGATCGTGCTCTTCGCGTTCCTGCTCAACGCGCGCACGACGCTGATCTCGCTCACCGCGATTCCGGTGTCACTGCTGGCCACCGCGCTCGTCTTTCGCTGGTTCGGCCTGTCGATCAACACGATGACGCTGGGCGGCCTGGCAATCGCGATCGGCGAGCTGGTCGACGACGCCGTCGTCGGCGTCGAGAACGTGCTGCGACGGCTGAAGCTGAACCGCGCCTTGCCCGAGCCGCGGCCGGTGGCCGAAGTGGTCGCGAAGGCCACGCTGGAAGTGCGCTCGGCGATCGTCTACGCGACGATCATCATCGTGCTGGTGTTCGTGCCGCTGTTCGTGCTGCCCGGCATCGAAGGGCGGTTATTCACGCCGCTGGGCGTGGCGTACATCGTCTCGATCCTCGCCAGCATGATCGTCTCGGTGACGCTCACGCCGGTGATGGCCTACTACCTGCTGCCGGCGATGAAGCAGCTCGGCCATGGCGACAGCGCGCTGGTGCGCTTTCTGAAGCGCTGGGACGCGAAGCTGCTCGGCTGGTCGTTCGCGCACGGCCGCAGCCTGCTCGTGGCCGCGCTCGTCGTCGTGCTTGGCGTCGCCGCCACCGTTGTGTATTTCCCGCGTTCCTTCCTTCCTCCGTTCAACGAGGGAACGCTTACCGTGAGCCTGCTGCTCGAGCCCGGTACTTCGCTCACCGAATCGAACCGCATCGGCTCGATTGCCGAGCGGCTTATCGCGCGCGTGCCCGAGGTGACGCATGTCGGGCGGCGCACCGGCCGTGCCGAGCTCGACGAGCACGCCGAAGGGGTGCATTCGAGCGAGCTGGAAGTCGACCTCGCGCCTTCCGAACGCGATCGCGATGTGGTGATCCAGGACATACGCGCCCGACTCGCGTCGCTGCCCGTGGTCACGAACGTCGGGCAGCCGATCTCGCACCGGCTCGACCACCTACTCTCCGGAGTGCGTGCGCAGATTGCGCTGAAGGTGTTCGGCGACGACCTCGACACCCTGCGTGCGCTCGCCGAGGATCTGCGAGGTCGGCTGGCCGCGATACCGGGCGTCACCGACCTGCAGATCGAGAAGCAGGTGCGCATCCCGCAGACGAAGATCCGCATCGATTACGACGAGGCCGCGCGCTACGGCGTGTCGCCGGGCGCGCTGTTGCGCGGCCTCGAGCAGATGATCGCCGGAGAGCGGATCACGCAGATCATCGAGGGCAACCGGCGCTTCGATCTGGTCGCGCGCCTGCCGGAGAGCCGGCGCGACCTGCATGCGCTCGCCCGTCTGCCGATCGAGACGCCGGACGGCCACGTGCCGCTGTCCCGCGTGGCGGCGATCGAGGACACCGACGGGCCGAACCAGATCAGCCGCGAGAACGCGCGCCGGCGCATCGTCGTTTCGGCGAATACCGACGGGCGCGACATGGCGCAGGTCATCGCGGCGATTCGTGCCGAGCTCGCCGCTCGCCCGTTGCCCGATGGCTACTTCACCGCGCTCGAGGGCCAGTTCCAGGCGCAGGAGCAGGCCTCGCGCCTTATCGCGCTGCTCGCGCTCGTGTCGCTGTCGATGATCTTCCTCGTGCTCTACAGCCGATACCGCTCGACGGTGCTCGCGCTGATCATCATGGGCAACATCCCGCTCGCGCTGGTCGGCAGCGTGGTTGCGCTGTGGATCTCCGGACAGCCGCTGTCGGTTGCGGCACTCGTCGGCTTCGTCACCCTCGCCGGCATCGCGACGCGCAACGGCATCCTGAAGATCTCGCACTACATCAACCTGTGCGCGTTCGAAGGCGAGCGCTTCGGAAAGCCCATGATTATTCGCGGCTCGCTCGAGCGTCTCACGCCGGTGCTGATGACGGCGCTCGTCGCCGCCTTCGCACTGATGCCGCTGCTGCTGTCGGCGGACGCTCCCGGCAAGGAAGTGCTGCACCCGGTGGCCGTCGTCATCTTCGGCGGTCTGGTCAGCTCGACGCTGCTCGATACCGTGCTCACGCCCGTGATGTTCTGGCGCTGGGGCGAGAAGCCGTTGCGGCGGCTGCTCGAGCAGCGTGCCACGGAAAGCTTCTGAAACCACACATCCTCGAGGAAAACGCAAAATGAAGATGGCCCTGCTCGCCGCCGCTGCCGCCGGCGTGCTCACGTTCGGTGCGTCGCCCGCCTTCGCGCACGACGACGCGTATCTCGCAACGCAGAAGGCGCCCAACGGCGGCCAGCTGCGCATGGCGGGACCGTACCACTACGAACTGGTGGCCGACCGCCAGGCCAGCGCCGCGAAGGCGAGTGAACTCGTGGTCTTCGTGACCGACCACGCCGGCACGCCGGTGCCCACGCAAGGCGCGCAGGGGGTGGCGCACATACTTGCGGGCAAGGAGCGCAGTTCCGTGAAGCTCGTGCCCGATGGCGAGAATCGGATGAAGGGAGCGGGAGCCTACGCGTGGGCTGGGGACGCGAAGGTCGTCGTCTCGATCACCATGCCCGACGCTCCGGCCGCACAGGCCCGATTTGGCGCGGATCCGGTCGGCGAGATGGAACGGCAGTCGGCAGCCCGCGCCACCGAAGCGCACGGACACTGATGGATCTGTTGGTGCCTTCGCCGGAAAGCGAGCGGTGTTCGAAACCGGGGCATGAGTTTCGGCGTTTCTGTACTTGCCCCGAAATGTTGCCCCTGCTTTCGCTCGGCTATCAACGAACGCTGTCGGTCCTGTTCGGACAAAAAGAAAACCCGCACTTAGGCGGGTTCTCAGGATGCCTTTGGGCGGCATTGGAAGGGGTAATGGTGGCCGAAGGGGAATATGAAGTCTCGTTCGGAAGGATGCGGATTCTTGCGGAAAGATGCGAGTTCCTGAGGGTTGGCAGGGATGCTTGCAGACTTTGCGGCTACGTTCTCTTGAGCAACCCGAGCAGGGCCAGGACGCAAAACAGCGCACCCGCATAGAAGGTAAACGACGCGCCGAACTGATCCCACAACAGGCCGGCGAGCGCGCTGGCGATCAGCATGGAGAGGCCACTGATCAGATTGAAGACCCCGTAAGCCGTGCCGCGCAGATCGGCAGGTGCAGTGTCCGCCACCATCGTGGCCAGCAATCCCTGAGTCATGCCCATATGCACGCCCCATAGCGCCACACCCGCGACGACTGTTGTCCAGTGGTCGTTACTGGCCAACACCAGGTCGGCGCAAATCAGTACCACCAGCCCCCATGCCAACAAGGTCTTGTGGTTCATGCGATCGGACAGCTTGCCGAAGGGGTAGGCCGCGCCGGCATAGACCAGATTCATGGCCACCATCACCAGCGGCACCAGCGCCACCGGGATGCCGCCTTGCTGGGCACGAAGCACCAGGAAGGCCTCGCTGAACCTGGCCAGGGTGAACACCGCACCGACAACGACTACCCACCAATACGAGGCGCTGAGTCGCATGATGTTTTCGCGGCGGATTGGATTGGTTTTCTTTGCCTCCAGATGCCGTTCGGGCTCGCGGACCCCGAAAACCAGCAACAGTACCGCGAGCGTGCCGGGTATCACCGCCACCCAAAAGACCGCACGAAAGTCGTTGGCCCAGAGCAGCATCAGGCCAACGGCCAGTAATGGACCGACGAATGCGCCGACCGTATCGAGCGACTGCCGCAGTCCGAAGGCGGCGCCCCGGACTTCGCTGGGGGTGATGTCCGCTACGAGTGCATCGCGCGGAGCGCCACGAATCCCCTTGCCGATGCGGTCCAGAAAGCGCGCGGTAAGCACCATGCCGACCGATGGAGCCACGGCAAACAGTGGCTTGGTCAGTGCACCCAGCGCGTAACCGGCCACCGCCAGGCCCTTGCGCTTGCGCAGATAATCGCTGAGCGCGCCGGAAAACACCTTGACGATGAGCGCAGTCGATTCAGCGACTCCCTCAACCAGACCGACGGTCAATGCGCTTGCGCCCAACACCCCGACCATGAACAGCGGCAGCAGGCTATGGATCATTTCCGATGAGATATCCATCAGCATGCTGACAAAGCCCAGCGCCCACACACTCGCGGGTACTTTGCTGAATGCTGGTTTGGTGGTGCTGCTCATCGATGAAAGCGCTGCTCAGGGTTCAGGCATTACGCTCCCGTCATGCCGAACTCGATCGGGGTCTTGACGTAAAAGATGTGGATCTTCTCCTCTCGCAGCTTCTCGAACAGGCGCTGAGCATCGGTCTCGCCGATCGCCAGAGTGATCTCGATGGGCTGATCAGCCAGCTCGAAGAAGTGCGCGGAGTGCAGCTTGCGATCGTGGCCGAATCCTTCCGTGGCGGCGATCAAGGTAGCTCCCGCTACGCCGAGTTTGCGTGCCTCCTGGATCAGCCATTCTCCCAAGGGAAGGCCGCCGTGCCGACGGTCCTGCTGCGTGAAAAACGTCAATTGAAAGCCCTGCATCTGCTTCTCCTCACATGCGTTTCAGATAGGCGACTGTGGCCAGCCCCAAGAGGGTCATCGCGAGGGAGCCGACTACATGAACGCCGATGGCGGTCGTTGCCCAGACCAGACGCCCCTGCTGGATCAGCGTGGTGACTTCGGCCGAAAAGGTCGAAAAGGTCGTCATCCCGCCCAAGAACCCGGTGATGACCAAGAGACACCATTCGGGCGCAATGCCGGGGTTGTTGGCGAAAACGGCGAGCGCTACGCCAATCAGGTAGCCCCCCGCAAGATTGGCGGCCAGGGTGCCTGGCGGAATGGTGGGAAATTAATGCGTTCAGCGAGGTGCCGAGCAGCCAGCGCGTGATGGCGCCAACAGAGGCGCCCAGGCTGATTGCAAGAATGGAGTTCAGCATCGTTCCTGTCCCAAGAGTGATCTCATCCGGACAGGCGCGCGACAACCTACGCGCCCAGACCGGGCTCATGCGTAGGCATCATCAGCTGCAGAAAACAGCGGTTAATGGAGGAATGCCATCTCCAGTCCGTCAGTTTAAGGGAATTTCGCGAATTAACCCTGAGTCGCAGCCTTTGCGGACTTCCGGCCCCTTCCCGAGAGCGAGGCTGGAGCGAGGAAACGCCAGGGGAGAGTGAAATCGGGCGTTTTCGGGCGTCCTGGCGCGGGCTCGAAGTCCGCAGGAATCCGCACGAACCCGCGCAGCCACGCGGGACTTAAAGAAAAATGCCCAACTGCATACACAGTTGGGCATTGTTATTGGTGGAGCCGGGGGGAATCGAACCCCCGTCCGCAAGTCCTCTACGACCAGTTCTACATGCGTAGTCGATCTATTTGGATCTCAGTGCAGGCTTAGCCGATCGACAGGCCGACCTGCACCCAGCCACCTTGGTTTTAGCTCCGCATCAAGTAGCCCGATGCGGCACGAGCCGACATGAATGACGCTGCTGTTCCTTGCGGAACCCGGGCTGTCGGCGACCCGGTGCAGCGGCTCAGGCCTTAAGCGGCCAGTGCGAAACGCTCGTCGTTGGCGTTTGTGGTTTTGCCAATGGATTTACGAGGAAAAGGCGCCTCGGCATGCCCTGTGCCGCTTCGCTACCCACGTCGAAACCTGGTCGGCCCCGAATTCGGTATCTGGCAACACTGCGCGACGACTTCGCGCATGTCTCAAGTATAGGCCGCCCGGAGGATTTCAAGTGCCCGGCGGGACGATACTTTGGTATTACTTGCTTGTGCAGAAGTGGTCGCTTGGTGTAATTTTAGCCGATGAAACCCGAAGCGCGCCACCTCGTGCTGAACCTGCTGCTCGGGACCGCCCATCGCCGGTTGTCCGCCCGCGAGGCGGTCGCTTCGTGCGCGCTGTTCGGCATCCGGGAGAACAACGTGCGCGTCGCGCTCGCCCGACTCTCCGCCGGCGGCATGATCGAGCCGATCGAGCGTGGGCAGTATCGGCTCGGGCCGAAGGCCGCGGGGCTGGCCGGCGACGTCTCCAGCTGGCGCGACGTCGAGACCCGCGTGCGCGACTGGGACGACAGCTGGGTCGCCGTGCACGTCGGCGCGCTTCCGCGCAGCGATCGCGCGTCGCGCCGTACACGCGAGCGCGCGCTTGCACTCCTCGGCTTGCGCGAGCTGGACACCGGGCTGTTCGTGCGGCCCGACAATCTCGCCGGCGGGGTCGATGCCTTGCGTGATCGCCTCGCACGGCTCGGTCTCGGCGCCGAGGCGGCCGTGTTCGTCGCGCGCTCGCTCGACGACGAACGCCGGCGCCGCGCCGAACGCCTCTGGGATGCTGCGACGCTCGATCGCGGCTATCGCGAAACCCGCGCCACGCTGGAGGGCTGGCTTTCGCGCTGGTCCGCCGGCACTCCGCCGCTGCCGATCGAGGCGGCGGCGCGCGAGTCCTTCGTGCTCGGCAACGACGCGATTCGCCAGCTCGTCTTCGACCCGCTGCTTCCGGCGCCGCTCGTCGACGTCGGCGCGCGGCGCGCTTTCGTCGATGCGGTGCGCCGCTTCGACGGCGTCGGGCACTCGATCTGGCGCCGCTTCCTGCTCGGCGCAACCGGCGGGCTCGTCCGCCCGCAGCGCGCCCAGGCTTCCGCTACACCGGCCGCGCCCCGGCGCGCGAGCCGGCCCTCTGCCTCGTCCCCTTCGAACCTGGAGACGCCCCGATGAACGCGCCCGAAACGCTGCGCAAAGACTCGCTGTTTCTCGCCGAGACGCACGAAGTGATCAACGTCGGCCGCGAGCTGGTCGACTACAACCTGTATACGCAGGACGCGGCGCTGCAGGAGGCGGTGCGCCGCGAGAGCGCCGCCTGGGCCGACGCGCAGCTGTCGGCCTTCGGCGCGAAGATCGGCACCGCCGAGTACCTGGATCTCGGCGTCGTCGCCAACCGCGTGCCGCCCGAGCTGGACACGCACGACCGCTTCGGCAACCGCGTCGACCTCGTGCGTTTCCATCCCGCGTATCACGCGCTGATGCAGTCGGCGATCGGTCACGGCCTGCATTCGTCGCCGTGGACCGAGCCGCGCCCGGGCGCGCACGTCGCGCGCGCGGCCGGCGTCTACCTGCATTCGCAGGTCGAGGCCGGGCACCAGTGTCCGGTCACGATGACTTTCGCCGCGGTGCCTACGCTGCGCACCACGCCGCAGCTCGCCGCGCTCTGGGAGCCGCGCATCACCGCGCGCGTCTACGACCCGCGCAACGTTCCCGACTCGCAGAAGGCCGGCATCACGATCGGCATGGCGATGACCGAGAAGCAGGGCGGCTCCGACGTGCGGGCCAACACCACGCGGGCGTTCCCGGTGGGCGCCGCGCAGGGCCCGGGCGAGGCCTACGAGCTGGTCGGCCACAAGTATTTCGTCTCGGCGCCGATGTGCGACGCGTTCCTCGTGCTCGCGCAGGCGCCCGGCGGCCTGACGTGCTTCCTGATGCCGCGCTGGCGGCCCGACGGCAGCAAGAACCCGATGCAGGTGCTGCGGCTGAAGCGCAAGATGGGCAACGTCTCGAACGCCTCGAGCGAGACCGAACTGCGCGGCGCGCTGGCATGGATGGTCGGCGAGGAAGGGCGCGGCGTGCGAACGATCATCGAGATGGTTGCGATGACGCGTTTCGACTGCATGGTCGGCTCCTCGTCCGGGCAGCGCGCGGCGGTCGCGCAGGCACTGCATCACTGCTCGATCCGCTCGGCCTTCGGCAAGGTGCTCAACCGCCAGCCGCTGATGCAGAACGTGCTCGCCGATCTCGTCGTCGAAAACGAGGGCTCGGTCGCGCTGACGATGCGCATCGCGCGCGCGCTCGACCTGCGCGCCGACGACGAGCACGAGGACCTGCTCGTGCGGCTCGTCACGGCGATCGGCAAGTACTGGATCTGCAAGCGCACGCCGCAGCTCACCTACGAGTCGATGGAATGCATAGGCGGCAGCGGCGTGATGGAGGACGGGCCGTTCCCGCGCCTGTTCCGCGAGTCGCCGGTCAACGCGATCTGGGAAGGCAGCGGCAACGTGCAGTGCCTCGACGTGCTGCGCGCGATGCAGAAGACGCCGGAGACGGTCGAGGCGTTCTTCGCCGAGGTGGCGAAGGCGAAGGGCGCGAACGAGACGCTCGATCGTTACGTCGGCGCGCTGCGCCGCGAGTTCGCCGATCGCGCCGACCTCGAGTATCGGGCGCGCGACGTGGTCGACCGCATGGCGCTCGCGATCCAGGCGGCGCTGCTCGTGCAGCACGCGCCGCCGATGATCGCCGACGCCTTCTGTGCCTCGAGGCTCGGCGCCTCGGGGCACCACAACTACGGCGCGTTGCCGCGGGGCGTCGACTGCGCGGCGATCATCGAACGGGCGACGCCGCGCGCATAGGCGGGAGCAGGGACGCTCAGACCGACGCTCAGGTCGCCGCTCAGGTCGCCGCTCAGGTCGCCGCTCAGGTCGCCGCTCAGGTCGCCGAGACCGCCGCGGCCCGGGCGATCCGCTGCTCGATGTGCGCGAGCGCCGCCTCGACCTGGTCGACGAGGATCACGCACAGCTCGCCCGGCGCCAGCGCGTCGAGCGCCGCATCGATCGCGATGAATTCGCCGCGGATGGCGCGCACGGCCGAGGTGCGGCGCGCCCCTTCGAGTCCTTCGCGCAGCAGCGCGACCACCTCGCCGTCGGCGCGGCCGCGCTGGCACTGGTCTTCGTAGAGGATCACCTCGTCGAAGGCTTCGCCCAGCAGCCGCGTCTGCGCGCGCAGGTCTTCGTCGCGACGATCGCCGGCGCCGCTGATGACGATCGAGCGGCGCGTGGCCGGCATCGATTCGACCGCCTGCACGAGCGCGGCGATCGCATCGACGTTGTGGCCGTAGTCGGCAACCACCGTGGCCCCCGCATGCTCGAAGACGTTGAAGCGTCCCGGGGCCGTTCGCGCATCGGGCACGAAGCGGCGAAGCGCCGCGCGCACGGCATTCCAGTCGAGATCGAGCGCCCAGGCCGCGCCGATCGCGGCCATTGCGTTCTGGATCTGGAAGCCGATCGTGCCGCCGCGCGTGAGCGCCACGTCGCGCAGCGCGATGCGCTGCTCCGCGCCGCGATGCGCGCAGACGATCTCGTCGCCGTCGAGGTGAACGACGCGTCCGCCCTGCGCGTGATGCGCGGCGATCACCGGGTTCGCCGCCTCGCGCGCGAAGAAGACGACCGCCCCCGGGCACGACGGCGCCATCGCGGCCACCCGCTCGTCGTCGGCATTGAGCACGGCATGGCCGTCGATCGACACGTTCTGTACGACGACGCGCTTGACCTCGGCGAGCGTGTCGACGTCGTCGATGTGGTTCATGCCGAGATGGTCGCCCTCGCCGATGTTCGTCACGACGGCGACGCAACAGCGGTCGAAGCCCAGCCCTTCGCGCAACAGCCCGCCGCGCGCCGTCTCGAACACGGCGGCGTCGACGTGCGGATGCAGCAGCACGTTGCTCGCGCTCTTCGGGCCGCTGCAGTCGCCGTCGTCGGTGCGCCGGCCGTTCACGTAGACGCCGTCGGTGGTCGTCATGCCGACCCGCGCGCCGGTCTCGGCGAGCAGTTGCGCGATCAGGCGCACGGTGGTCGTCTTGCCGTTCGTGCCGGTGACGGCGACGACCGGAATGCGCGCGTCGTCGTCCGCTTCGAACATCGCCGCCATCACGGCCTCGCCGATGGCGCGACCCTTGCCGTACGAGGGCGCGATGTGCATGCGCAGGCCCGGCGCCGCGTTCACCTCCACGATGCCGCCGCCCTGCTCCTCGAGCGGGCGCGAGATGTTCTCGCAGACGACGTCGACGCCGCAGATGTCCAGCCCCACCGTGCGCGCCGCCTCGATCGCCCGCGCCGCGACCTCGGGGTGCACGTCGTCGGTGACGTCGGTGGCGCTGCCGCCGGTGCTCAGGTTGGCGTTGTGCCGCAGCACGACGCGAAAGCCCGGCGCCGGCACCGATTCGGGAGACAGGCCCAGGCCGGCCAGCCGCGCGCAGGCGACGGCATCGAGCGTGACGCGGGTGAGGGCGGTGGCGTGTCCTTCGCTGCGCCGCGGATCGCGGTTGATCTCGTCGACGAGTTCGCGGATCGTGTGCACGCCGTCGCCCAGCACGGCGGGCGGATCGCGGCGCGCGGCGGCGACCAGCTGCCCGCCGACCACGAGCAGCCGGAAGTCGCTGCCGGGAATGTAGCGCTCGACGAGGATGTCGCGTTCGTATTCGCGGGCGCCGGCCCACGCCGCTTCCAGCTGCTCGCGCGTGCGCACGTTCACCGTCACGCCCTTGCCCTGGTTGCCGTCGCGCGGTTTCACCACCACTGCGCCGCCCAGTCGCCGCATCGCTGCCCAGGCGTCTTCGATCGTCTCGACCGGCACGCCGTCGGGCACCGGAATTCCCGAGTCGGACAGCAGCTGCTTGGTCAGCTCCTTGTCCTGCGCGATCTGCTCGGCGATCGCGCTCGTCGCATCGATCTCGGCGGCCTGGATTCGCCGCTGCCGGCTACCCCAGCCCAGCTGCACGAGACTGCCCGTGGTCAGACGCCGGTACGGAATTCCGCGCGTGCGCGCGGCCTGCACGATCTCGCCGGTGCTCGGCCCGAGGCGTTCGTCCTCGTCGATCGCGCGCAGCCGCGCGACGGCGGCGGCCGTGTCGAAGGGCGCATCGGCCTGCGCGGCGTCGACCAGCGCTTCGGCCAGTTCGAAGGCGAGCCGTCCGACCGCTTCCTCGCTGTACTCGACGACCACCTGGTAGACGCCGGCCTCGGAAGTCTCGATGGTGCGCGCGAAGGAGATCGGGCAGCCGGCGCGCGACTGCAGCGCGAAGGCGGCCGCGCCGAGCGCATGCGCCGTCGAGCGCGGCGTGCCCGCGCCGTTGGGCAGGCGCACGAGATCGGGACAACGTCGGCGCAGGCGTTCGGCGAAATCCGGAGTCTTCGCCTGTTCGCGTTCGGGTTCGTCGCAGCGAACGATGGCCTCGATCGCGCGGGCGCGGGTCCATCGGTTGGGGCCGCGCAGCGCGCGGATGCGTTCGACTTGCATGGAGCTTCCAGGCGGGCAGGCAGGGCGGGGCGATCTGCGCCGCCGCCGTGGCTGCGCGCGGTTCAGGCCGTTGCGTCGACGACCACGGGGATCGGGCGGGCGAGCGCGGCGAGCCGTTCGGTGATGCGCTGCGCGGATGCGCCGGCCGCCCAGGCGGCCGCGATCGCGGGCAGCAGGTCTTCGAGCGATTCGGTGCCGAAGACATCGTCCTCGCCGACGTACTCCACGCTGCTGCCGGCACGCAGCGCGATCTGGCCCTGCTCGATGCGCACTGCGCGCCCGCCTTCGCGCACGTGCGCATCGATGCACGCATCGCCGCGCGACGTGCAGGCGTAGAAGACGGTCTCGCCGTCGCACAGCGCGGCCATGCCGGCGATCATCGGATCGGCCGCGTCGAGCACCGCTGCGCCGCCCTCGAGCACGACGTCGATCTGGGTGCGCAGCACCGCGTACATCTGCTCGGGCGTGAGTACGTCGAACTCGCGGATCTGCGCGTTGCGCTCGAGCGAAGTGACGACGCCGACGCTGCAGCGATCGTAGGCGAGCCCCTCGGAGACGATCGTGCGGGCGCTGTTTTCAACGACCGCGCAGTCGACGAAGCGGTTCGTCAGCAGTCGGCGGCCCTCGGCCCAGTGCGCGGCATCGCCCTCGAAGATGCGGCGTCCTTCGACGAACAGGCCATCGGCGTTCGCCAGTCCGACGCGCCGGTCGCCGCCGCGCAGCAGCGCCGCGGCCAGCGCGGCGACGCGCGCGCCGCTGCGGGTGCCGGCGACGCCGACGATCGGGATGCGGCCGTCCGCACCGCCGGGAAAGAGGTGATCGACGATCGCTTCGCCGACCGGACGGCGTTGTCCGACGGCGGGCTTCAGGTGCATCAGCAGGCCCGGCCCGGCGTTGACTTCGACGATGGCGCCGCGCTGCTCGTCGAGCGGGCGGGAGATGTCCTCGGCGACCAGGTCGACGCCGGCGATGTCCAGGCCGACGACGTCGGCAGCCAGCGCCGCCATCGCAGCGACTTCGGGATGCATCTCGTCGGTGACGTCGATCGAGACGTTGCCGTTGCGCTGGATCAGCAGCCGCGTGCCGGCGGGGGGGGCCGAGTCGGCATCGAAGCCCTGGCGGGCAAGTTCGATGCGCGCCGAGGAGTCGATGCGTACGAAGTTCAGCGGGCAGTCTTCGGTGCTGCCGCGCAGCGGGTGGCTGTTCAACTGCAGGTCGATCAGCTCGCTGACCGTGGAGCGGCCGTCGCCGACGACGTGCGCCGGCTCTCCGCGCGTGGCGGCTGCGACCTTTCCGCCGACGACGAGCAGCCGATGCTCGTTGCCGTGGACGAAGCGCTCGACGATGACGCCGCTGCCTTCCTCGCGCGCCACCTGCCAGGCGGCGAGGACCTCGTTCCGGTTGACGAGGTTGGTAAAGACGCCGCGGCCGTGATTGCCGTCGGACGGCTTGACGACCACCGGCAACCCCACCTCGAGCGCGGCTGCCCAGGCGTCTTCGGCGTCGGCCACCGGCCGGCCTTCGGGAACCGGAACGCCGCACGCGTGCAGCAGCTCCTTGGTGAGGTCCTTGTCGCGCGAGATGCCTTCGGCGATGGCGCTCGTGCGGTCGGTTTCGGCCGTCCAGATCCGGTGCTGCGCCGAGCCGTAGCCGAGCTGCACCAGGTTGCCGTCGTTCAGCCGCACGAAGGGGATCGAGCGGTCGTCGGCGGCGAGCACGATCGACTCGGTGCTCGGGCCCAGGTAGTGCTCGTCGTTCAGGGCGCGCAGCTCGGCAACGGTGCCCGCCACGTCGAAGGGACGATCCTCGATCGCGGCCATGACGAGGTCGCGCGCGGCCGCCAGCGCGGCTCTCGCCGTTTCCTCCTGGAACGCGCGGACGACGACCCGGTAGACGCCGGGGGTCGACGTTTCGCGCGCGCGTCCGAAGCCGGCATGCGGCGCACCGGCGAGCGCCTGCAGCTCGACGCAGACGTGCTCGAGGATGTGCGCCGGCCAGGTGCCTTCCTTCAGCCGCCGCAGGAACCCGCCGCGCTCGCCATAGCTGCAGCGGTGCTCGACGAGACCCGGCAGCCATTGCTCGAGCCTTTCCGGCAGCCCGGGAATGCGGTTCGACGGGTATTCCTCGAGACCCCCGATGTCGACGACGGCCTCGAGCACGGGGCGGTAGGTCCAGCGGCCCGGCCCCCGGATGCAGTGCACCTCGACGATTTCGATGTCGAGGCGGGGGTCGGAGAGGGGCTGCGGGCGCGGAGCGAGCATGAACGGATCGGGGGAAAGGGTAGGGCCTACACCGCGGCAGCGTAATTCCGGTTGACGTCCAAGCACGTACCGCGCCCGACCGCCATACGGGACGACCCGTAGTCCGGGAATCGAATGCAGTAAGCTACCTCGTTTCGATGACCACCATTCCGTCCGCGCACCTCCTGCCTGCTGCAGATCCCGCCGTTGCTCTTTTTCCCGCGGAATGGCGACGCGAGATCGGAGTGCAGGCGCCCGACGCGGCGCCTCTGGAAGTGCTGGGCTGGGCCGAGCTGGATCTCGATGCCCGGCTGCAGTTCCGTCGCGGCCTGCTGGCGCTGACCTCTTCCGCCGTGTGGTTTTTCGCCGCGGGCGGAAACGAGCCGGCGTCCTATCCCCTGGCGGCCGATTCCCGGCTGGAACTTTCCGATCATGGCGGCGTCGGCACGCTGCAGTTGTGCGACGACCGCGGACGCGTCGCGTCGTGGCGCTTCACCCTCGCGCGCATGGCGGCGGTGCAGCGCTTCGCCGAGCTTTTCGAGCACTGGCGCGAGGCGCTTTCGCGACCGGAAGCAGACGGCCGGGCGACGGCGGACGAGCGCAACGCGCCGGTCGCGCGCGAAGCCCGGACGGAACACGCCTCACCGCCGGGAGGCGACGTCGAAACTGCGGACGCCGAAACTGCGGGCGGCGAGTCCGGCGCGGTCGTCGACGCCGGCGCGGAGGAGCGCACCTCGAGCTGGACGCTGTTCCGGATCTGGCGCTTCGCGCGACCGTACAAGCGCCGGCTCCTCGCCGGTTTCCTCCTCACGCTCGCCTCCACCGGCGCGACGCTGGTGCCGCCGTACCTGACGATGCCGCTGATGGACGAGGTGCTGATCCCGTTCCAGAACGGCGTGCCGATCGACCCCCGGCTCGTCGCGCTGTACCTGAGCGGCCTGCTGGCGGCGGCGCTCGTCGCGTGGTCGCTCGGCTGGGCGCGCACCTACCTGCTCGCGCTGGTGAGCGAGCGCATCGGCGCGGACCTGCGCACGGCCGCCTACGAGCATCTGCTGAAGCTTTCGCTGCAGTATTTCGGCGGCAAGCGCACCGGCGACCTGATGGCGCGCATCGGCAGCGAAACCGACCGCATCAACGTCTTCCTGTCGCTGCACCTGCTCGACTTCGCCACCGACCTGCTGATGATCGCGATGACGGCGGCGATCCTCGTCTCGATCGATCCGGGGCTCGCGCTGGTGACGCTGATGCCGCTGCCGCTGATCGTCTGGCTGATCCACCTGGTGCGCGAGCGGCTGCGCCACGGCTTCGAGAAGCTCGACCGCATCTGGGCCGAGGTCACGAGCGTGCTCGCCGACACGATTCCCGGCATCCGCGTGGTCAAGGCCTTCGCCCAGGAACGGCGCGAAGCCGAGCGCTTCCGGCTGGCCAACGAGCACAACCGCCTCGCCAACGACCGGCTGAACCGAACCTGGTCGCTGTTCTCGCCGTCGGTGACGCTGGCCACCGAGGTCGGGCTGCTCGTGGTCTGGGCCTTCGGCATCTGGCAGGTGGCGCGCGGACGCATCACGGTGGGTGTGCTCACTGCGTTCCTCGCGTACATCGGGCGGTTCTACACGAGGCTCGACTCGATGAGCCGGATCGTCTCGCACACGCAGAAGGCGGCGGCCGGCGCGAAGCGCATCTTCGAGATCCTCGACCACGTCTCCAGCGTTCCGGAGGCGGCGAATCCCGTGCAACTGCCGCAGATGAAGGGACGCATCGAGGTGCGCGACGTCGACTTCCGCTACGGCAACCGGGCGGTGCTGCGCGGGCTGACGCTGGACATCGCGCCGGGCGAGATGATCGGGCTGGTCGGCGCCTCCGGCTCGGGCAAGAGCACGCTGGTGAACCTGATCTGCCGCTTCTACGACCCCACCGACGGCGAGATCCGCGTCGACGGCGTCGACATCCGCTCGCTGCGCATCGCCGATTACCGCCGCCACATCGGCCTCGTGCTGCAGGAGCCGTTCCTGTTCTTCGGCACGATCGCCGAGAACATCGCCTACGGCAGGCCCGAAGCTTCGCGGGCCGAGATCGTCGCGGCGGCGCGCGCGGCGCACGCGCACGAATTCATCCTGCGCCTGCCGCACGGCTACGATTCACTGGTCGGCGAGCGCGGCCAGGCGCTGTCGGGCGGCGAGCGGCAGCGCATCTCGATCGCGCGCGCGCTGCTGATCGATCCGCGCATCCTGATCCTCGACGAGGCGACGTCGTCGGTGGACACCGCCACCGAGCAGGAGATCCAGAAGGCGCTCGACAACCTCGTCCAGGGGCGCACGACGATCGCGATCGCGCACCGCCTGAGCACGCTGCGCAAGGCCGATCGGCTGGTCGTGCTCGATCGCGGGCGCGTCGTCGAGACCGGCACGCACGACGACCTGATGAAGCGGCAGGGCGCCTATTTCGAGCTGTATCGGGCGCAGCAGCGACGCGCCGAGATCGAGCCGTCGGGCAATGCCGACGACCGGGTGGAGGCGCTTGCGGCCGAGGCCTCCGAATGAACGCGCCTACCGCGTCCGCGCGCAACGAGGGCAATACCGTCAGCGCCGGCGTGGCCCCGTTCTCGCTGTCGCGCGACGCGTTCGGCCGCCTCGTGCTGCGCGAGGCCGACGGCTCCATCTGCGCCGGCGTCGTTCCGGTGCGCGGGTTCCCGATCTCGGCGCCCGACGAGAGCGTCTCGCTGCTCGGCCCGGACGGCCGCGAACGCGTCTGGATCGAGCGCCTTTCCTCGCTCGACGACACGCCGCGCGTGCTGATCGAGGAAGAGCTGGCCGCGCGCGAGTTCGTTCCGCAGATCCGCGAGATCCACTCCGTATCGAGCTTCTTCACCCCTTGCATGTGGCACGTGGTCACCGATCGCGGCGAAACGCATTTCGTGTTGCGCGGAGAGGAGGCGATCCGCCGCCTGTCGCGCAACATGCTGTTGATCGCCGACGAGAACGGCGTGCACTATCTCGTGCGGGATGTCGAGGCGCTCGATGCGGCGAGCCGGAAGCTGCTCGATCGGTTCATGTAGGAAGTGCTCGGCGCAGGCCGAGCAGCTCGATCAATTCCCCCGGCCCGCGCACGATCGCATCGGCTCCCCAGCTTTGCGGCGGGGAGTCCTCGCCGCAGAAGCCGTAGGCGGCGGCGATCGTGCGCATCCTGGCGGCGCGGCCGGCGAGGATGTCGCGCAGATCGTCGCCGACGTAGATGCAGCCTTCGGCCTGGACGCCGGCGATCCGTGCGCCGTGCAGCAGCGGCTCCGGATGCGGTTTCGCGAAGCCGGTGGTGTCGCCGCCGATCGCGCAGACGGCCCGTTCGAGCACGCCCAGCGACGCGAGGATCGGCGCCACCAGCCGTTCGATCTTGTTGCTGATCACGCCCCAGCGGATCGCGGCGTCGTCGAGCGCGTCGAGCACCTCGGCGATGCCGGGAAAGAGGCAGGTGTGGACGTTCATCGCCGCTTCGTAGCGCTGCAGGAACTCGTCGCGCAGCGCCTCGAACCGCGGATCCTCGCGTTCGACGCCGAGCCCCTTGAGCAGCAGGCCGCGCGCGCCCATCGACGCATAGGGGCGCAGCACCTCGAGGGGCAGCGGAGCCAGCCCGCGCTCGGCGCGCATCGCCTGCACTGGCGCGACGAGGTCGGCCGCCGTGTCGGCCAGCGTTCCGTCGAGGTCGAAGAACACCGCGAGCGGAGGCCGCAGGTCGCCGCCGGCATCGCCGGGGAGCGTGCGCATGGCTGCCGGCGGGTACCCGCTCATCGGGGAATGGCGCCGAGCGCGTCCAGGCGGCGGCACGCCATCATGTAGTTAACGTCCGGATCGCCGGGGTCGAGCCGGTAGCGGCGCGTGATCGGGTTGTAGGTCAGCCCCATCAGTTCGGCGAGTTCCAGGCGGCAGCGGCGCGCGGCGGCCGCCAGCTCCGAGGGCCGGATGAACTTCTCGTATTCGTGCGTGCCGCGCGGCAGCAGTCCGAGCACGTATTCGGCGCCGACGACCGCCAGCGCGAAGGCCTTGGCGTTGCGGTTGATCGTCGAGAAGAAAACCCAGCCGCCCGGGCGCACGAGCGCCGAACAGGCGCGCACCACCGACTGCGGATCGGGCACGTGCTCGAGCAGCTCCATGCAGGTGACGACGTCGTAGGCGTCGGGCTCGCGCTGGGCCAGCATCTCGACCGCGATGCGTTCGTACTCCACCGCCGCGCCGCTTTCGAGCGCATGCAGTTCGGCGACCTGCAGCGCGCGTTCCCCGAGATCGATGCCGCGCACGATCGCGCCGCGTTGCGCCATCGCCTCCGCGAGGATGCCGCCGCCGCAACCCACGTCGAGCACACGCTTGCCGGCGATCGACGCATGCGCGTCGATCCACTCCAGGCGCAGCGGATTGATCTCGTGCAGCGGGCGGAACTCCGACTCGGGATCCCACCAACGCGCGGCCAGCGCCTGGAACTTCGCCAGTTCGGCCGGATCGACGTTCGGGGCGGCGGGTATCGGGGCGGAGGGAAGCGACATGGGGCGGAGACGGTCGAAGGCTGCGACAACGAAGATTCTACGTGGCGTGCCGCGCCCCCGAGCTTGGAAGGCCGCGGGCGCGCGCCGGCCCAGGGTGTTATAGCTCTGTTGACCCAAGTTCAAGGCTGAGCGGGCGAAACGGCTAAAAGCGCCGATTCTGGCGCTCGACGGTCGCTGTACTGCGATAACGTCATCGCCATGTCTCACCGTTGTGTCCACCTCCACACCGCCACACCTGAAGTGGCTTTTGAACGAGCGCGCCATGCTCGCCGGCGAGCTCGCACGCTTCGACGAGCGCATCGAAAAGCTGACCGCGCTGCGAGCCTCGACCTCGCAGCGCCTTGCCGCCTTGGACCAGACGTTGGCACGGCTCGACGCTCGGGTCGAGCCAGCTGCCGGCCGCGTCGTTCGTGCCCAGAACCGGTTCGGCGCCCGAGGGGCGTTCACGGCTTTCATCGTCGTCCAGTTGCAGCAAGCCTCGCCGGAGGCCCTCGACACGGTCGAGATTGCGCAGCGGTGCGCTGCCCACTTCGGCCTGACCTTCGACACCAAGCGAGACTTCCTCGTGTTTCAGAAGCGCGACGTGAAGCTGGTGCTACGCACCTTGCGGGAGGCGAACCGGGTGCAAAGCACTCGTCAGCCTGGGCGCTACGGCGCGAACCTGTGGCGCTGGGGAGGCAGGCAGGCCGACCTGCAGGCTTTGCTCACAGTCCAGCAGCTGAGCCGCACTCAGTCTCCGGAGCCGGCTCATGGCGTTGACGATGACGCGAACCCGCACGCAGACGACGCTCACGCGTCTCGCGCAGGCGACCGCTGAGGTTCACGCTGAACTGGCGCTCACTGAGGCGTTGACGTCGCTGCTTCCCGACTCTTATCCGCAACTGGCGGCGCGCCGCCAGCACCTCTTGCTCGAGCGTGATGCCCTGTACCTCACACTGCGGCAGTTCGACGAGGAGATAGACGGTCAACTCATCGGCCAGTCTTGGCGCTGGCTTCGGCGGGGCGGCTGCCGGACACGGCGCGCCTGCTTCGCCGCTTATCTGGCGGACATCGGCGTTACCTTCCCGACAGCGGTCTCCTTTCAACGAACGTGGCTTTCCGTACGCGCGCTGGTATCCAGTCGGACATGACGACCCGGACCCGTGCTTCACCGCACCTGAAGTGGCTGCTCAACGAGCGAGCCGCGCTCAAAGGCGAACTCGAAGCGCTTGCTGCTCACGAGGCGCGCGTGCGGACCGAGCTCGCGGCGGCTCGCGAGAAGCGTCGCATCCGAGAGAGTCGGCTCGCGGCCATCGAACGCATTCTGGCCGCGGCCGGCAGCAACGTCGCCTGTCCCGACGTCGTGAGCGCATGGAAGGGCCGCTACGGCGAACGAGGCGCATTACAGGCGTTCCTGCTGCAGACGCTCACGGAGCACGCGCCGCATGCGCTCGAAACGTTGATGTTGCTCGAACTCGTCGTGAACCGCTTTGGTCTGGAACTCGTCACCGCGGCGGAGCGCAAGCGCTATTGCGACAACACACTACGTCCGGCGCTGCGCAAGCTGCAGTCGGGAGGCCTCGTCGAAGCGCTTCCCGCCCGACGCACGG
The DNA here is from genome assembly GCA_937903095.1 of uncultured Burkholderiales bacterium. Lineage (GTDB taxonomy): Bacteria > Pseudomonadota > Gammaproteobacteria > Burkholderiales > Burkholderiaceae_E > Zeimonas. The sequence goes on from CALCZN010000088.1 coordinate 24,973, forward strand.
GTCGCAGCGTCGGGCAGTGGCGCAGGACGCCCGAAGCCCACAGCCTCGCCGCGTTGCTCTCGCCCGCGAGCACCCGGTCGGTGGCGGTAGCGGACCGTACCACGGCCCGCACGCGGCGGCAACCGGCCTAGGGCATTGCGTTCATGGGATGGTAAAACGACGCACGTTGATTTCAAGTGTGTACGTTCGAACTCCGCACAAATGCTACGTGTGCAGCGAGGCCTTCGCGATGGCTGATACGCAAAGACAGGTCACCCCGATTGATGACAACGAACCCGGTGCGGCGGGGCTTCGCGCGCAGGCTGCACAGCTCGAAGGCGTCCTGGAGCGCCTGCGCGTCTTGACGCAGCCCGACTCCGTAGAGCGTGCGATGCTGGTCGCAAGCCTGGAGAAATTACTGCCAGACAAAGATGAGTGACATGGCGCCGCGTCCGGTGCTGCGCCCGTCGGAGACGGTGAGATGACACGAAAAGAAGATGCCCCAGAGAACGCAAGGTTCCCCGGGGCATCGCAATAACGTCAAGTTCTCGGCCAATACGCCGAAAGCATCCAGGTATTCCTCGTTTGGCGACGCGGTTCGTCGACGCCGCATTCCCGACTGTGCTTCTTCCCGAGGCGCAGGGAGTGCGTGCCGCCCGCACGAACAAGGAATACGATGCTCGGAAAGACACCCGACTCCGACAAGGAGAAAAGCAACAAGTCTTCGTCTCTGACGATTACCGCACTCCAAGCGCTGACACCGCTTGGCGCGATTGCACACGCCCTAAGAATTTATCCGTAAATTAGATACACTGACGCTCCGAGCCGCCTCTCATCGCGGCGTCGGAGCAAGGCCGTGCCCAAGCGAGTTGAGTCGTGGGTCGTGAGCGAGGAGTTCTGGCAGCGCGTTGAGCCACTAATTCCTGTACGCGTCCCGAAGAAGGTTGAAGCCTACGTGCGCAAGCCCGGCGCAGGTCGCCCTCCCAAGCCCGCTCGGCAAGTATTCGAAGCAGTGGTCTATGTACTGCGCACAGGCTGCCAGTGGAAGGCCTTGCCGAAAGAACGGTTCGGCAGCGCAAGCGCTGTCCACAAGCGCTTCCTCGAATGGGAGGAGGCAGGCTTCTTCGAAGCGCTCTGGAGAGCCGGCCTGGCCGAGTACGACGACATGGAGGGCATTGCCTGGCGATGGCAAAGCATCGACGGCGCGCTGATGAAGGCGCCGATGGCACAGGAAGCTGTCGGACCGAACCCGACGGATCGGGGGAAAAAGAGGCAGCAAGCGCCACCTGCCGGTGGACGGCCGTGGCGTCCCGTTGTCGCTCGTCGTGACCGCAGCGAACGTGAATGACGGCAAGCGACTCGACGAAGTGCTCAGGGCCATCGTGATCAAGCGAAAGCGCCCGCCCATTCGACGCAGCAAGCATCTGTGTGCTGATGCCGGCTATCGCAGTGCCGAGAACCTCGGCATCATCGAGCGGCACGGTTACATCGGTCACGTCGTCGACCGTCGGCAAGAACGCGATGCCAGACGGCGCAATCCGAAGCACAAGGCCAGGCGTTGGGTGGTTGAGGTCTGCCATAGCTGGTTCAATCGCTTTCGCAAATTGCTTGTTCGCTATGAGAAGCTCGAACGCAGCTTCCTCGCGCTCAACCATCTCGCTGCAGCGATCATCGCGTTTCGCAAGGTGCCGGTGAGCGTCAACATAATTTACGGATAGATTCTAAGGGCCATACTTGAGTTGGTCAGGGCACTGCTGTAGTCCTTCAGGGACAGAGTAGTTCACAGAGCGCTCGTGCTGAACCATCGCCTCGTCGGTACCCGCCGACGGGGCGTTTTTTTGTTGCCTGCGATGTATAGGCACCGCTGCTTTGCTGCTTGCTGCTTGCTTTGACTCGCACCTCTGGCATCACGCCATCAGCGCCTCTACGCCCTTCGTTTCGACCAACTGCAAAAGCTTCGCGGCCGCTCCGCTTGGAGCTTTGTGGGCAGTGGGCGACTCCCACTTCTGCACGGTCGAGACGCTCACGTTCAGGTAGGCGGCGAAGACGGATTGACTCATCTTCGCAACCCGCGTTCGAACGCGTACGACGCGCTCGGGCGTGTACACGGGTGGCTCCTGAGCCAGGGCCCGCACTTTCGCCAGGTCGGCTTTGGACACCACACCGTAGGCACTCAAGTCTTGCGCCGTCTCGAGCAACTCACGCAGCATCCGGGCGTCTTCAGCGCTTTTCTTGGTCATGGCAAATCTCCTTCAGCTGACCGTTGGCGGCCAGCGCATCCAGCTGCGCGAGCGACTGCGCTTGCAAGCCTTGAGCAATCACCTTTGCGGATTCGGTGACGGCGTCGGGAAAATCGGAACCGGATTCGCTCTTTTCTCGGCCAACCAGAAACACAATCGCTTTCGGGTGCCGCTTGGCGACCAAGACACGGGCCGACCCACGCTTGCCCTTGCCGGGCAACGCGACCCGCTTCTTGCAGACCCCCTGGCCCAAATCGGCCTCGTATTGCCCGCGCTCAATCTCCCGGGCTGCGATGCACAGCAAGTCGTCCGCTATCACCTTCTTGGCCCAACGGTCGAACGTCTTCGTCTTGAACACCCTCTTGGGGCTCATACGGCTCTCAAAGTATAGCACAAGGTGCTATGGTTTTGCTGTACAAAACCTCGACACCCGGTGGGGGGCGAATGTTCTAGAAGTCGTAATAGTTTCTAGAACATGGCTGGCAACGGTCCCGGTCAGCATGGCACCTTCGGCTTCGCCCCCTTCGCGCGGCCCCGTCCCTTCGCCGGCTGTTCGCCGTCCACCAGCATCTCGAAGGTCCGGTGCTTGCCTTGCCGGTAGCCGCGCCACCACAGCGACAGCCCCACGCCCAAAGCGACGCGCAGCAGGTACCGCAGCTTTTTGCCGGTCGAGAGTCTTCGCGTGTCCTCGCGCCAGGCGTTCTCCACGGCGTAGTCCGCGAGGTACTTGTTGCTCGCCGACAAGTAAACGCCCTCCGCGGAGCGGCGCATCCGCCAGTTGAAGCTCTCGGCCTGGTTGTTGTTCGTGCCATCCGGCAAGCTGTAGGTCTCCGAGTGGCTCACTGCCTTGTGGTCCGCAAAGAGCTTGGCGAACGCCGCGTAGGCCGGGTCCTCGTCGGTGTTGAAGCGCGACTCGGCCGAGGCAAAGCGCGTGGCCATCGTCGTGACCGTTGCCGTGCTCTCCCTGAGGGCTACACCCACGCGCGTTGCCATCGCCCCAAGGCGCGGCGCCACGCCCCTCTGGCGCATGACGAGCAGGATGCGTCGGTCTGCGGGCTGGCGGGCCGTCTTGCCGTGCTTGGGCGGGTCAGGCGGCCCGACGAAGGGCTCGGCCTCCTCCTTGGGCTTCAAGAGGTGCGCGGGAATCTTGGGTTTGCCTGTGGGCTTGCCGCCGCCCTGGGGCTTGTTGCGCTTCTCGCGATAGCGGCGCCCGTTGATGTCCATGCCGTCCATCTCGTGCTCGCCGCACAGTACGCCCGTGTTGAAGCCTCGCACGAGCCCCTCACGCAGCTTCTGCACGAGTGTGAAGACCGTCGTGTAGGAGACGTTCCAGTCGCGGCGCAGCTGTAGCGCCGGCTTGCCGGAGGCGCCGTTCGCCCAGGCGAAGACAATCTTCAGAATCTTCTTCAGCGGGAGCTTCCGGTCAGCGAACACCGTGCCGGAAGTGACCGAGAAAGTCTTTCCGCATCCGCGGCACTTCCAGCGCAACTCCTTCCTTCGCCAGTAGTGCTCGTCAATCGTCCCGCAGTGCGGGCACGGCATCTCGGTGTACGAGCCCCAGAGCAGCTTCGCGACGAACCGCACGGCCCCCAAGTCGGTGAGGCGCTCGAGGTCCTCGGAGCCAAAGTCGACCGCCTCTTTGGAGAGGTGAAACGCGGCCGTCCCCGTGCGCCGGCGCAGCGGAAAGTGCTTGGGCTTCTCGGCGAGGACGGCGCTCACGGGTCAGCCTGCGGTGATGAAGGAGACGTAGTCGCTGGCGAGCGGAAACACATCGACCGCGCCGCCCTTGTAGCGGATGAAGCCGGTTCTCGCGGGCTCGGTGAGCGCTTCGATGTGAAAACGCTCCTCTCCGTCGATGCGCAACGCCGGCGGCACGATGAGAGCCGGCATGGGCGGCAGCGCTTCCTTGCCGGTGAACGCCCAGCAGATTGCCCGCAGCAGCAGGTCCGCGGCCTCGAGCACGCGCACGCCGTACTCGAACTCGACTTCGCGGGCCCCGAGGACATCCTCCTCGAAGCGCGCCCGGTAGCGGCCGCGCCGCGTACTGGTGTGCTCGATGTCCGCCGTGGCGAGCTCCAAGCCGAAGTCGTCGGCAGTCGCGCGCAGGATGACGGCGTTAACGCGTCGTGCATACGCGCAGCGTCGGTCGGGCTTGCCGAGCGCCGGCGGCTCGTTTCTGCGATAGAGCACCTGCGTGAGCGCGCGAGCGGCCAGGTCCCAGAGGCTTGCCGACCAGCGCGGGTAGTTGGTGAGCAACGCGGGCGCCGTCTCGCCGACCCCTCGGGCCGAGTAGCTCAGCGAATAGTCGGCAAGGGGCGCACGACGCTGGTACGCGATGTTGAGCACCGCCAGCTGATTCGCGACCGACCGTTCCGCGGGGCCGCCGGCATGGATGCTTATCCGCAGCATCAGGCAACGAGCCTCACGGACCAGGTTTGCGCGTAGCCGACGTCGCCCACGCGCTCGTAGCCGTTCAGTCGCATCTCGCCGTTGGACGCCCAGATGAGCTGCGCGTCGTTCAACTCGGGCAGCACGTCGGCCGCGGTGCCCGCGCTCGTGTCGATGAGGCGCGCTCGGCGCACCGAGCGGCCCAGCGTCGGGTCTCGGCTTTCCCCCACATAGAGGTCGCCGACGAAGGCGGGACTGTCTTTCTTCTCCGAGCGCAGGCGCATACGGCCTTTCTCGCGCAGCTGGATGACCTTTACTCGCACGATGTTTGTCCTGTCGATGTACGCGCTCATGGCGGCGCGTTTCTCGCTCGGTATCGCGCCCTTGTTTGAGCCGCTGCGGCCCGTGTGGCGGTTCGTGCGCCGGAAGCTGCCGACGACCACGCCCAGAATTTCGAGCGACCCCGCAGGTCGGATGTCCGGATAGGCGTCGTTGGCTGCCTGCAGGAAGTAGCGTCCGCGCGCCTGGCGCAGGTACTTCACTGTCACGTTGCCGTCGACCACGGCCACGACAATGTCGCCGGGGCTCGTGGGCGAGTTCTTCTGCACTACGACGAGGTCGCCGTCCAGCAGCCCGGCGCCCGTCATAGAGTCGCCGCGGACCCGGCACAGGAACGTGCGGTTCGGGTCGTCGACCAGGTAGTCGTCAATCGAGAGCAGCTCGATGTCATCGTCCGGAGCCGGTTCCGGGACGCCGGCTCGCACCGAGCCGACGATAGGCCTTCCAAAGAACTTGCGGGTGGGGGCGATGCGGCCTTCAACCCGCTGCAGGTAGCCCGCATCGGTAAGGCGCCCGACCAGCTCGAAGACGCTGGCGGTCGAGGACATGCCGACCACGCCGCAGCTTGCCCATGCTGGGGAAGGTCTGGTGCTGCTTCCAGTACGTGCGAAGTGCGGAGAGGTGCTGCTCGTCGGTGGCCGCCATGGGTTCGCCTTGCCGAATGGATGTTCGGTACTGTATAAACAGACAGGTGATTCGTCAAGACCCCATGCCGCGTCGCGGTGGGGCTAAACGGCTGCGTGTACACAGCGACTCCCGTAGTCGTATTCCGAGTTCAGTCGTAGGCGCTCGAAAGCGTTCGTGATTGACAGGTTGTCGCCGGCCTCCTAAGGTCCGTTGCTCGGGCGTGAGAAAGGTGACTGATGCCGCAGAAAATCAAGTACAGGGGATGCATCGTTATGGGTTGCTGCACTGCCTATACGACCTATATTTCCTCTCACGCGCAAACATGACGCCCCGGAACAGAGTCCGACTCATAAAGCTTCTTCGGCGCCTTCGAGGCCGGCTCGATGAATACCGTGTCACCCCGCGTGCTTTGGTCGGAACCGTGTTGCACGCCTGGACACAGGTCGCGTTTCCGCAGCTAGCTGGTCCAAGCCTTCCGAACCGTCCCGACTTACTTCAGCTTTCGGAAGTTGGGCTCCTAGTTGAGAAACTAGTCGCGCTGCCCCTTCTAGAATCTGCCTACTGGCTGAGTTCCGCCTATTCGGTCTGGAGCGACGAGGATTACCGCAAAGAGTTGGCAATGTTCTTTACGCCACCCTCTTTGACAAATCGTCTGCTCGACGATGTGCAAATCGAGGGAGCCGATTTCGGCGTTCATACGTTTTTTGACCCAGCCTGCGGCGGCGCCGCGTTCCTTGCCCCCATCGCATTGCGTATGCGCAACGCCCTGCGGGTCAGAGGCTTGTCGCCTTCTGCGATTCTCGAACATATCGAAGGCCACCTTTTTGGCTCGGACGTTGACGAGACGCTCTGCGAGCTTTCGCGGCATTTCCTTCGGATGGCTCTTTCCGAGGAAATTGCGGCAACGGGGCGAGAGCTGCAGCTCAAGGTTCATCGGGCAGATTCGCTGTGGCGGTTGCAAAACATGTTGGGGCAGTTCGACGTTGTGGTCTGCAACCCTCCGTATCGGAAGCTTCGCAGCCAAGAGGTTGCGAGCCTTCAAGTCGCGTTCTCGGAGGTGCTTGAGGCGCAGCCCAATCTTTATGCTGTGTTCATGGCGCAAACGATTCGCTTTCTTCGACGGGGTGGACTTGCAGCGCTTGTGACCCCGACGAGCTTTCTGTCCGGTCGATACTTCTCGTGTCTACGCCGTTACCTGATTGAGCAATCCGATATTCTTTCAATCGGCATGGTCAGTGACCGACGCGGCGTTTTCATCGACGTCGAGCATGAAACGGCTCTGACAGTTTTGCGTCGACAAGCCCCGGAAGAAACGCATCGAGAAAAACCGAAAATTGCTGTCGTCGGTATCGACGGCGTGTATCACGCGGTCGGAACCTGTCTGCTACCTGCGTCCGGCGAAACCTGGCGGATTCCACGCTCGGAATCCGACGCCGAACTCCTCCAGCAGATTGGCCGGGTGAGATTTCGGCTGGCCGACTATGGATACGTTGTTCGCATCGGGTCGTTCGTTTGGAACCGAGACACACGACCCGTATTCGATTCTCTGTCCCATGTGCGGCGCTCCAAGTCGAAATCCGCGGTGCCACTCTTGTGGTCCAGGAACATCCGGCCCTCTGGCGCCCTCATCTTCAATGAGCGAGCCAAGTCAAGCGATGAGCCGTGCTTTGTCGACCTGGGAGACAGCCGGCATCCATCTGTCGTTCGCAACCCGAGCGTCATCCTGCAGCGCGTGACGTCGAACGACCAGCCGCGACGACTCGTGGCTTCCGCTGTGCCTGGGGCTCTGCTGAGCACGTATGGTGGTTATGTGGGCGAGAACCACACGGTCATTCTCGAGCAGGTTACGGACGCGCCCGCGCTGGACACCGAAAAGCTTGCTCGCGTGCTCGGCACCCACCTCATCGACCGTGCCTTCCGGTGTATCTCTAGCTCTACCAACGTTTCTATCTACGAACTTAACCAGCTTGCACTACCAGACCCGGCTGTGCTTGCCCGGCTTATCGAATCAGGACTGGACATTGAGGATGCCGTGACAAGCGCGTACGGCTACCCGGTCGACCTGTTGGAGGCGGCTTAGCTAGACAAGCACATTGCCTCCAAATTCCTGCTCGCTCAATGTCTTCTCGCAATCGGTCTTCCCGAGTCAAACGCGCACGCCCTTTAGACGGGCGTGCGCGTGAAGACAAGGCAGCGCTTATCTCCCGGCTGCTCTCAAGGCCTATCGGCACCCGCGCGCCGATACGCACAGAGGAGGCCACACCAGCCTTGCGCGATGTCGATGAAGCGCGAGAGGCGATACCACCAGCAGACGGGGGCGGACAAGCGGACAGCGCCGAATGCGTGGAACCACAATCGCCCAAGTCCGAGGATGGGCCACGCTTTGGCAGTGCGCAACTGCAGTACTTCGCTCGTGAAGAGCCGTCGAAGGAACTCAAGCCTCAGCCTTGGACCGGACAAATCGTCAACGTAGCCTTGCAGGCAGCCGAGACTTCAGGCGTCCACCTTTGCCTACTCTGGCCCACACGACTGACTTCGGTTGCTCGCTTGCACTCCATGGCGAGCCTCGAGCGAAATTGCGCAACTGACCTTCGGGGGTTGCGTACGGTCTTCTACCCAGGAAACAACGCAACGCGGCTCGCACTGGATGGGGTGCTTGTCGAGCGCATACGGTTGAGTGAAGTGTTTCGCAACCTCTGGGATGCCTCCGGGATAACGACAGAGCTGAGATGCCAAACAGAATCGGCATCGTTTCAGGCAGCGCTCGAGGCACTCAACGAAATCCAGAGTTGGTCTCCGGAGGTTGCCAATCCAGCGCTCGCCGAGCTCATCCCGACTTTCGTGTTTGACCATGGTGCGCACGAATGGCGAAGCGCAACGCAAAGCCCGCTGGAGCGGTCGCTGAAAAAAATATCTCGAACGACGAGAAGGCGGTCGCTGCGAGAGCAACTGGCAGACGAGTGGCGAGATGGGGCGGCAGCGCCAGGCGCGCTCTTCGTCTTGCACGCTCGTACGAACAAGGATGATTGGCAAGAGGCGCTCACGGCGCGCTGCCTTCGCGGCTCGAACGTCCCACATCTGTTGATGCTCGACGCAACCAGCACCACCGGGCGGCGGAATTTCAAGGCAGTGTCGCAGATTGTTCCGTTTCTAGCGTGTGCTCGCGACGCCGGACAAACGCAACCAGGCGCAGTGATTCTTGCCGATGACCCGAAGACCTTCTTCATTCTGCGAGCCCAACTACGAGAACGGGGATTGTCACTGGAAGAGCACGTTTGGGCCGGCGAGGCTGAAGACGCACTACTCTCAGCCGACCCCTTGCCCGCCGACTGGGTACCTGAGCCGAAAAGCAACGCCAACGTCGCCGTCGCCATTGTCGACCGCGATGCCGCATCGCTTGCGCTTAGGTTTCAGCGCCTCGCTCGTGCGGCGGGTAACGAGGAATCGCCAGCCTTCCAGTCGATGATGGCCGCATGCCACTACATCGTGCGGCTATCCAACATGCCAGCGGGCTACGCCGACCTCACGGAAGCAGGGGCGCAAGGCGAGTTCAACAGCTTTAGCGAGCAGCGCAATGCCTGGAGCAGCGTGGAGTCCGCCATCCGTGCGGCGCTCGCGGCGGGTGCGTTGCGTGAACGCTTGGACAGCGTGGAACGAGCCCTACAACGTGCGCAAAAGCTTATCGATGACTGGTCCGACGCAACGCCGATGGCAGCAAAGCTGTTCGCGGAAGTGGAACGGAGCGCGACCGGTGCGCGCTCGGCTTTGTGCCTTGTTCTTCCGAATGACGACTACCTGCGACTTGCACGGCGCTATCTGGAGCGCAAGTTCGGTAGTCGATGGGCTGAGATTCTTTGCCGAATCGAGTGGCATACCTTGGCCTCGGTCGGCCGCGGATTGGACGACTCGCGCCCTAACCAGCGCTTTGTCTTTGTCGGTATGAATCGGGATGTGCTCAAGCTCTTGCTCGCACATCCGCGCCTGCCGCACGGTTCTGCGCTCTTCGTGCCGTATCGGCAAGCCGACGACGCGCTGAAAACACTTGCCGGCATGCGAACACTCGAACCGTTCAAGGCCTATCGGGGGCGTATTGGCCTGCTGATGCAGGCACTTGAGGCGCGTCTGAAGGAAGTTCCGAATCCGATAACCATTGAGCAGTTGCGTCCGTTCTCGTTCAAGTTCGACTTTCAATCCAAGACAAGGGGCGAGCAGGCTGCTTCCGACGCATACCGGTTCGACCTCGAAGGCGGTGGCCATCTTTGGGCGTCTAGCTGGGTGTATCGCTACGAGCCAGACGAAGACCCCTGTTTCCGACGTGTTTCAGTTCAGAGCATTCAGCCAGACGATTTTGTGTTCGAGATGTCGCCCGAGATGCGCGACAAGGTCGAGCAAGCGCTCGGGTTGGGTGTTCAATCCGGCGCAATTTCTCCCACGCACGCGATGCTTCGCCTGTACCGCGACGATATCGAACGTAGGTGCGCCGCGCTGTTCCCGTTGGCGTCGAATCGCGCTGCTCTTGCGCGAGCCATTCACAAGGCGATGATGGCCCTCGACGAGGCGCTTGCTTCCACGTGCCGTGTCGAACGTATCGCCTACTGGCTCCACGCCGACGAAGATGACCGACGCCCGCACGGAGCAAGCGACTGGAAATTCTTCGAGCTGTTCTGTCGAGCGCTTCAGATGAGCGACGAAAGTGCGCGGAACTACTGGTCGCTGATACACGGTACGCGGGTTTTCAACCAGAACCAAGGCCGAGCACTAGCCGCGCAGTACGCCGAAATTCTCTTTCAGCCCGAAAGCTCAGTTGTCTATCGGCGGTTGACGCCGGAGGTCGTGCAGGGACTTCGGCAGGAAGCAATCCAAAGCCTTGCCCGCGTCGAGCGCGTCATCGTGCCGCTCGGCAATCAGGCTGAACGCCAAGATGCAGTTGCGGAGACGTAACCCATGTCGGTACTAAGCAAGAACCCGCGCGATATTCATGATGCGTGCAAGGAGGCGGTCGTCGACAGCCTCTTGAACAACCTATCGGCGCGGCTTGCCGGGCGAGACGAGTTCTACTCGACAGTCTACGCCGCGAAGCCCAGCGCGACGCTTGCCTCCGAGTTCTTGTTGCCGATGCCCCTGGAGGAACGGCGCGGCGATGAGGAAGCCGACCCCATTCTTCTAAGCGCGCACGGTTTGGACTTTCAGCTGGCCCGAAGCGCAGACCGTGAAACGTTACGGGTTCGGCTGAGCGGTTCGGTGTATGTGCGCGTGCTTCCTTCCGAGGTAGAAATTGCGCCGGGAGGAGTCCTTAAGCCGACGTTTCAGCCGACCAAGGAAGCGAAGAAGGAACTGAAGAAACGTCTGAAAGAAGCACTCGATGCGCTGCGACGTGAGCTGGGGATGGAGCGACGTGGCTCACGCCGCCATCCCGACTGGGCGGCGCGAAGCTTGGACGTGCGCCGTAAGGTCCACGAGCACATGGGATTTGGGTTTGACAATACGCTGGACCGGACGCAATCGGAAGCGCCGGATAGCGAAGCGAGCGCCGGTCCGGAGAGCGGCACGGCAGCCGTCTCTGGTGAAGAAGAGGACAAGCCTGACCTCGAGGTGCACCCCACGCCAGAAATGCCGGATGCGCTCGCCGAGCCGATGACGCCTCCTGCGAAGTGGTGGCGCCTAGACCTCGAGTTGCCTGGATTCGATTTCTCGCTCGCCAGCGCCGAGGAAGACGCGAAGAAAGCCAGCCAAGAACTTAACGAATCCATTCGCGCGCAACTCGAGAAGTGGGCCAACAGCGCCGATGAGGCGCACGGCGGTCGGTTATGGGGGTTTCGCCATGGGGCAGAAATGCGCCCGTCGGACTTGCTTGACTGGCAGCGGTTCTTGCGGCGCGTTCGTGAGTCCGACCTGAAGATTGCTCTTCCGAAAATCGAGATGCGATGGGTCGTGCAAGTAGCGCAAGACCCGGCCGACTTGAGCCGCACCACCGTTCACGTGGCGCTCGAGAACTGGAGCGAGCCGCTGACCGCGGTCAACAGGAAGGAGGTTGAGACTGCGTTTTTCGGCGTGCGAATCGAGCTGGCGATTCCCCGGCATGCACACCGGCCTTTGCGGCTTGACCGCGTCAAGCCGTCCTACCGGTACAGCCAGTACCTTGCCTATCCGGCGCTCGGTTTCAACGGAGCTGTTACCGCAGATGCGGAAGGCGACTCTCTCATTTTGCGCACCACCTGGTCACCTCGGTACGTCTTGCCTCGCATCGTGCCGGCCGAGCATTCGGTGGAACAGCGCATGACCGAACTCGCCAAGGCTGACTGTCTCGCGGGGCTCGAGCCGTTGTTGGTCGCCTACGAGCAATGGCTGCGTGAAGTCGAGAAGCATCCGGTAGACATCGGCCCAGAAGGGCCTCTGGAAGGCGAATCGCTTCGTCGTGAGAAGGAGCAGCTGCAACTCGACGTCCTTGCGTGGAAGGCCGAATGCGAGGCGATTGCCTGTGGCATCGCCATCCTGAAGAAATCGCGCGAACACTGGAGCGGCCCCGGGGCGCAGAAATCTCCTCTGGGAATTCCCTTCGAGGCCTGGGTGTGCATGAATCTCTCCATGGCGGAGGTGGCACGGCGCAAGGGATACACGGAATGGCGCCTGTTTCAGCTTGCTTTCATTCTCGCGAGCATCCCGGCTTTCGCGACACGCATCCCAGCGTTTCACGACTTCTACAAGGGCGAGGTCGCCCGCACCGCCAATGCAGTAACGCTGCTGTATTTCGCCACGGGTGGGGGCAAGTCCGAGGCGTTTCTCGGCTTGCTGCTGTTCGTTCTTTTTCTCGACCGCCTGCGCGGCAAACATCACGGCGTGAGCGCCCTGATGCGCTATCCGCTGCGTTTGTTGACGTTGCAGCAGGCGCGCCGGACGTTCGCCGCCATGGGCGCGGCCGAGAGCGTTCGGTACGCACGCGGGCATCCGGGCGAAGCGTTCTCGCTCGGGTTCTGGGTGGGGAGCTCCAACACTCCGAACTGGCACAGCGACGAAGGCTATTCGGATGTCCCGACCGTGCAAGACGAGCCGCCTGGGGCGGAGGATTCCATTGCTGGTCGTGCACCCTACAAGGGCTGCAAAGAGCGGTGGCTCAAGCTCGATAGTTGTCCGTTTTGCTTGTCGGGCAAGCTCGCTCTTCGACGCGTCACGCCACGTGAAGGGGGTACGTTGGGACACTACTGCACGTCGCCCAAGGCGAAGTGCTCGTGGAACGCGAGGTTTGACGAACCGACGCCGCTTCCGTTCTACATCGTGGATGAAGACATCTACGACCTCGCCCCTTCAGTGCTTCTGGGGACCGTAGATAAGCTCGCTGCGCTTGGACAGTCGCAGGGGACGATTCGAAAGTTTTTCGGCTTGTTCGGCTTCGCTCCGCTCATCGAAAAGGACACGGAACGGCTTCTCGTTCCACGTTGGCCTCGAGACTGGGAGGGCGAACCGGGAACGAAAACGCGTCCCCTCTTTCCGAGCTTTGCGAGCGGCGAGAAGCGGTTCTTCGACCCGTTCCCCAGCCTTCTCATTCAGGACGAAGCGCACCTGCTCGACGAATCACTCGGTACGTTTGCTGGGCTTTTCGAGTCGGCACTGGAGGCAGCGTTCGATGAGTTGGCGCCGTTGCTGTCTGGACAACTTGCATGTGAGCCAGACTCGACAACCCGCCGGCGCATCAAGGTGATTGCCGCTTCGGCGACCGTGAACGAGCCGCAGCGCCAGATGCGCAACCTGTATCAGCGCGAGCACACGGTCCAGTTTCCGCATCCCGGGCCGAGCCTTTACGAGTCCTTCTACGCCAGGCCGAAGGGCCCGGACGACTCTGACCACGATGGGGAGCGCCGCGCCTTATCGGACGAAGACGTCGAGCTTCGGAGTCACTGGGCGCGTGTGTACGGTGCCATTCTGACCAACGGGCACCGGCATACCGTGGCGATGGCCTCGGTCCTTTCGCACTTTCACCTGCTGGTGACGAGTCTGTACGAACGGCTGCGAAGCGGCGAGGAAGCGTCGCTGGAGAGCGCTCGCAAGGAACTCGAGCACTGGGTGTCGCCGGGCCCGCTTGCCGCGCAACACCGGCGCGAGATTCTGCAGGCGGACGCAGCGACGTTACTCATGCTGGTGGACCTGCATCGCATTTCACTCACCTACGTGACGAACAAGAAGGGCGGCGACCAGGTCATCGACACGGAGAAGACCCAATTCGAGAAGCTGCATGCACAAGCCGGCCTCGCCGAGCACACACTGGCCGCCGAGCTCATCTCAGGGGCCGTATCGGCTGCTCAGATTCAGGAAATCGTGCGGCGCGCCGAAACGCGTGTCCCGGCGGGTCAGCCGTTCCCGCATTTGAACGAAACGCTTCGCTCCATCATTGCGACTTCGGCCGTCTCCCACGGAGTGGACGTCGAGGAGTTCAACGCGATGTTCTTTGCCGGAATGCCCTCGGACATCGCCGAATACATCCAGGCGTCCTCGCGCGCCGGCCGCACACACGTTGGCTTCTCGGTCCTTGTGCCGGTCCCTCAACGCTACCGTGACCGGTTCATCGTCGAGGTTCACGACATCTTCCATCGCTTTCTCGAGCGGATGATTCTGCCGGCGGCCGTCGACCGCTGGGCAGAGAAGGCGCTGGTTCGGGTCATGCCCAGCTTTTTCCAGGAGTATGTGTGCGGCGTCAACGGCATCCAGGCGCTGTGCGAGGCCGAGGATTCCAATAAGCGCACCGTCCCTATCTACAACAGCGCCATCGATGCGCGCGACTTCCTAAATCGGCGTACTGCGCTGGAGCGCACAGAGCGGTTCATCGCAACGGCAATAGGCCTCGATGTGGCGCTACAACCGGACGGCGCAGCCTACTATCGCGCACTCGTCAAGGACCAACTCGCACGCTATCGAGAGGACTTCGAGTCGGACCGGCTGGTGAATGGAACCTGGCTGGGAAGGTTCTTTGAACTGCGCGACGCAAGCCTCAGGCCGATGACGTCGCTGCGTGACGTAGACATGCCGGGAGTGCTTCACGAGTCTCAGTCCGATGCATGGGGGAAAAGGGTCCCTGAAGGAGCAACGGCGCGTGCGATGCAATTCATCCGCCGCGGTTCCGGCGCAGACGTGGACGACATCGACGCACGCCGCGAAGGGTATGAGGCGACGACGCGGGAGAGACGCGCATGAGTCAAGCGAAGACAATGAACCGTTCGCGCAACCAGCTCGCGACGGCGTACGCACCCCAAAGCTTCTTCACTTTCGAAGGCGGTCTGGGCGCCTGCATCGCTTGCTCGGTTGCGGGCGAACCGGTCACGCTGAGTGAGCCGACGACCGAGCAGATTTTCGAGCGAATCAACGAGCTGGGGCGCGCCTGGTTCGATGCGGCGATGAGCGCCCGCGAACATGATTCCGAGAAGCGGAAGCCAATTGCCGAGCAGTGCGTCGATATTCGCTTGCTCGATGGGACCCGCGCGCGATTCCAGACACCCGGACAGGACCGATTGCTCTTGTGTCGACCATCGCACATGGGGTACTCCCCCGCGCCGCTGGCCTTTGTGTGTCGTAACTGTGGGTTGTTTCGGGACTACGAAAGCCTCAAGGAGTTCGAGAGGGGACTGCCGAACCTGAGCGAATCGCGGTGCCGAAGCGCGCCGAGCGGTGGCGTGTGCGACTGGGAACAGCTCGACGTCATCTTCGTGCACTGGTCCGGGAACTGGGAACAACCGTTTCCCGGGCAGTACCAGTGGGATGAGCACGAGAAAAAGGTGGTGAAACGGCGCGACACCTGTACCTGCGGTAGCGCGGATTTTCGACTGAATCGACGCGCCCCCGGTATTGGGGACTGGTTTTTCGAGTGCGCTGCCTGCAACAAACCACTCTCGGCGAAATGGCTGCAGAACGATGAGGAGTCCTTGAGGATTCTGGGCCTCAATGGCGGTGTACCAGAACATACAGATGTGCGGATGCAGGCCACGCCCTACCGCGCATCCAACGCGTACTACGTCAAGTCAGACCTCTTCATTGACTTCAAGGATGGAGGGCATGACTTGCTCGCTCGTCTTCGCCCGGGGCGAGAAGCAGAGCTGAAG
Source organism: uncultured Burkholderiales bacterium (assembly GCA_937903095.1). Classification (GTDB taxonomy): domain Bacteria; phylum Pseudomonadota; class Gammaproteobacteria; order Burkholderiales; family Burkholderiaceae_E; genus Zeimonas. The sequence goes on from CALCZN010000088.1 coordinate 40,631, forward strand.
GATTTCATCGCCGTTCATTTTGGCCTGGGGGCCGTTGCTCCCACCGATGCCGACGTGGAGGCGGCGTGCCGAGGGCGGGAGGACTGCGCCAAAGAGTTGTTGGATTACCAATCCGCTTGCGCGCAGTTGAAGATGTTGGAGTCGTTCGGTACCGCGGCGCCCGAGCAGCGTGCTCTCTTCGAGCAAACGGCGCATGGCATGAAGCAGCGCGTTATCGATAGTCTCATCGAGCGCCGAGTACTTGTGCCGAACGTGTCTCTGCCGTCCGAATTGGAGGCTAACCTCGCGCATCGGCAAGCTCGCTTCGCATCGAAGTTCGACCCGTTTCGGCTGGCCGTTGAGCACGAAGCGTTGCGAACCACCCGGCTTGCTGTCGAAACACGAAACAGGGGAAAGAAGCGCTACGTTTCGTTCACGAGGCTCGACGAAGACTTGTCGCCCGAGCTCCTTGAAGATGTCCAACAACGACAAAACCAAACGCGCGCGCTGCTTGATGCGCTGGGTCTTGCAGACATGGGCCTCATTCGCGAGTTCGACCTTTGCCGGTTCAGCTTCGGCTACACCCGAATGGAATCGCAGCCTGTGCTTGTCGGCAAACGCAACGACAACATGCCGGTGCGGCTAAACCTTTTTCCGCAGGTTCGACTGGACAGCGGGATGAAGACGCCCATCTACGTTGTGCAGCAAGGCAACGAAGCACTGTACGTCCGGCTGCGAGAGGATGTGGTCCTCACCTGGCTTGATAGTTTGGACTGTGAGGACATGTTCGTGCTGGGCGAAGGCGAAAAAATTGGCGCGCACCTTCTCACGCGAGCGCACCCCATGGGACCGTTCCTCGACCGACTGCCGCAAAGCGACAGGCCGGGAGTGTACTTGTACCTGTATACGCTGTTGCACAGCTACGCGCACCTGCTCATGCGCCATGTATCCGAGTACTCCGGATTGGACCTCGGTTCGCTCGGCGAATACATCTTCCCTGCCGACCTTGCCTTCGTCGTCTACCGTAACGGTACGACGATGGATTTGGGCAATCTTTCGGCGATGTGGCGTAACGCGGGGACGCCGCTGCTACGCGCGATGCTGGCCCCCAAGGCGACACAGTGCGGAACAGGTTCTCTTTGCACACATCGAGGCGGCTCATGCCCGGATTGCACGATGATTCCTGAGACGTCGTGCATTGCCAGCAACAAGCTGTTGTCGCGCTCGGTATTGCGCTCGATTGGCGGGCGACCGCGATTTGACACGCGGGCGGGCGCTATTGAGGGCTATCTCGACTTCGCTCAGGCGGCGGCGCATAAGCGGGCTGAGGTGGACTGCCCGAGTTGACGTGGACGCGGCGCTCACAGCCTTCGAGAAGCGCGTCCTCTCTGCTCTTGCGGGGCAGGCGACGCTCGCCGCGGCGTTGCTGGAGGCGTGGTCCCGGCTCCCCTGGGATTCGCCTCAGACGGCCCGCTCGCTGACTCGGGTGGCGCAGCTCGGAGTCACGGAAGAAAGGGGCGCGCAGGAGATTCTGGCAGCTGCGGTGGGATTAGGTCTAACCGACAACAACTCCGATGGATACAGCGTCCGACCGACCGCTGCCGTATCGCTCCGACGGCTCGCTTTCGCCCTGCGAGCCATTTCCCACTACCGTGCATCGGTTCATAGCGATGTCACGACTGCTCGAGTGGTACTCACCAAGCCGCCGCGTCCAAGCGCCCTCGAGAACGAGCTGACGAACTTGGGTTGGCGCACTGCTGACCTCGAAGCGACTGAGCACGCCTTTCGGGCGATGGTTCAAGAGGCTCGTGCGCGTGTCGTGGTAATGACGCCGTTCTTCGACGAACGCGGTGCACGTTGGCTGCAGGAACTTTTCGATAACGTGGCGGTCGGTGTCTCAGCCATCCTTGTGCTGCGCAGCCTCGAAGACACCATGCGGCCAGACTATCCGACGGGGTACCCCTCTATCGCGCCTTGGCTCAAAGCGAAAGGCGTGCAGGTGTACAACTACTCGGCGCCGCGGCTTGACGGTCGTGGGCGCGAGACGTTTCACGCCAAGGTCGTTCTGTGCGATTCCGACCGGGCTTACGTTGGGTCGACGAACCTCACTACCGCATCTCTGGAACATTCCATGGAAATGGGCGTGGCCCTAACCGGGAAGGCGGCAGCCGACGTCGCTGTGATTATTCGGGCGGTCCTTGCCGTGGCCCGCCCGTGCGAGTGACGCCTCGGCGCTCGCCGCAGGGTTATTTCCGCGACACGAACTCAGAAAGCTTGACCCACTGCTTGGCCTGCGAGTCGCTGATTACGCGCTCGGGTCGAACCCAACGGAAACGTAACCGTCCGCTCAGCGCCGCCTTGACGTTGGAACCGGTACGTTGATCTCGTCG
>CALCZN010000089.1:0-13459 GCA_937903095.1 uncultured Burkholderiales bacterium
ATACGAGATATTGGCGTGACTGGAGTTCAGACGTGTGCTCTTCCGATCTACCCGTCGATGAAGACAGACAACGTCGTCGTCGACGAGAATCCGCCGCTTCCCCGCTTCGCCCAAATCGAGCCCATCGGGCGCTGCAATCTCGCGTGCCGGATGTGCACGGTCAACGAGCGCATCGACGCGGTAGGCGAGATGTCGATCGACCGGTTCCGCTCGCTGCTCGACCAGTTGCCGGGGCTGGAGACCTTGCACCTGCAGGGGCTGGGCGAGCCGATGCTGCATCCGGCGTTCTTCGACATGGTCGAGCTGGCCGCCGCGCGCGGAATCCGCGTGTCGGCGAACACCAACCTGACGCTGCTCACCCCGGCGCGCGCGCTGCGCTGCGTGACGTGCGGGCTCGCCTCGCTGTCGGTGTCGATCGACGGCGCGAGCCGCGAGGTCTACCAGGCGATCCGGCGCAAGGCGTCCTTCGACAAGGTCGTGCGCAACCTGGATCGGCTGATGCGCACGCGCGCGGAACATCGAAGCCGCCTCGAAGTGCGAGGGGTGATGGTGCTGATCCGCTCGAACCTCGACGAGCTTCCGGCGCTGCTGCGGCTGCTGCACGCACACGGCGTGCCGGAACTGCTCGTGCAGCGGCTGTCGAGCGACCTGGAGCAGGCAGGACTCGCGCCGGGCTACATCCCGATACGGGACTACGTCCGCGGCGCGCAGCTGCGCCCGGAAGACCTCGAACACGCGCAGGCGGTGTTCGACGATGCGCGCACGCTCGCCGATTCGCTCGGCCTGAGCCTGCACCTGCCGCGACTGGCGCCGAAGATGCGGGCATCGGCCTCAGTCTCGGCCTCAGTCTCAGTCTCAGTCTCGGCATCGGCCTCGGCCTCGGCCGATGCCGCTGCGCCGCGCTGCCGCTGGCCCTGGGAGCAGATCTACGTCACCGCCGCCGGCGAGCTGCTGCCGTGCTGCATGGTCGCCACCGCCGACCGGGCGAGCTTCGGCAACGTCTTCGACGGCACCTCGGATGGCTTGCGGCGCCGCTGGCATTCGGAGGACGCCCAGGCCTTCCGCCGCGCACTCGCCTCCGATTCGCCACCGGACGTATGCCGCGGCTGCGCGCTGTATCGGGGAACGTTCTAGCTCCAGCCGATCGCAGGACCGTGCTACCGCACGATCACGCTCCGAACAGCCGTCCCCGCCAATCTTCGATCTGCCCGGACTCGATACGGCGTTCAAACAACCGCCGCCAGGACGGCACTATCGGCAGTTGCAGCGCAAGCACAAGATCCGGATCGGTCGGATCGCTGCGATACAGCAGACGCATCAAGCGCTCGAGCGGCCATTCGGGATGCGGCCGCTCGAGCAATTCGATCGAATCTCCGGCACGCAACTCGCCGGGTTGCAGCACGCGGCAATACCAGCCGGGACGCGACCGCTCCTGCACCCGCCGCGCCATGTCGGCGACGCCGAAGCGGTGATTGAGCCTCCAGCACGGCTGGCGCGACTGCGACACCTGGAGAACGACGCCGCCGACGCGAACCGTATCGCCCAGGCACACGTCGTTCTCGAGCAGCCCCGCCGTGCTCAGGTTCTCGCCGAAGGCGCCGGGCGCGCCGAGCACCGGCAACGCACCGAGTTCGATGATCCACGGCTCGTAGTGCTCGCGCGGATACAGGTGCACCGCCTTGTCGGGCCCGCCGTGCACGCGGCGATCGCCCTGCTCGTCGCCGTCGAGCCCTTCGGGGCCTGCCGCGACGGGCCCGAGGCGTTCCTGCTTGTCGATTCCCGTGACGAAGCCGGGGCGGACGGTCCTCGCCCGCCCCGTCAGCACGGCGCAAACGCTGCCGATGGTCTTCATCGACGCGCGCTCGCGTCGTCGAGCGCCTGGTCGACGTCCCACAGAATGTCGTCGATGTGCTCGAGCCCCACCGAGATGCGCACCATGTCGGGCGTGACGCCTGCGGCGCGCTGCTGGGCTTCGTCGAGCTGTCGATGCGTGGTCGACGCCGGATGGATGATCAGCGTTCGCGTGTCGCCGATGTTCGCCAGATGACTCATGAACTGCGCCGCCTCGATGAAGCGCACGCCCGCCTCCAGGCCGCCCTTCACGCCGAAGGCGAGCAGTCCTGATGCACCTGGCTTCCCGTCCACCATGCGCATCTGCCGTCGCACCAGCTCGTGCTGCGGATGATCGGGCAACCCCGGGTACGACACCCAGCTGACCTGCGGATGCGAACGCAGGTGCTCGGCCACGCGCAGCGCGTTCGCGCAGTGCCGCTCCATGCGCACCGGCAGCGTTTCGATGCCCTGCAGGATCTGCCAGGCGCTCATCGGCGCGAGCGACGCGCCGAACACGCGCAGCGATTCCATCCGCGCGCGCATCGTGAAGCCGAAGTCGCCGAAGGTCTCGTAGAACTTCACGCCGTGATAGCCGGGCGAAGGCTCGGTCATGCCCGGGAACCTGCCGTTGTCCCAGGGGAACCTGCCGCTCTCGACGACGATGCCGGCGAGCGTAGTGCCGTGGCCGCCGAGATACTTGGTGGCCGCGTGCACGACGAGATCGGCGCCGAAGGCGATCGGCGTGCACAGGAACGGGCTCGGTACCGTGTTGTCGACGACGAGCGGCACGCCGTGCGCGTGCGCCACGTCCGCCACCGCGGCGATGTCGAGCACCTGCAGGCTCGGGTTGCCCAGCGTCTCGGCGAACACGGCGCGCGTGTTCGGCCGCATCGCCTCGGCGAAAGCCTCGGGCCTCGTCGGGTCGACGAAGCTCGTCTCGATGCCGAAGCGGCGCAGGTTGACCGCGAGCATCGTCACCGTGCCGCCGTACAGCGCGCTCGCCGCCACCACGTGGTCGCCCTGCTGCAGCATCGTCGTGAGCGCGAGCGCTTCGGCGGCCATGCCGCTGGCGGCCGCCACCGCTGCGCGCCCGCCTTCGAGCGCGGCGACGCGTTCCTCCAGTGCAGCCACCGTGGGATTCGACAGCCGCGAGTAGACGTTGCCGAAGGTCTGCAGGTTGAACAGCGACGCGGCATGGTCGGCGCTGTCGAAGACGTAGCTGGTCGTCTGGTAGATCGGCAGCGCGCGCGAACCGGTCGCCGCGTCCGGAATCTGCCCGGCGTGGATCGCCAGCGTCTCGGGGTGGAAGCGTCGGTCGGCCATCGCTCGGGTCCGTCAGAGCGGCCGGTGCGCCGAGATCACGCCGGTGTTCACGCCGGCCCAGTGCAGGCCGCCGAACAGGCGCGCGTGCTCGATCTTCACGCAGCGGTCCATCACCGAATCCAGGCCCGCGGCGCGGGCGCGCGCGTCGGCCTCGACGTTGTGCACGCCGAGCTGCTGCCACAGGCACTTCGCGCCGATCGCGATCGCCTCCTCGGCGATCGGACCGACGTCGGCGGTGCGCCGGAACACGTCGACCATGTCGACCGGATGCGGGATATCCCGCAGCGACGCGTAGCAGCGCTCGCCGAGCACCTTGTCGTAGCGCGGGTTCACCGGAACGATCCGGTAGCCGTGCTCCTGCAGGTACTTCGCGGCGAAGAAGCTCGGCCGATGCCATTCGGCCGACAGGCCGACGACGGCGATCGTCCGGCACGACTTCAGGATCCTGCGCAGCGTCGGGATGTCGTCGTTCACGTCGTGGCCCTCCCACGACGAATGTAGCGCATCCGCGAGCCGCTGCCGGCGGCGGCTGAGACAATCCGTCCTCATGCAACGCCGCTACGCGTTCCCGATCGCCCTGCGGGTCGGCGTCAATCGCTGGGACCTGCTCGCCGCAGCGCTCGCGCTGGGCGCCGTCGCGTTCGTCGTCGCGGCGATGCAGCCGATGCGCGCGCCGCTCGCCGCGCTCGAGGCGGCGCCGGTGTCGCTGGACATCGCGAACCTGCCCGTCTATGCGCTGCGCACCACCTTCCGGATGTTCGCGGCGCTTGCGCTGTCGCTCGTCTTCGCGCTCGCCGTCGGCACGCTCGCCGCGCGCAACCTGCGGGCACGCGCGATCGTGCTACCGCTGCTGGACGTCGCGCAGTCGGTGCCGGTGCTCGGCTACCTGTCGTTCACCGTGGTCGTCTTCCTGCGCCTGTTCCCCGACTCGGTGCTGGGCGCCGAGCTGGCGGCGATCTTCGCGATCTTCACCAGCCAGGTGTGGAACGTCACGTTCAGCTTCTACCAGTCGCTGCGAACCGTGCCGGGCGAACTGCACGATGCGGCGCGCTCGATGCACATGTCGGCCTGGCAGCGCTTCTGGCACCTGGACGTGCCCTTCGCCACGCCGGGGCTGGTGTGGAACCTGATGGTCTCGATGTCGGGCGGCTGGTTCTTCGTCGTCGCCTCCGAAGCGATCTCGGTCGGCCCGTGGACGATTCCGCTGCCCGGCATCGGCTCCTACGTCGCATTGGCGATCGCCGAACGCGACCTCTCGGCAGTGGGATGGGCGCTGGCGGCGATGCTGGTCGTCATCGCGCTGTACGACGTCTTCGTCTTTCGTCCGCTCGTCGCCTGGTCCGACCAGTTCCGCCTCGGCGCGGCGCGCACGGGCGAGGCGCCGCGCAGCTGGGTGCTGTCGGTGTGGCGGCGCACGCAGGCGCTGCGCACGCTCGATGCGCGCATCCGGGCGCTGCTGCGCCATGCGACGCTGCATCGTGCGCCGGTCGCCGCGCTCGCACGCCGCGCGCGGGTGCGCGATCTGGCCCGGCGGTTCTCCGCCCCGTGGGTCGGCGCGCTCGCCTGGTGGACGGTGCTGGCGGCGCTCGCCGCCGCCTCGATCGGCTACGGCTGGCATTTCCTCTCCGGCATCGCTGCGCGCGAATGGCTGCAGGTGTTCCTGCTCGGCTGCGCGACGCTCGTGCGGGTGATCGCGCTCACGCTGCTCGCCTCGCTGGTCTGGATCCCGATCGGCGTGGCGATCGGACTGCGGCCGCGGTGGACCGCGCGCGTGCAGCCGCTCGTGCAGTTCCTCGCCGCGGTGCCGGCCAACCTGTTCTTTCCGCTGGCCGTCTTCGTGATCGTGCGCTGGCAGCTCAACCCCGACATCTGGCTCAGCCCGCTGATCGTGCTGGGCGCGCAGTGGTACATCCTGTTCAACGCGATCGCCGGCGCCAGCGCGATCCCGCAGGATCTGCTCGAGATCGCCCGCAGCCTGCACGTGCGCCGCTGGCTGCGCTGGCGCGAGGTGCTGCTGCCCGGCGTGGCGCCGTACGCGGTCACCGGCGCGCTCACCGCGTGGGGCGGCGCATGGAACGCGACCATCGTCGCCGAGGCGGTCCGCTGGGGCGACCAGCGGCTGCTCGCGCACGGACTGGGCGCCTACATCACGGTGCAGACCGAAGCCGGCGACTACGCGCGCATTGCGCTCGGCGTCGCCACGATGGCGGCATTCGTCGTCACCTTCAACCGGCTGCTGTGGCGTCCGCTGTACGACGCGATGGAACGCCGCTTCCGACTCGGCTGAGAACCTCGATGCCCGACGAACCGCTGCTGCGCGTGGAGAAGCTGTGCAAGAGCTTTCCGAAGGCTTCCGGAGAGGTGCTCGTGCTCGACCGGATCGATCTCGAGGTGCGCGCCGGCGAGATCGTCGGCCTGCTCGGTCGCTCCGGTTCGGGCAAGTCGACGCTGCTGAGGAGCATCGCCGGACTCGTGCAGCCGAGCAGCGGCAGCGTCGTCTTCGAAGGGCAGCCGGTGCGCGGCCCGGTGCAGGGCGTCGCGATGGTCTTCCAGGGCTTCGCCCTCTTCCCCTGGCTCACGGTGCTCGAGAACGTCACGCTCGGACTGCGCGCGCTGGGCGTCGACACCGAGACGGCGCGCCGGCGCGCCCTGGCCGCGATCGACCTGATCGGGCTCGACGGATTCGAGAGCGCGTATCCGCGCGAACTCTCCGGCGGGATGCAGCAGCGCGTCGGCTTCGCACGCGCGCTCGTCGTCGAGCCGAAGCTGCTGCTGATGGACGAACCCTTCTCCGCGCTCGACGTGCTCACCGCCGAGACGCTGCGCACCGACTTCCTCGATCTGTGGACCGAACGTCGGCTCGACATCCTCGCCGTGGTGCTCGTCACGCACAACATCGAGGAGGCGGTGTTCCTGTGCGACCGCGTCGTCGTGCTCGCGCCGAACCCGGGGCGGATCGCCGCGGAGATCACGATCGAACTGCCGCATCCGCGGGATCGGCTGTCGGCCGCCTTCCGCCAGGCGGTCGAAGACGTCTACGCGCTGCTCACCGAACGCGCGCCGGCGCCGGCCCGCGGGGTGGAAGCGCCGATCGCGCGCCACATCCGCCGCGTCTCGGTGAACCTGATCGCCGGCCTGGTCGAGACGGTCGCCGCGCCTCCGTACGACGGCGCGGCCGACCTGCCGGTGGTCGCGCACACGCTGCACCTGGAGCTGGACGAGTTGCTGCCGGTCGCCGAAGCGCTGCACCTGCTCGGGCTGGCGGAAGTCGCGCACGGCGACGTCGTGCTCACCGACGCGGGGCGCGCCTACGCCCGCGAAGACACGCAGCAGCGCAAGCGTCTGTTCTGCGAGCAGGCGCTGCGCGTTCCACTGATCGCGCACATCCGCGACGTGCTGCACGCGCGCCCGAACGGCCGCGCGCCGCGCCTGCGCTTCGAAACCGAACTGGAGGACCATCTCACCGAGCAGTACGCGCGCGAGACGCTCGACGCGGCGATCGAATGGGGCCGCTATGCCGAGCTGTACGAATACGACGACGTCTCGCGCGAGCTGCTGCTCGAGCAGCCGCAGACGGCAGCGCCGGCTTCGGACGCCGACGGGCCTGCCGTTCAGGCCACCGACAGATAGCGCTGCACGTCGGGGTCGTCGGCGATGCGTCGGGCGCTGCCCTCGTAGACGATGCGCCCCTTCTGCAGGATGTAGCCGCGCTGCGCGTGCCGCAGCGCGAAGCGCACGCTCTGGTCGGTGAAGAGGATCGTCGTCGTCTCGGCCAGCCGATCGATCAGCGCGCCGATCTGCTGGACGATCACCGGCGCCAGGCCCTCGTTCGGCTCGTCGAGCAGCAGCAGCCGCGGTTCGCCGGCCAGCGCACGCGCGATCGCGAGCATCTGCTGCTGGCCGCCCGACAGCGTCGCGCCGTCCTGCGCGCGCACCTCGGCGAGCATCGGGAACTCGTCGAAGATGCGCTCGACCGGCCAGCGCCGCTCGCGCGGCGTACGCGCCGGCGCCGCCACCTCGAGGTTCGAGGCGACGGTAAGCCCGGCGAAGATGCGCCGGTCCTCGGGAACGAGCGCCAGCCCGCGGCGCGCGATGCGATGCGCCGGCAGGCGCTGGATCTCCTCTCCCTCGAAGCGCACCGTGCCGCGCCTTGACGGCGTCAGCCCGACGATGCTGTTCAGCGTGGTGCTCTTGCCCGCGCCGTTGCGCCCGAGCAGGCAGACGACTTCGCCCGCGTCGACGCGCAGGCTCACGCCCTGCAGCGCGTGGCTCTCGCCATAGTAGGTGTGCAGCTGGTCGACGACAAGCAGCGGAGTCGGCGCGGCTGTCGGACGGTCCATGTTCAGTCGTCCGGCTCGCCGAGATACGCCTCGCGCACCTCGCGGCTCGCCCGGATCTCGTCGACGCTGCCCTGCGCGAGCACCGCGCCCCGGTGCATCACGACGATACGGTCGGCCAGCCCGAACACGACCTCCATGTCGTGCTCGGTGATCAGGAACGTGTACTCGCCGGTGCGCGCCAGCTGCCGCACCAGCTCGACGACGCCACGCGTCTCTTCGGGCGTCATGCCGGCGGTGGGCTCGTCGAGCAGCACCAGGCGCGGACGCGTCGCCAGCACGATCGCGATCTCGAGCAGGCGCTTGTCGCCGTAGCTCAGCGTTCCGGCGCGCGCCTCGGCGAGCGAGCCGAGCCCCAGGCGCTCGAGCAGCGCGCGGGCTTCGTCGTGCAGCGCGCGATCGCCGGCCGCGCGCGAGAACAGGCGCAGCGCCTTGCCGTGCAGCGCGGTGAGCGCGACCTCGACGTTCTCGCGCGCCGTCAGCTCCGGGAAGATGTTGGTGATCTGGAACGAGCGCGAGATGCCGAGCCGGCTGATGCGATGCGGCGGCAGGCCGGTGACGTCGCGTCCGCCGAAGACGACGCTTCCCGCGCTCGGCTGCATGCGCCCGGACAGCAGGTTGTAGAAGGTGGTCTTCCCCGCGCCGTTGGGCCCGATCAGCGCGACGGTCTCGCGCGGCGCCACGTCGAGGTCGACGCGATCGACCGCGCGCACGCCGCCGAAGCGCTTCGACAGCCCGCGTACCGACAGCAGCGCAGCCGCTTCGCTCATTGCCGCCTCGCGAAGCGATCGAGGATCGTGCCGAAGATGCCGCGGCGAAAGAAGATCACGAGCACGGCGAGCACGATGCCGAGAAAGAGCATCCAGTGTTCCGTCCACGTGGTGATCCACGTCTCGAGCAGCACGAAGATCGCCGCGCCGAAGAACGGGCCGAGGAAATAGCCCGAGCCGCCGAGGATCGTCATCAGCACCGGCTGCGCCGACTGCGTCCAGTGCACCATGTCCGGATTCGCCACGCGGTTGAACGGCGCGAAGAGCGCGCCGGCCAGTCCGGCGAACAGTCCGGCGATGACGAAGGCGATCAGGCGGTGGCGCCGCACGTCCACGCCGCAGAAGGCGACACGCTCGCCGTTCTGCCGTATCGCCGCGAGCAGCAGTCCGAAGGGCGAGCGCACGATCCGGTACAGCACGAAGGCCGCCACGGCGACGACGACGAGCACGACCCGGTAGTAGACCGCCGGATCGGCCAACTGCAGGTCCAGCCCGAGGCCGAGGTTGCCCAGCGGAAAGCCGGCGATGCCGTCGCTGCCGTTGGTGAGGCTGCGCCACTGGTGGATGATCGCGTAGACCATCATGCCGAAGGCCAGCGTGAGCATCGCGAAATAGACCTCGTCCAGCCGCACGCAGAACGCGCCGATCGCCCACGCGAGCAGCGCCGAGACGACCATCGCAGCGGCCACGACGGCGAGCAGCGGCCAGCCGAAATGCAGCAGCACGAGCGCCGACGTGTACGCGCCGGCGCCGAAGAACGCCGCGTGCCCGAACGAGAGCATGCCGCCGTAGCCGAAGATCAGGTTGAAGCTCGCCGCGAACAGGCCCATCAGCAGGATGCGGGTGGCGACGAATACGTAGAAGTACGGCACCCACGCGGGCAGCAGCCAGAGCGCAACCAGCAGCGCGGCGAGCAGCGCGCCGACCAGCCGCGCGCCGCGCGCGCGGCCGGTATCGGCCGCAGCCGCAGGCTGCACCGGAGCAACGCTTTCGCCGGCACGGGCCATCAGGCGGCTCCCTTGCCCATCACGCGGCTCCCTTGCCCATCAGCCCTCGCGGGCGCAGCAACAGCACCAGCGCCATGCCGAGGTAGGGCAGCACGAGATTGATCTGCGGCAGGTAGCGTCCGCCGAAGCCGTAGATCAGGCCGAGCACGAGCGCGCCGAGCAGCGTTCCCGGAAAGCTGCCCAGGCCGCCGATGACGACGACGATGAACGCATCGATGATCACGCGATCGCCCATGCCCGGCGCGATCGCGCGGATCGGTGCGGCGACGACGCCGGCCGCGCCCGCCATCCATGCGCCGAGCGCGAAGACGCCGGTGATCACGCGCGGAACGTCGATGCCGATGCCTTCGGCCATCCGGCGATCGATCGCGGCGGCGCGCACGATGCGGCCGGCGCGCGTGCGCACGAAGAACAGCCACAACGCGAGCATCGCGACCAGCGCCGCGCCCATCACGAAGAAGCTGTAGACGGGATAGGTGATGCCGAACAGGTCGACCGTGCCGCGTAGCGAAGGCGGCGGCGCCACCACGTGGATGCCCGAGCCCCAGGCGACGCGCACGGCGTCGTCGATGACGAGCAGCAGCGCGAAGGTGACGAGCAGGCTGTCGGAGACGTCGCGGCCGTACACCTGGCGCAGCACGAGACGCTCGAGGGCGACGGCGATCACCGCCACCGCCAGCGGCGCGAGCACGAGCGCCGGCCAGAACGGCAAGCCGAGATAGGCGACCACCGTGTAGGTGAAATACGCGCCCAGCATGTACAGCCCGCCGTGCGCGAAATTGATGACGTTCAGGACGCCGAAGACGATGTTCAGCCCGACCGCGATGACGAACAGCAGCAGCCCGATCTCGAGGCTGTTCAGCAGCGCGGCGAGGATTCCCTGCATGCGGGGATGCTCAACCGGCGGGCGGGCGTCGGCCCGCCGGCGCGAGACTCGGGGAATCGGCCGCAGCGATCAGAGCTTGCAGCCGGTTTCGGCGACCGTCGGCGTGACGTCCTCGCCCTTGAAGGTGCGCATCGCGTCGAGCATGCGGACCTTGTATTTCGAATCGAAGGCGCCCAGCTTGCCCCAGGTGGGGCCGACCACCGCCTGGTGGTCCCCGGCGCGGATGGTCAGGCGCCCGTTGGGCGCGTCGAAGGACATTCCGGCGAGCGCCTTCGCCACCGCTGCGCCGTCCACGCTGCCCGCCTTCTCCATCGCCGCCTTGTACAGATACATCGCCGCGTAGGCTCCTTCCGCGTTGTAGCTGGGCGGCGCGCCGAAACGATCGAGATACGACTGGACGAAGGCGTTGTTGATCGGATTGTCGTGCGCGGCGAACCAGTAGCGCGTGCCCGCCCACACGCCCTGCGGCATCTGCTCGCCGAGCGCCGACAGCACCTCGACGGCCGCGCCGAGCGTGAGCAGCACCTGGTATTTCTGCTCGAAGAAGCCGAGGTTCTTCGCCTGGCGGACGAAGTTCACCAGGTCGCCGCCCCACAGCGAGATCAGCACGCCGTCGGGCTTGCTCTGCATCACGCTGTTGATGAACGGAACGAAGTCCTCGGCGCCGAAGCGCGGGAAGGCAACCTCCTGCATCAGCTCGACGTCGGGCTTGCGCTGCTTCAGGTACTTGCCGAAGTACTCCCACGACTGGTGGCCGAAGGCGTAGTCGGGCCCGATCGTCGTCCAGCGCTTCGCGCCGCTCTCGGCGGCGATCTGCGCCGCCGCTCCCATGTTCTGGTTGACGTTGACGCTGACCCGGTAGGTATACGCATTGCAAAGCTTGCCGGTCACGTCGGGGGAGGCGGCATGGGTGATCACGAAGGGCTTGCGCAGTTCGGGAACGATCGGCGTCAGCCCGTTGGCCACGCCCGAGCTGTCGAGCCCCATCAGCGCGTCGGCGCCGCCCTGGAACACGAGCTTGCGCGCCGCCTGGATGGCGACGTCGACCTTGCCCTGCCCGTCCTCGAGCGCGAACTCCACCTGCCGGCCGAGGATGCCGCCCTTCTTGTTGATCTCGTCGGCGGCCAATTCGATGCCCTGCTTGGCGAACTGCCCGTAGGCTGCCGCGCTGCCGGACATGATGTAGATCGCGCCGAAGCGGATCGGCTTCTGTTGCGCCTGTGCCGCCGGCGCGGCGGCGAGCAGCGCCGCACAGGCCGCGAGCGCGGCGGCGATGCGGACAGCGCCTGGCGAAGCGGTTCCGAAGATGCGCGGGCGCGTGCAGTGCATGACGTCTCCTTCTGTTCTCCCCTGGCCACAGCGACGATAGCGCGCGGCGATCGACGGCGGCGAACGCCGGCACTGGGCACGGGGTCTTGCAATTCCGACAGCCGTCCCGAGATGGGAATTGCGAGTATCTTGCGCGCGAGGTTCTACCAACCGAACGAGAACCAGCCCCGATGAGACGAAACGACGATTCCCCCGACTGGATGTGGGCCGATGCGCTGGCCGCGCTCGGCCGGGTCGAGCGCCTGCATCGGCAGTTCTTCCGGCCGCGCCGGGCGTCGGTGCCCACCTGGGAGCCGCCGGTGGACGTGCTCGAGGACGAGCGCGAGGTGCTGATCTACGTCGCCCTGCCCGGCGTCGACCAGCGCGAGGTGCAGGCGGTGATCGACGGCGGGGCGCTCGTCGTCAGCGGAAGGCGCCTGCTGCCGCAGCAGATGGGCAGCGCCGTCATCCACCGGCTCGAGCTTCCGCAGGGACGCTTCGAGCGCCGGGTTCCCTTGCCGCCCGGGCACTACGCCGGCGTACGCGTCGGCTCCGAGCAGGGCTGTCTCGTGATCCGCCTGCAGAAGACGACCTGAACGACGCGACATGAACGACGACCCACGCAATTCCCCGGGCGGCGCCGGCGCCGAATTCGACGCGAACGAGGCGGCGCGGTCGGCCGAAGGCGCACAACGGGCCGAGGCCGAAGGCACACGACGCGCCGACGCCGAAGGCGCGCAACGCGCCGACGCCGAAGGCGCTTCCGGGGCGGCGCCCACACAGCAGGCCGGCGCTGCGCTGCCGACGCTGCCCCCCGAAATCCTGATCATCGTCCCGGTGCGCGACACCGTGCTCTTTCCCGGCACCGTGTTCCCGATCGCGATCGGACGCGAGTCGTCGATCCTCGCCGCCCAGCAGGCGCTGCGCGAAGAGCGGCCGATCGGCATCCTGATGCAGCGCGAGACCGACACCGCGCAGCCGGGCCCGATCGACATGCATCGAACCGGCACGATGGCGAACATCCTGCGCTACGTGAACGTGCCCGACGGCGGTCATCACATCGTCGTGCAGGGGCTGCAGCGCTTTCGCGTCGCCGAGTTCGTGCGCGAGCGCCCTTTCCTCGCCGCGCGCGTCGTGACGATCGACGAGCCCGACGAGCAGGGCCCCGAAATCGAGGCGCGGCTGCTGCATCTGAAGCAGCAGGCGATGGAGGCGCTGCAGCTGCTGCCGCAGGTGCCGCAGGAGCTGATCGCCGCCGTCCAGGCGGCGAGCGGGGCCGGCGCGCTCGCCGACCTGGTCGCCGCCTATCTCGACGTCAGCCGCGACGACAAGCAGGAACTGCTCGAGACGATCGACCTGCGCGCGCGCGTCGACAAGGTCTCGGCCTTCCTCGCCAGGCGCATCGAGGTGATGCGCCTGACGCAGGAGATCGGCAAGCGCACCAAGGCGACCTTCGACGAGCGCCAGCGCGAAGCCATCCTGCGCGAGCAGATGGCGTCGATCCAGCGCGAGCTCGGCGAGGGCGACGGAAAGTCGCAGGAGGTCTCCGACCTGTCGCAGGCGATCGACGAGGCGAAGATGCCCGACGAGGTCGAGGAGCTGGCGCGCAAGGAACTGCGCCGCTACGAGCGCATGCCCGAGGCCGCGCCCGAGGCGGGCATGGTCCGCACCTATCTGGACTGGCTGATCGAGCTGCCGTGGGCCGAGCCCGCGGAGCGGCCGATCGACATCGCCGAAGCGCGGCACGTGCTCGACGAGGACCACTTCGGCCTGGAGAAGATCAAGAAGCGCATCGTCGAATTCCTCGCGGTGCGCAAGCTCGCGCCGCATGGCAAGGCGCCGATCCTGTGCTTCGTCGGCCCGCCCGGCGTGGGCAAGACTTCGCTGGGGCAGTCGATCGCACGCGCGATGCATCGCCCCTTCGTGCGCGTGAGCCTGGGGGGCGTGCACGACGAGGCCGAAATCCGCGGCCATCGGCGCACCTACATCGGCGCG
>CALCZN010000090.1:0-13340 GCA_937903095.1 uncultured Burkholderiales bacterium
ATCGAGCGCCGGATGGTGCCGCTGAACCTGTACCTCGAGAACGCCGACGACGAGCAGCTCGAGGCGGCCGTCCTCGAGTACGGCGACGCGATCAAGGACATGGTCGCGGCCAACATCTTTCCCGGCGACATGCTGTACAAGAACTTCGGCGTCACGCGGCACGGGCGCGTCGTCTTCTACGACTACGACGAAGGCGCCTACCTCACCGACTGCAATTTCCGCCGCATTCCGCCGCCGCGCACGCCCGAGGACGAGATGTCGGCCGAGCCGTGGTATTCGATCGGCCCGCACGACGTCTTTCCCGAGGAGTTCGGCACCTTCCTGCTCGGCGATCCGCGCATCCGCCGGGCGTTCCTGAAGCATCACGCTGAGCTGCTCGAGCCCGAATACTGGCAGGCGCGCCAGCGGCGCATCCGCGAAGGCAAGCTCGACGACGTGTTCCCGTATGCCGAGTCGCTGCGGCTGCGACATCGGGTTGCGCCCGAGAGCGCGCCGCATACCGTTCCCGAAACTGCGCACGCACAAAGCGCGCCGATCGGCGCCTGAGTACCATTACGGTATCGGGCGGCCCGCTCCCCGCGTTCGCCCTTCCGTTTTCGAAGGAGATTCTCCCATGAGCGACCCCGTCGTCATCGTTTCCGCCGCCCGCACGCCGATCGGCGCCATGATGGGCGAACTTTCCGGCCTGGCCGGTCACCAGCTCGGGTCGATCGCGATCCGTGCCGCCGTCGAGCGCTCGGGGCTGAAGCCCGAGCAGGTGCAGGAAGTGATCATGGGCTGCGTGCTGCCGGCCGGACAGGGCCAGGCGCCGGCACGCCAGGCGACGATCGGCGCCGGGCTGCCGGTATCCACCGGCGCCACCACGATCAACAAGGTCTGCGGATCGGGAATGAAGGCGCTGATGCTCGGCCACGACCTCCTCGTCGCCGGCAGCCAGGACGTCGTTCTCGGCGGCGGCATGGAAAGCATGAGCAACGCGCCGTACCTGCTGCTCAAGGGCCGCGGCGGCTACCGCTACGGCCACGGCACCGTGTTCGACCACATGGCGCTCGACGGCCTGGAAGACGCCTACGACAAGACGCCGGTGGGCGGCGGCAAGTCGATGGGCCAGTTCGCCGAAGACTGCGTCTCGAAATACGGCTTCACGCGCGCCGAGCAGGACGAATACGCGATCGAGTCCACGCGCCGCGCGGTGGCCGCCAACACCGACGGCAGCTTCGGTTGGGAAATGGCCGCGGTCACCGTCGCCGGCCGCAAGGGCGAGACGAAGATCGAGAAGGACGAGATGCCCTTCAAGGCGAACCCCGAGAAGATCCCGTCGCTCAAGCCCGCGTTCCGCAAGGACGGCTCGGTCACCGCCGCCACCTCGTCGTCGATCTCCGACGGCGCCGCCGCGCTCGTGCTGATGCGCGAGTCCACCGCCAGGCGCCTGGGCGCGCAGCCGATCGCGCGCATCGTCGCGCACGCCACGCACTCGCAGGAGCCGCAGTGGTTCACCACCGCCCCGGTGGGCGCGATCGCGCGGCTGTACGAGAAGACCGGCTGGAACTCGAAGACGGTCGACCTGTACGAGATCAACGAGGCCTTCGCCGTCGTGACGATGGCCGCGATGAAGGAGCACGGCCTGCCGCACGACAAGGTCAACATCCACGGTGGCGCGGTCGCGCTCGGTCATCCGATCGGCGCCTCGGGTGCGCGCCTGGTCGTCACGCTGCTCGGCGCGCTGCGCAAGACCGGCGGCAAGCGCGGCATCGCGTCGCTGTGCATCGGCGGCGGCGAGGCGACGGCACTCGCGGTCGAAATGCTCTGATGCCCCACGCGCTGGTCATCGGCGCGTCCCGCGGCCTGGGCTTCGAGTTCGCGCGGCAGTACGCGGCTGACGGCTGGCGCGTGATCGGCACGTACCGCGCCGACGCCGACGGCGAGAAGCTGCGCGACGCCGGCGTCGACGCGCTGGCGCTCGACGTGCTCGACGAGGATGCTCCGAAGCGGCTCGAAGCCGCGCTCGGTGCCCGCCTCAGTTGCCAGGTCAGTGGCCAGGTCAGTGGCCAAATCAGCGGCCACCTCGATCTCGCCATCGTCAACGCCGGCATCCACGGTCCGCGGCAGGTGCGCATCGCGCATCCGCCGTCGACCGCGGACTTCGACGCGGTCATGCACACCAACGTACTCGCGCCGATGCGCCTGCTGGCCGCGCTCGCGGCGCCGCTCGAAGCGGCGAAGGGGACGCTCGGGGTCGTCACCAGCCGCATGGGCTCGGTATCGGCGGCAAGCACGCCGAACAGCCTGCTCTACCGCGTCTCGAAGGCTGCCGAGAACATGGTCGCGAAAGCCGCGCACATCGAGCTTTCGCCGAGCGGAGTGCGCGTGCTCGCGCTGCATCCGGGCTGGGTGCGCACCGACATGGGCGGACCGAACGCAGACGTCGGCCTCGAGGACAGCATCCGCGGCATGCGGCGCGTGCTGGCGGACGCGCGCTCGCACCCCAGCGGCGGCTTCTTCGATTACCGCGGCGAAGCGATCGCCTGGTGAGCGCCTTTCAGCGACGACGGGCGCGTACCAGCCCGAATGCGCCGACCGTCAGCAGCGCGATGGTTGAGGGAACCGGCACCCCCGGCACCGCCGCGCAACCTGCGACGCCCGGCGTGCACTCGAGCACGAAGACGCTGTCGAGGCCGATGTAGTTGAAGCCGGCAGCGCCGGTGAGCGTGACGAGCGTCGAGCTTGCGGTGGCCGTGAAGAGCATCTGCTCGGTTGTCCAGGTCGACTGCTGCGTCCGATCGTTGTCGGTGAACGTCTGCGAAGCGTCGCCGGCACTGGCCGTGATCGAGACGGGCGGACCGCCCCATCGGTCGGTGTAGCTGCCGAGCGCGAACGTCAACACGTACGTTTGCCCGGGGGTCGTGGCGATCTGCTGCGAGACGCCGCCGAACGGCGGCCCTGCCTCGAGTCGCGTCAGGTCGAGAAACGCGTTGCCATCGGCTGGCGCGAGCGACCATTGCGATCCTCCGGTGATCCAGTCGATGCTGTCGTCGACGACGGTCCATCCGGCCAGGGTCGTATTGTCGTTGACGAGCAGCGTTGTGTCGGTGTTACCCGTTTTTGCCCCGCTCTCGAAGCTGCCGTTGCTGATCAGGTTGGCGTGAACCGGAGCGCAGACGGTGAGCAGCAAAGCCGAGAGGGCAGACAGCAGGATGCGATTGTTCATGTGCATCTCCCGAAGTGGGCAACACGGAAGGATGCATAGAACATGCCGCGCAAAACGAGTCCCAACGCAATCAACGCGATATCGAAAGGGCGAGCGCGCGGCGGCCGCATCGTGTAATTTTTCTCGACAAACCGACGGAAGAGCCATGCTGCTGAACGAAGACCAGAAGATGATCCGCGACGCCGTGCGCGAGTTCGTGCGCGGCGAGATCGCGCCCAACGCCGCGCGCTGGGACCGCGAATCGACCTTCCCCGCGCAGGCGCTCGCCGGCCTCGCTTCGCTCGGCTGCTACGGCGTCGTGGTTCCCGAGCGATGGGGCGGCGCCGGGCTCGATTACCGCTCGCTGTCGGTGGTGCTCGAAGAGGTCGCCGCCGGCGACGGAGCGACGTCCACCATCGTCGCCGTCAACTCGCTCGTCTGCTCGATCCTGCTCGCCTGGGGCAACGACGAACAGAAGGAACGCTGGCTGCGTCCGCTGGCCGCCGGGCGCAAGCTCGGCGCCTTCTGCCTGACCGAGCCGCAGGCGGGCTCCGACGCATCGGCGCTGCGAACGGTCGCCGTGCGCGACGGCGAGCACTGGGTGATCGACGGCGTGAAGCAGTTCATCACCTCGGGCAAGACGGCCGACGTGGCGATCGTCTTCGCGGTCACCGAACGCGGCGCCGGCAAGCGCGGCATCAGCGCCTTCGTCGTCCCCACCAACACGCCGGGCTATCGCGTCGCGCGGCTCGAGGAGAAGGTCGGGCAGCACGCCTCCGACACCGCGCAGATCGCCTTCGAGCGCTGCCGCGTGCCCGACGCCGATCGCATCGGCGAAGAGGGGCAGGGCTACCGGATTGCGCTGTCGGGGCTCGAGGGCGGGCGCATCGCGATCGCCTCGCAATCGGTCGGCATGGCGCGCGCAGCCTTCGAGGCGGCGCTGCGCTATTCGCACGAGCGCGAATCCTTCGGTGCGCCGATCTTCGAGCACCAGGCGGTGTCGTTCCGCCTCGCGGACATGGCCACGCAGATCGAGGCGGCGCGCCAGCTCGTGCATCACGCCGCCGCGATGAAGGACGCCGGGCAGCCGTGCCTGAAGGAAGCCGCGATGGCCAAGCTCTTCGCGTCGACGATCGCCGAGCGCGTGTGCTCGGACGCGATCCAGATCCACGGCGGCTACGGCTACACCACCGACTTCCCGGTCGAGCGGATCTGGCGCGACGTGCGCATCTGCCAGATCTACGAGGGCACCAGCGACATCCAGCGCATTCTCATCGCGCGCGCGCTGGACGACGCGGGCTGACTCCCGAGGCGAGCACGTCGGCGCACTGACGCGCGGCCGGATCCGCCGGATCGATCAGCGGGATCAGCGCCGCCAGCGGATTGATCGCGGCGAGCAGCGCGGCCGCCGCAGCCTTCACGCCGAGCGTCTTCGCGTCGGGCGCGACGTCCGGATGCGCGAAGGAGCCGGTGATGTGCACCGGCGCGCGCACGGTGAGTGGAGAGAAGTCCTTCGGGCGCGCGCGCAGCGTGAGCTTCAGCTGCTCCTTCGCCAGCGACACGCTCCCGTCCACCAGCACGGTGCTGTCGGGCGTATCGAGCAGCACGAGTTCGCTCTCGACGAGACCGTTCTCGGCCTTCAGTTGCGCGACCGCGCAGTTCAGCGGCAGCGGGTTGTCGCCGACGGCCATCACGCCAAGCCCCTGCGCGATGTCCAGTCCCAGCGCCTCGACGAGCAGGTGCGACAGCGTGCCGTCGCGGATCCACATGAACGCCTGCCCGTCGAGCGAGCCCAGGATCGACGCGGTCGATCGCCCGCTGCCTGCGACCTTCGCCTTGCCCGACAGTTTTCCGGTGATGTAGGGCTGGGGCCTGGCTTCCTTCGTGTCTTCGTTGCGCAGCGTGATCCACTTGGCGAGATCGACCGCCGACCACGCCACGTCGGCGGTCCACAGCGGCGGCTGCCGGTTCGAGTCGAGCGACAGAACGCCGCGCACCTGCCCGTCGGCCGTCGTCGCCGACAGCCGGTCCAGCTTCAGCACGCCGTCGTCGAGCGTCAATTGCGCATGCAGCGGCGCGATCGAGCGCAGCGCATCGCTGGGCAGATCGAGCCGCTTCAGGTCGACCTCGACCGACGCGTTCATTGCCTTCAGCGACGGGATATCGAAGTTGCGTTCGGGCAGCACGCCGTCGTTGCCGGCTGTCGCGCTCTCCTTCGCCGCATTGCCCTTCGTTGCATTGCCCTTGGCCGCACTTCCCTTCGCCGCATTCGACTTCGCGTTCGGCTTCGCGTCCGATTTCGTCTTCCCGGCGGCCTTGCCGTTGCCTTCCTTGTGGACGTTCGGCGGCGCGCCCACCGCCGGCGCCAGATCGGAGAGCACCAATCGATCGCCGCGCAGCGCGCCCGACAGCAGCGGCGGCTTCTTCTGCGGGTCGTAGGTGAACTCGCCGGCCAGTTCGCTGTCGCCGACGGAAAACGCGTCGATGTCGGCCTCCCACGCCAGGCCCGCCTTGCGCACCTTGCCCTTCATGTCGAAGGACGGCGTGTTGGGCAGCGTCAGGCCGATCGTGTCGCCGACCGCAGCGAGGGTCGGGCCGGACAGCGCGAAATCGCCGCGCAACGATTCCAGATGCAGGACGTCGGCCGCCTGGCCCTCGAAGTCGAGCGCAGCGCCGCGCGCTTCGACCTTCAGCGTGATCGGCAGCGGCTTCTCGGCAGTGGACTGCGCCAGCGGCAACAGGCCCGACGACCTGAGTTGCGCGCGCAACGGCCGGCCGTCGTAGGTACCGCGCGCCGATGCCTTCAGGCCGGCCTTCTCCCCGGCCTTCTCGCCGGCCAGCGCGCCCTCCTCGGTGCTGAGGTCGATGATCGCGTGCACGGTCGACGGAGCGTCGTCGATGCGAATACGACCTTCGCGCACGACGAGGCGATCGAACTGCGGAAGCACGACCGGCTTGCCGCTCTCCTCGCCGGAACCGAAGATCCAGTTCGCCTTGCCGTCCTCGCCGCGCCACAGGTTCGCACTCAACTGCGCGACGCTCAGCGACGTGATCCGCAACGGCTCCTCCGATCCGCGCAGCGGACCGATCAGCGTGGAATACGGCAGCTTCAGTTCGACGTCGTTCGTCTGCACGAACTCGCTCGGCGCACCGGGCGGCAGATCGGACGGAGGGCCGATCCTGAACGCGTCCGAGCTGAGCCGCAGCCCGCCGAACAGGCTCAGCCGGAAGTCGTCGCCGAAGGAGACGTCGCGTCGAACCTGTTTTTCGATCAGCCGCTCGATCGGACCGCGCAGGAACGGCCAGCCGATCCATTCGCAGACGGCGATCGCGACGACGAGCACCGCGACCAACCCGCCGAGCACCGCGACCGTGCTGCGTCCGAGCATCCGTCGCAGGCTTCCCCCCGGCCCTTCTGCGGCGACCCGATTCGCCATGCCCCTCCCTCGATGCGCCTCCCCCGCGCCGGCGCCTGCGCCCGGGGTCGCGACGCGCCCTCCGAGCAAGCAACGCGCCCGAGCGCGCCCGGCCGCGCGGAGTCTGCGAGACCTCCCGCCCGCTTCCGGAGAAGCGGGCGACCGTTCGTGGTTCAATGACGCCGGACGCATCGGCCCCCCTCGCAACGGAGAAGCCATTTGAACCGGATCGAGAGCAAGCTCAATCCGCGCGACGCGCAGTTCCAGGCCAACGCCGCCGCGATGCGCGCACTGGTCGACGACCTGAACGCGAAGATCGCACAGGCCTCGCTCGGCGGAGGCGCAGCGGCACGCGCGAAGCACATCGCGCGCGGCAAGCTGCTGCCGCGCGAGCGCGTGCAGACGCTGCTCGACCCCGGCACGCCCTTCCTCGAGCTTTCGCCGCTCGCCGCCTGGGACATGTACGACGGCGAGGCGCCGAGCGCCGGCGTCGTCACCGGCATCGGCCGGGTCTGCGGCGTCGAATGCATGGTGGTGTGCAACGACGCGACGGTGAAGGGCGGGACGTACTTCCCGCTCACCGTTAAGAAGCACCTGCGCGCGCAGGAGATCGCGCGCGAGAACCGGCTGCCTTGCGTCTATCTCGTCGACTCGGGCGGCGCGAACCTGCCGAACCAGGACGAGGTCTTCCCCGACCGCGAGCATTTCGGCCGCATCTTCTACAACCAGGCGACGATGTCGGCGCGGGGCATTCCGCAGATCGCCGTCGTCATGGGTTCGTGCACCGCGGGCGGCGCCTACGTGCCGGCGATGAGCGACGAGACGATCATCGTGCGCGAGCAGGGCACGATCTTCCTCGGCGGGCCGCCGCTGGTGAAGGCCGCCACCGGCGAGGTGGTGAGCGCCGAAGACCTCGGCGGCGGCGACGTGCACACGCGGCTCTCCGGCGTGGCCGATCATCTCGCGCACGACGACGCGCACGCGCTCGCGCTGGCGCGGCGCATCGTCGGCAACCTGAACCGCCGCAAGCCGCAGCCGCTCGACGTCGCCGAGCCGCTCGAGCCGCGCTACTCCGCGCACGAGCTGCACGGCATCATCCCCACCGACGTGCGCAAGCCCTACGACGTGCGCGAGGTGATCGCCCGCATCGTCGACGATTCCGCCTTCGACGAGTTCAAGGCGCGCTACGGCACGACGCTCGTCACCGGCTTCGCGCGCATCCACGGCATGCCGGTGGGCTTCGTCGCCAACAACGGCATCCTGTTCTCCGAGTCGGCGAACAAGGGCGCGCATTTCATCGAGCTGTGCGCGCAGCGGCGCATCCCGCTCGTGTTCCTGCAGAACATCACCGGCTTCATGGTCGGCCGCAAGTACGAGAACGAGGGCATCGCGCGCGCCGGCGCGAAGATGGTGACGGCGGTGGCCTGCGCGCAGGTGCCGAAGTTCACGATCATCATCGGCGGCTCCTTCGGCGCGGGCAACTACGGCATGTGCGGACGCGCGTATTCGCCGCGCTTCCTGTGGATGTGGCCGAACGCGCGCATCAGCGTGATGGGCGGCGAGCAGGCCGCCTCGGTGCTCGCCACCGTGCGCCGCGACGGCATCGAGGCGCGCGGCGGCACCTGGAGCAGGGAAGACGAGGAGGCGTTCCGCGCGCCGATCCGCGAGCAATACGAGGTGCAGGGCCACCCGTACTACGCCAGCGCGCGACTGTGGGACGACGGCATCATCGACCCGGCCGACACGCGCACCGTGCTCGCGCTGGCGATGTCCGCGTCGCTCAACGCACCGATACCGGAACCGCGCTTCGGCGTGTTCCGCATGTAAGAGAACGACGATGAGTTACCAGACGATCGAAACCGCACTGAACCAGGGCGTCGCGCTGATCTGGCTGAACCGGCCGGAGAAGCGCAACGCGATCGACGACCGCATGATCGGCGAACTCTCCGACGCCTTCGAGTCGGCGATCGACGACGACGAGGTGCGCGGCATCCTGCTCGCGGGGCGCGGCGAGGCGTTCTGCGCCGGCGGCGACCTGCAGTGGATGAAGCGTGCGCGCGAGTTCACGCCGGAGGAGGCGCTCGAGGATTCGGCGCGGCTCGCGCGCCTGCTGCGCACGATCCACGACAGCCCGAAGCCGGTGGTCGCGCGCGTGCACGGCGCGTGCTTCGCCGGCGGCATGGGGCTCGCCGCCGCCTGCGACATCGCCGTGGCCGGGGCCGAAACGCGCTTCTCGCTGTCCGAGGTCAAGCTCGGCCTGATCCCGTCGGTGATCAGCCCCTACGTGATCCGCGCGATCGGTGCGCACCGCGCGCAGCGCTATTTCCTCACGGCGGAAGTGTTCGACGCGGCCGAGGCCTACCGCATCGGCCTCGTGCACGACATCGCACAGGAACCGGAACTCGACGGCGCCATCAACGTCGTGCTCGGGCAGCTCGCGATGGGCGGACCGAAGGCGCTCGCGCAGGCCAAGCAGCTGATCCGCGACGTCGGCGGACGTGCCATCGACGACGCGCTCGTTCACGAGACGGCGGCGCGCATCGCGCGCATCCGCGCGAGCGACGAAGCGCAGGAAGGCATCGCCGCGTTCTTCGAGCGCCGCCGCGCATCCTGGGTTCCGCAGGAATCGTGAATCGGGGACCTTCATGTTCGACAAGCTGCTGATCGCCAACCGCGGCGAGATCGCCTGCCGCATCGCCACCACCGCCCGGCGGCTCGGCATCCGCACGGTGGCCGTCTACTCCGACGCCGACGCGTCGGCACGGCACGTGACCTTCTGCGACGAAGCCTGGCGACTCGGTCCCGCGCCCGCCCGTGAGTCGTACCTGAACGTAGATCGGGTGCTCGAAATCGCCCGCGGCAGCGGCGCGCAGGCGATCCACCCCGGCTACGGCTTTCTCTCGGAGAACGAGTCCTTCGCACGTGCCGTCGCCGAGGCCGGACTCGTCTTCGTCGGCCCGCCCGCCTCGGCGATCGCCGCGATGGGCGACAAGGCCGCGGCCAAGCGCCTGATGGAGAAGGCCGGCGTGCCGCTCGTTCCCGGCTACCACGGCACCGACCAGTCCGATGCGAAGCTCGCGGCGGAGGCCGAACGCATCGGCTACCCGGTGCTGATCAAGGCGAGCGCCGGCGGCGGCGGCAAGGGGATGCGCGCCGTCGACAGCCCCGAACAGTTCGCCGCGATGCTCGCCTCGTGCCGGCGCGAGGCGAAGAACGCCTTCGGCGACGACACCGTGCTCGTCGAGCGCTACGTCACGCGGCCTCGTCACATCGAGATCCAGGTGTTCGCCGACGCGCGCGGAAACTGCCTGCACCTCTTCGAGCGCGACTGCTCGGTGCAGCGCCGGCATCAGAAGGTGATCGAAGAGGCGCCCGCCCCCGGCATGACCGACGAGCGCCGGCGCGCGATGGGCGCGGCGGCCGTGGCGGCAGCGCGCGCGGTGGGCTACGTCGGCGCCGGGACGGTCGAGTTCATCGCCGATCCGTCCGGCGCGTTCTTCTTCATGGAGATGAACACTCGCCTGCAGGTCGAGCACCCGGTCACCGAGATGATCACCGGCTTCGATCTCGTCGAGTGGCAGCTGCGCGTCGCGTCGGGCGAAGCGCTGCCGGTCGCGCAGGAAGACCTGCGCATCGACGGCCACGCGATCGAGGCGCGCATCTACGCGGAGAACCCCGAGAAGGGCTTCCTGCCGTCGATCGGAACGCTGCGCTACCTGCGCACGCCGGCCGCCGTCGAGTTCGCGCGCACCGAGATCGCCGCCGCCGGCGCGCCCACCGCGCCGGTGCGCATCGACAGCGGCGTACGCGAAGGCGACACGATCAGCGCGCATTACGACCCGATGATCGCCAAGCTCATCGTGCACGGCGCCGATCGCGAAACCGCGCTCGCGCGGATGGCGCGCGCGCTCGCGAAGTTCGAAGTGGTCGGGCCCGCATCGAACGTCGATTTCCTCGCCCGGCTCGTCGCGAACCGCGCCTTCGCCTCCGGCGATCTCGACACCGGACTGATCGAACGCGAGAAGGACGCGCTGCTGCCGTCGCCGACGAAGCCTTCGCTGCGCCGGCGAGCGCTCGCCGTCGCGACGGTGCTCGCCGCCGAGTTCGACGAATCGCGCTCGAGCGCCGCGCACGAATGGGGCGACGACCCGTGGAACGCGCGCAGCGGCTGGCGTCCCGGTGCGCCGCTCGCGCGCGCGCTGCAGTTCGAGCACGCGGGCGAGCCCTGCCCGGTGCAGGTCGAATACGCGCGCAACGAGTGGCTCGTGCGCGACGGCGACGAAAGCGCGCGGCTCGCCGAGCTGCGCTGGGAGACGTCGTCGCCGTCGGTGCGCACCGTGCGCGGCGTGGTCGACGACCGCAGCTTCGTCGTCGATTCGGTGATCGACGGCGAGACGCTGCACGTCTTCAGCCCGCTCGGCCATTACGCGCTCGACTACACGCCGACGCTGGCCAACGTCGGCGAGCGCGACGACGACTCCGCTCTGCTCGCCCCGATGCCGGGCAAGGTGATCGCGCTCTTCGTCGAAGCCGGCGTCAGCGTCGAGCGCGGCCAGCCGCTGCTCGTCATCGAAGCGATGAAGATGGAACACACGATCAGCGCACCGTCGGCCGGCCGCGTCGCGTCGATCCGCTTCGGCGTCGGCGACCAGGTCGCCGAGGGCGCGCAGCTCGTGGAGTTCGCGGCGCAGTGACGTTGCGCGTCGTGGCCGTCGAGCCTCCGCCCCCCCCCGGCATCCGTTCTGGCACCATGAAAGGATCCGCCTGACGCCGCACGTTTCCGGCATCACGCAGATCGACGAACCGGCGCGGCAGATCGCCGCGAAGATCGCAGCGCTCGAGCGCGGCGAAGCCGTCGGCGGGCTCGTCGATCGCAGCCGGGGATACTGAAAACATCGCAGCCGGGGAAACCGGACCGGGAGAGCGACCATGAAGCTTCCGCAACGCGTCTGCATCACCGAAGTGGGCCCTCGCGACGGCCTGCAGAACGAATCGCAGCCGGTGTCCACCGCCACGAAGATCGAGCTGTGCGAGCGGCTGATCGCCGCCGGCGTGCGACAGCTCGAGGCGACCTCGTTCGTCTCGCCGAAATGGGTCCCGCAGATGGCCGACGCCGCCGACGTCATGGCGGCGATCGGGCGGCGCCCGAGAGTGCGCGTCTCGGTGCTCACGCCGAACCGCAAGGGTTTCGATGCGGCGCTCGCCGCCGGCGCCGACGAAGTCGTCATCTTCGGCGCGGCGAGCGAAGCCTTCTCGATGCGCAACATCAACTGCTCGATCGCCGAGAGCATCGAGCGCTTCGCGCCGGTGGCCGCGGCGGCGCGCGAGAACGGCATCCGGCTGCGCGCGGCGGTGTCGGTCGCCTTCGGTTGCCCGTACCAGGGCGAAGTGCCGATTGCCGACGTCGTCGACGTCGCAAAGCGCATGCGCGACCTCGGCTGCGACGAGATCGGCATCGCCGACACGATCGGCGTGGGCACGGCCGCGCACGTGCAGCGCGTGTTCGAAGCCGTCACGCGCGAGATCCCGATCGACCAGCTGTCGGGGCATTTCCACGACACCTACGGGCAGGCCGTGGCCAACGTGCTGGCGAGCCTGCAGTCGGGCATCTACCGCTTCGATTCGTCGATCGCCGGCCTGGGCGGCTGCCCGTACGCGAAGGGCGCCACCGGCAACGTCGCCACCGAGGACGTGGTCTACCTGCTGCACGGCCTGGGCATCGAGACCGGGCTGGACCTCGATGCGCTGGTCGACACCGGTCAGTGGATCGCGAAGAAGCTCGATCGCGCGAGCCCTTCGCGCGCGGGAAACGCGATCGCCGCGCGCAGGCGGGCGAAGGCGGAGGCGGCGGCGTGAGCGGAAGTTCACGCGAATCACGCGCCGCTGCCGCGGCACCGCGCGAGGCCGGCGCCGCATCGCGGCCGGGCGCCACGCGCGCCTCGATTCCTTCGCCGTGCATCTCGGTGTGCCGCATCGATCCGGCGAGCGGATTGTGCGAAGGCTGCCTGCGCACGCTCGACGAGATCGCGCGCTGGGGTTCGATGAACGAAGAAGCGCGCAGCGCCGTCTGGCATGCGCTCGAGCGGCGACGCGCCGGACATACGGCGCGACCGCAGGCCGCCGAGTCGCTCGCGCACGAATCGCATCGCGGCACATGAAGCCGCTACCCGCCTCGCTGCGCTTCATCGAGCGCGACTGGCTGTCGTCGAACCAGATCGTCGGCATCGACGGCGACGAGGCGACGGTCGTCGACACCGGATACGCCAAGCACGCCGCGCTCACCGTCGAGCTGCTGCGGCACACGCTCGCCGGCACGGATGCGCGGCTGTCGCGCATCGTGAACACGCACCTGCACTCGGATCACTGCGGCGGCAACCGAGCGGTCGCCGACGCCTTCGGCAGCACGATCACGATCCCGCAGGCGAGCGCCGAAGAGGTCGCGGCGTGGGACGAAAGCGTGCTCAGCTTCGCCGCCACCGGCCAGCACTGCCCGCGCTTCGCGCATGATGCGACGCTTCGGCCCGGCGAAACGCTGCGCCTGGGCGGCTTCGACTGGGACGTCCACGCCGCCCCCGGCCACGACCCGAAGAGCCTGATCCTGCACTGCGAACGCGAGCGGCTGTTGGTCTCGGCCGACGCGCTGTGGGAGAACGGCTTCGGCATCGTCTTCCCGGAGATCGAGGGGGAAGCGGGCTTCGACGAGCAGCACGCGGTGCTCGACCTCGTCGAGCGCCTGC
>CALCZN010000091.1:0-9019 GCA_937903095.1 uncultured Burkholderiales bacterium
CAGGACCTGGCCGAGCGCTGCGATCTCGCCTCGGCCGGCGCCGCGCTCGCGGCGCTCCTCGATCCTGCGGCCGCATGAAGCGGCGCGCATTGAATACGCTGATCGAGCAGGCGCAGCGCGTGCGCGACGACGCGGCGCTGCGCGTGGCAGGCGCGCATCGCGACGCCGAAGCCGCGCAGCGCACGCTCGACACGCTGTCGTCGTACCGCGACGAGCAGGCGCGCGCCGCGGCGCAACGTGTCGAGATCGCCCCTGCCCTGCTGCGCGTGCGCGAGCGCTTCGCGCGCAGGCTCGACGGCGCGATCGACGAGCAGACGCGGGTGCGCAGCGGGCTGCAGGAGGCCATCGAACGACGCCGCGCCGAGCTCGTCGAGCGCCAGCAGCGGCTGCTCGCATTCCGCACCCTGCAGGCACGGCGCGACGAGGCCGACGTACGCCGGCGCGAGCGCATCGCGCAGCGCGAAACCGACGAAATCGCCGCTCGCAGCGCCACGCGACGCAACGGAGGAGAGAAATGACGACCAATCCTGCCTCGCCACGAACGCCGGCCGATCGAGGCGTACTGCGCGATGCGCTCGCCGCCGGCAGCGCTCGCCCGGCCGGCGAAGCACGCGCATCGAAGACGCCGGGCGACGCCTCGCGCGCGCCGGGCGAACGCTTCGGCACGACGATGTCGCGTGCGCTGGAGCGGGCCGCCGAGGCCGAAGCCCGGGACGCTCCCGAGACCGAAACTCCGGACGACGCGAAAGCCGCAGCGCGCGACGACTCCGCCACGGGCGCCGACGCGGTGGCGGCGTTGCTCGCCTCGGCCGATGCCGGGTCGATCGCGATTCACGCGCCGGTTCCAGCATCGGTTGCCGAGCCGGTCCCCACGGCAGTAGCGGGCGGCGATACGCCGGCATCCGCCGCCGCTGCGGACGGCGACGCGCTCGCGTCCGCGCAGGACGCGGCGCTGCGCGCCGCCTCGCTCGGCGCCACGCAGTCCGAAGGGCGCAACGGACCGCTCGCGGCAACGACGAAGGCAAGCGCGGACGCAGGCGCCGACGCAGGCGCCGACGCCGATGCGGTCGACGCGGGCACGAACAACGCGCCGGCGTCGACCCTCTTCGGCGCCGATGCTTCGGTCGACTCCGCCGGCAACGCCTCCGCTGCATCCTCCTCCGATGCCGCCGCCGCGCGCGCGTCGCACGATTTCGCTGCACAGCTGGCTCAGGCGCGCACCGCCTCCGCGAGCGGCGCCGGTCTTTTCGAATCGCCGCGCGGTGCATCGGCGCCATCCGCGCACGCGCCGACGCACGCGCCGACCCTGCACGCCGCCGCGATCGCGACACCGCTGCACGCAGCCGCATTTCCTGCCCACTTCGCGGCCGAGGTCGCGATGCTCGGCGCCGCCGGCGTCGAACGCGCGGAGATCCAGCTGCAGCCGCCCGATCTCGGGCCGGTGCGCATCGAGCTCACGCTGAACGGCGAATCGACGCGCGTCGCGTTCTCGGCCGCGCAACCCGAGACACGCCAGGCGATCGAACAGTCGCTGCCGATCCTGAAGGATCTGCTCGCCGAACGCGGGCTGACGCTCGGCGACACCAGCGTCTCCGACGGAGGCGCGTATGCCGAAGCCGGCGCGGACGGGAATGCGGGCGCGAGCGCCGACGGCGGTCTCTCGCGCAGCGGCGCCGCCCCGGCCACCGACGGACGCGACGCCGCCGGCGACGCACGGCGCATCGCGCTGCGTCGCAGCCTGCTCGACGTCTACGCCTGACGACGCGGCGCGAATAGCGCCGCGGCGACCTCTCTTATCGCGCTTTGCAGCGCGGCTCCACGGCCGAGAATCGACTCCGTCGCGTCGGGTCTGAAGCGTCCGCGCGAACCGACAGATCGATTCCAGCCGGAGCACCGATGTCCGAAGCAGCGTCCGCAGCAGCAGCCGTAGCCCCGCGCGCGAGCCGGGGAAAGAAATGGACGCTGATCGCCATAGTGGCGGTCGCGCTCGCCGGGGGCGCAGTCGCCGCCACGCGGTTCCTCGGCGGCGCCGACACCGCACAAGCCGAGGCTCCGGCGAAGAAACGCGAGCCGATCTTCGTCTCGCTCGAACAGTTCACCGTGAACCTGGCCGACGAAGGCGGCGAGCGTTTCGCGCAGGTCGGCGTGACCCTCGAGGTCGCCGACGAGCACGTCGACAAGGCATTGCGCGCCGTGATGCCGTCGGTGCGCAATTCGGTGCTGCTGCTGCTGTCGTCGAAGAAGAGCGAAGAGCTGCTCACGCTCGACGGAAAGAAGCAGCTCGCCGCGCAGATCGCCGACGGCACGGCCGCCGAGCTCGGCTGGTCCGGCTCGAAAGACGCCGATCGGCCGAAGCCGATCGCCGCCGTGCACTTCTCGCATTTCATCGTCCAGTGAGCGGGACGAGGCGGGCCGCGGAGCACGAACGATGATGGCGGGACAATTCCTCTCGCAGGACGAAGTCGACGCGCTGCTCGAAGGCTCGAGCGACACGCCCGAGACGGACGGCAGCGAATCGGCCGACGGCATCCGGCCCTACGATCTCGCGACGCAGGAACGCATCGTCCGCGGGCGCATGCCCACGCTCGAGCTGGTGCACGAGCGCTTCGCGCGCAACCTGCGCGTGGGGCTGTTCAACTTCATGCGCCGCAACCCGGAGATCTCGGTCGGGCCGGTGAAGGTGCAGAAGTACTCGGCGTTCCTGCGCGACGTCGTAGTGCCCACCAACATCAACATCATGCAGGTCAAGCCGCTGCGCGGCGCCGGCCTGCTGATCTGCGAGCCGCAGCTGGTCTTCGCGATCGTCGACTCGCTGTTCGGCGGCGACGGGCGCGTGCATTCGCGCATCGAGGGGCGCGACTTCTCGGCCACCGAGCAGCGGATCATCGAGCGCATGCTCGAGGTGGTCTGCGGCGAGTACCGCAAGGCGTGGTCGGGCGTCTATCCGATCGAGCTGGAGTACACGCGCTCGGAGATGCAGCCCCAGTTCGCGAACATCGCGACGCCCTCGGAGATCGTGGTCACCGCCCGCTTCGATCTCGAGATCGGCAACGTCGGCGGCGCGATGCACCTGTGCATTCCGTACTCGACGCTCGAGCCGATCCGCGAGACGCTGTACTCGACGCTCGCCGGCGACTCGCATACGAGCGACCGTCGCTGGGTCGTCAAGCTCTCGCAGCAGATCCAGTCGGCCGAGGTCGAGCTGGTGGCCGAGCTCGGCCACGCGCGCGCGAGCGTCGCCGACCTGATCGATCTGAAAGCGGGCGACTTCATCGAACTCGACCTGAACGAGACGCTGGTGGCGAAAGTCGACGGCGTCTCGGTCTTCGAATGCCGCTACGGCGTCTCCAGCGGACGCTACGCGATCAAGGTGCAATCCTTTCTCACCGGCCAGGACGAACCCGGAGTTGCGCATGACGACCGATAACCCGCACGCAGCGGCGAACGCCGTCGACGACGAATGGGCGGCAGCGCTCGCCGAGCAGAACGGCCCGGCTGCTGCGCACGCCGCGAGCGCCAGCGCGTCCGCCGGCGTGACCACGGTGGAGAGCGCGGGCGACGCATCGCAGCTCTTTCCGCGGCTGTCGGGCACGACGAGCGATGCGCGCAACGACATCGACATGATCCTCGACATCCCGGTGCAGCTCACCGTGGAGCTCGGGCGCACGCGGATTCCGATCAAGCACATCCTGCAGCTCGCGCAGGGGTCGGTGATCGAGCTCGACGCGCTCGCCGGCGAACCGATGGACGTTCTCGTCAATGGCTGCCTGATCGCGCAGGGCGAAGTCGTCGTCGTCAACGACAAGTTCGGCATCCGGCTCACCGACATCGTCACCCCGAACGAGCGGGTGCGCCGGATCAACCGCGGCTGAGCCGATGACCTCCACGTGGCCGTCGCTCGTCGCGCTCGCGCTGATCCTCGGCGCGCTGCCGCTGGCTGCGTGGCTCGTGCGCCGCGGCCCCGCGTCGCCAGGCGCGCGCGGCGCGGCACTCGGCATCGTCGCAGCGGTTCCGGTCGGCGCGCGCGAACGCATCGCGCTGGTGCGCGCCGATCGCAAATGGCTCGTCGTCGGCATCACCGCGCAGTCGATCACCACTCTCGCCGAGCTCGACGAGGCCCCGGCCGGCGTCGATCCCGAGGCCGTGCCGGTCGCGGGCACCGGCTTCGGCGACGTTCTTCGCTCCCTCTCGCATCGTGCGACCCGCAACCGCTGAAGCCGCCGCCTCGCGCGTACGCGACGCGGCGCTCGCAGGCGCACGTCGCGTCTTCGCGGCAGCCCTGCTGCTCGCCGCCTCCGCCGCGCAGGCGCAGCAGGGGCTGCTCACCCTGAACAGCTCGAGCGGCCCCACCGGCACCACGTATTCGGTGCCGGTAGAGACGATGCTGCTCTTCTCCGCGCTGTCGTTCCTGCCGGCGATGCTGCTGCTGATGACGAGCTTCACCCGCATCATCATCGTGCTCTCGCTCGTGCGCCAGGCGCTCGGCCTGCAGTCCAGCCCGCCGAACCAGGTGCTCGTCGGCATCGCGCTCTTCCTCACCTTCTTCGTGATGGGGCCGACCTTCGACCGCCTCTATGCCGACGCGTACAAACCCTGGTCGGAGCAGCGGATGAACATGGAGCAGGCGCTCGCCAGCGGGAGTGCGCCGCTGCGCGAGTTCATGCTGAGGCAGACGCGCGAAACCGACGTCTCGCTCTTCGCGCGCATCGCGCGCTACGAGCCGGCGTCGGACGACGAGGCGCTGCCGATGCGCATCGTGATCCCCGCCTTCGTCATCAGCGAGCTGAAGACGGCGTTCCAGATCGGCTTCATGGTCTTCGTGCCGTTCCTGCTGATCGACCTGATCGTCGCCAGCGTGCTGATGTCGATGGGGATGATGATGCTCTCGCCGGTGCTGGTCGCGCTGCCCTTCAAGCTGATCCTGTTCGTGCTCGCCGACGGCTGGAACCTGCTCATCGGCTCGCTCGTGACCAGCTTCGGATGACGCCGCAATGACGCCCGAATCGGTGCTCGGCTTCGGCCGCCAGGGACTCGAGATCCTCCTCGCGGCGGCCGCGCCGGTGCTGCTCGCCGCGCTGGCGGTGGGGCTGGTCGTCAGCGTCCTGCAGGCGCTCACGCAGATCAACGAAGCGACGCTGTCGTTCCTGCCCAAGCTGGTCGCGATCGCCGTCACGCTGATGATCGCGGGGCCGTGGATGCTCGCGCTGCTCGTCGACTACCTGCAGCGCGTCCTCGTCGGAATTCCGACGGCCATCCTCGGCTCGCCGGTGCCGTGATCACGGTCGGCGAGACGCAGCTGCTCGCCTGGCTCGGCGCGCTGCTGCTTCCGTTCTTCCGCGTGCTCGGGCTGTTTACCAGCGCGCCGATCCTCTCGCAGCGCTCGGTGCCCGTGCGCCTTCGCGTTGCGGTCTCGCTCGCCGTCGCCGCGCTCGTCGCGCCATTGATCCCGCCCGCCGCGGCGCTCGACATCGCGTCGCCCGCCGGCTGGCTTGCGGTGGCGGGAGAGGCCCTCGTCGGCTTCGCGATCGGCTTCGTCGCGCGCGTCGTGCTCGCCGCGGTCGAAGTGGCGGGCGAGACGATCGGCCTGCAGATGGGCCTTTCGTTCGCGGGCTTCTTCGATCCGGACAGCGGCCAGGTCAACGGTGTCAGCCGCCTGCTCAACACGCTGTCGTTGTGGGCCTTCGTCGCGATCAACGGACCGGTGCTGCTCGTGGCCGCCGTCGTGCACAGCTTCGACGTGGTCCCCCCGGCGACGATGCTCGGCGACTGGATCGGACGGATGCAGCCGGCCCCGCTCGGTGCCGGCGTCTTCGAGCTCGGCGTGATGATCGCGCTGCCGTTCATGGCGCTGCTGCTGTTCGTCAACCTCGGCCTGGGCGTCGTCTCGCGGATCGCACCGCAGCTGAACATCTTCGCGATCGGCTTTCCCGTGACGATCGGCGCAGGGCTCGTTCTGCTCACCCTGGCCATGCCGCTGATGCAGCAGCCCTTCGCGCTGCTGATCGAGCGCCTGCTGGCGGCGTGGGCGAGCTGAAAGCGAACTGAGGGCTAACAGAGGGCGAACCGAGCTACGCCCCCGCGAACCTGCGGTACGTCTCCTCGCCGATCAGCAGCTGGGGCAGGTGCCGGAAGCCCCACTGCGCGTTCGACTCGCGCGCGACGATGCGGTCTGCGACGCCGGGGGCCGACAGGTCGATGCGCTCGAGGCGCACGGGAACCGAACTGCGCGCTGACCAGAACACCTTGACGCAGGGCTGCGCCGGAAGGCGCGGATTCTGGTCGACGACGATGGCGAGCCGCTCGGACTTCATCCGCACGAGCGAACCGACCGGATAGATGCCGAGCATGTTGACGAAAGCGCGGAACACCGCGGGATCGAACTGCCCGGCCTTCGTCCACGCGGCCATCTTCGCGATCGACTCGGCGGGATCCCACGCCTGCTTGTACGCGCGCGTCGATGTGATCGCGTCGTAGACGTCGCATACCGCGTTCAGCCGTGCAGCGTAGGGGATCGCCTCGCCGGCAAGGCCGGCCGGATAGCCGTTGCCGTCGAAACGCTCGTGGTGATGCAGGCACGCGAGCAGCACGATCTCGTTCGTCGCCGAGTTGTCGCGCAGCATCCGGTGTCCGATCTCGGGGTGCTTCTTCATTGCAACAAACTCCTCGTCGGCGAGCCGGCCGGGCTTGTCGAGGAGATCCCGCCCGATGCCGGCCTTGCCGAGGTCGTGCAGCAGCCCCGCCAGCGCGGCATCGCGGGTTGCCGCCTCGTCGAACCCGAGCTGCCGCGCCAGCGAGGTCATCAGCGCGCAGACGGCCACCGAATGCATGAAGGTGTAGGTGTGGTGCGTGCGCACGCGCGCCAGCGAGACGAGCGCCGCCGGATGCCGCGTGGCCGATTCGGCGATCTGCTGCGCAACTTCGGCGCAGCGCTCGAACTCGATCGCGCGGCCGAGCCGCGCCTCGCGAAACAGCGACTGCGTGGCGCGCGCGGCCTGCGCGCAGACGACTGCGGCACGCTCGACTTCCTCCTCGTAGCGCACGCGCGGAGCGGACTCGTCGCCCGGCGTGCCGCCGGCCGGCTCGGCGGGCTCGTCGCCCGGCATGCCGCCGGCCGGCTCGCCGGGCCCGGCTCCGGCCTCCGCGACTTCGCCGGCGCCGTCGTGCGCGGCCTGCGAAACCGTTTCGGCCGGGCGGGCGGCGCAGGCAACGCCCTTCGATCGATCGATCCAGCACTCGGCCACGCCGCTGGCGCGCAGCGACGCCAGGTCGCGCTCGTCGCGGATCAGGAAGCGCGTGCGCCAGAAAGGATGATCGATCCATTTCCCGCACAGCGACTCGACGTACATGCCGATCTCGAGTCGGTCGACGCGAATCCTCTCGCGCACGCTCGAGCCTCCGGCGCCGTTCAGAACCCGAGACTGGCGAGCAGGTCGTCGACCTCGCCCTGGCTGGAGACGACGTCCGGAGCGCGCGCATCGACGACCGGTCCGGCGAGCGCCTCGGCGTCGGCCGGGCCCGAAACGGTCGCGGGCGCGACCTGGACGAGCAGCCGCACGAGGTTGTCCTCGAGATCGCTCGCCAGCGCGACGACCTTCGCGACCACCTGCCCCGTCAGGTCGTGGAAGTCCTGCGCGATCATGATGTCGGTGAGGTGCCGGTCCACGCGCTGCATCGCCTCGTCGATCTCCTGCACGAAGCCGAGCAGCGCGCCGCTGGCGACCGCGCGCACCGGGTCGACCTGGATCGACTCGGCGATGCGGCGCGTCGATTCGCCGGCCCGCGTGTTCTCGAGCTTGGCCTGGTCCACCGAGTTGAGCACCCTGTCGGCCGCTTCGCCCGTCTTGCGCGCGATGTAGTCGAGCCGGCTGCGCGCGTCGGGCAGTCCGCTGACCGCGCTCTGCAGCCGCGACATCACGCTCACCTCCTGCAGCGAGTCGTGCAGCTCGCGCGTGAGGTGGCCGAGCTGCTGGAACACCTGCGAGGCGATCTCGGCAACGACTTCCGGCTCGACGGCCGGCCGGCTCTCGGTTCGCGCATGGTTCATGAGGGTTCTTCGCTCCGCTTCTTCGTTCTCGTTGTTGTGCCGGACGCCGGGCTCATGCCGCGGCGTAGCGCTGCATGATCTTGCCGATCTTCTCTTCGAGCGTCGCCTTGGTGAAGGGCTTGACGATGTAGCCGGCGGCGCCGCTCTGCGCGGCCTGCACGATGTCTTCCTTGCGTGCTTCGGCGGTGACCATCAGCACCGGCAGGTGCTTGAGTGCGTCGTCCGCCTTGATGGCCTGCAGCAGCTCGAAGCCGTTCATGTTCGGCATGTTGATGTCGGACACGACGAAATCGAAGGGCTGCGAGCGCAGCTTCGCCATCGCCGCCTGGCCGTCCTCGGCTTCGTCGGCGTTCTGGTAGCCCATCTCCTTGAGCAGGCTGCGCACGATCCTTCGCATCGTCGAGAAATCGTCGACGATCAGGAATCTCAGGTCGGTTCGGGGCATCGTTTTCCTCTTTCAGGCGCGTATCGCACGAGGGGATTCGTCGGCCGTGGCGTCGTCGTTGCGCATCGCGTGCTCGCCGTCGGCAGCCGCCGTGCGCGCCGGAAGGCGCGAGACGTTCGTCGCGCGGTCCGGTCCCCGGCGTTCGACGCCGATCGCGGCCGCATCTGCAGGCGGGCCGGCGAAGGACGCCGCGGCCGGACGGCCAGCGTGCAGCGGCGACGCGTCCGCGTCGAGACGGAACACGGCGACCGCGCGCAGCAGTTCCTGCGCCTGCATCTCGAGGCTCGCCGAGGCCGCCGCGCTCTCCTCGACGAGCGCTGCGTTGTGCTGCGTCGCCTGGTCCATCTGGCTCACCGCTTCGTTCACCTGCGACACGCCGGCGCTCTGCTGGGAGCTCGCGCTGCTGATCTCGCCCATCAGGTCGGTGACGCTGCGGATCGATGCGACCACGTCCTGCATCGTCGCGCCGGCGCGGTCGACCAGCTTCGTGCCGCGCTCGACGCGCTCCACGCTGGCTCCGATCAACCCCT